>JBLIMK010000015.1:0-42446 GCA_047638715.1 Verrucomicrobiales bacterium
ACTTTCTCGCCCGAAACGAGAACGCATTTTCAAGCAATCACCGCATGGCCAGACAAATTGGCGCTATGAGGCGCCTCAGCGACCTCCCCGCTGTCCGTGAGCGTGCAGTCGAAGTGTTGGCAGCACTGGATGCGGGGGACCTCTAGGGCCGTTCCGCGGGTCCTAAGATGGTTGGTCCAGGGAGATCTGGGAACAACTGTGATCACAGATCCGCTGTGACCTGAACGAACGGCGTGACATGACAATAATCGGCAAGATCGCCCAGACCGGATCAGCGCTCTGGATCCTCAACGTCTGGTTCAACAGATTCAACAAGGACACGGGGTATCGAGGCGGCGACGCGAAGAACATGAAAGAGGAGTTCGAGGAATACGGCTTCTCGGAAACGACCATGTACGCGGTGGGAGCAGCAAAGGTGAGCCTCGCCAGCATGATGCTTGTTGGACTGTTCGTGCCCAAGATCGCTCGGCCAGCTTCCGCCGGGCTCGCGGCGTTCATGCTCGGCGCGATCGGGATGCACATCAAAGTGAAGGATCCGCTAAAGCGCTCGATACCTGCCATCTCGGTCTTCACCGGAGCAGCCGTGTCTGCGATCCTCAACGGGCGCGACGGCGGCGGCCAGTAGAGATAGCGTCTCCGCCACTCAGGACAAGTGGAGAGCAAGCAGTGTTCCGTTGACTGCAGCCAGTGTCGCTGCCGGCACCATCAATCGAGGCGCGTCATGGATCCGGTAGCGCACAAGCAGGCCGAGCAGCATCATGAGTGCTAAGCCTCCGGTCGCCACCGCCCCGATCGGTCCGTACGCGAGCCCGACCAAGGCGCCCAGCGCACCCAACACTTGCACAGCGCCGATGAAGACTCTGAGCTGCGACATCCCGTAGCGCTCGTATTCCGTGCGAGGGAGATCGCCGAGCAGGGTTTCGTAGCCGTAGAACAGAAAGGCTGTTGCTGAACCGAGCGTGAGTATCAGCAGAACCATGAAGCGGCCAGGCTATGGGCATTGTGACTGGCTGAAGCGAAACGTCGGCGGCAGCCCAGGGCCTCAGGCCCGACGAGGTTGACGTCTATCCTTTCCTGGACCTGAGCATGTCTAAAACTGTCCCCTCGGAGAGCGTTTCTTGTCCCCGTCCTCATCGACCTCGTCTCTCAGGTGCGGGTTCTGCTCGATGTGGATGCGAGTGAACAAGGTTCCTCCAGCCATCACGGTGCCGTACACCGTGATGGCAAAGACGATTGCGCCCGCGATGAAGAGCGCAGTTTCGCTCATGACGCCACCTCTTGGACTTCGCTGTTGGCAGGCAAATCAACCGGTGTAAGCAGGAGCGTGCCCAGCGAGTGGATCGACGGGACCCAGATACCGACGAAGATTCCAGCTGTCGTCTCATCCTGCACGAAGTACAACCAAACCGAGAGCAAGAATGAAGCAAAACCAGCAATGATGAACGGGAGTTTCAGCCGAAGCGCTTGGGGAAGTTTGGGCATTTGGATTCCTCCGATAGTGGGGTCTTCATACTGATATACGTGCGACAGAACCAAACAAGATGCGGCTCAGAACGATCGTCGTTGTGCGATCTGGCACAACGGCTGTGTAGGGAACGTGTTGCTCCGGTCTCCGATGCTAGAACGGTGCCATGACCCAGTTCTCTGCGCGCACCATCTCTGCGTCCACGGTGCCCGTACCTTCGGACCAGATCTGGGAGATTCTCACGGACCCCGATTCGCTCGCTGAGCTGACGCCACTCATACGGTCGATCGAGGCGTCGGGATCACGTTGGCTTTGGACGTTGAATGGGATCGAAGCACTTGGTATGAGGGTCGAGGCGGCCTTCACCGAGAGCATGGAGTTCACCGATGAACGCCAGATCGTCTTCACCCACGATCCACCCCAAGGCAAGAAGGAGCACGCAGCAGTCGAAGGCATCTACGACCTGACCCCTGCCGGACCCAATTCAACTGATCTCCGCGTCGATCTGACACTCTCGGTTGAACTCCCGCTGCCACGAATGGCGCGACCTGCGGTCGAGAGGGTCATCTTGGCCACGATGAGAGCGACGGGCCGCCAATTTGCTTCCAATCTCTATCAACGACTCGAACTCGACCCAAAGACGGCCGAGATCAACGAGCTCTCGCTCCCATGAGGATTCTGGACTGGTAGCAATCGTTCCTGCGCGAAAGCTGAGTCCCCTGCACAAGATCTGGATCCACAATGCTGTCGACGCCCCGGCCGAATCTGTCTGGGCTCTGCTCACCGACCTGGAACAGTGGCCCGACTGGGGGCCAAGCGTGAGCAGCGCCGAACTCGCTCAAGAGAGATTCGAGCTAGGAGCGACGGGCACCGTCACGACAGCTCTCGGCCCTCAGCTTGGATTCGAAATCACAGCATATGAACCAGGCTCTCGCTGGGCCTGGAAGGTGGCCGGCATTGACGCCACCGATCACAAGGTGCAGCCGCTGGCAGATGGTCAGTGCCAAGTGAGCTTTGGTGTTCCCTGGGTCGTCGCCCCCTACCTCGCTGTCGTTCAAATCGCCTTGCGTCGGATCAAGTCTCTCGCAGAGCAATCCGAGTTCGAGACATGAACGTCGCAGCAATTCTCTCGACCAGTGCCGATGACGCCATGAGCGCCCTATTCCTCGGCATCGAGCCGCGCGATGAGCTTGACGCGAGCCGCCGACACGCAGTCGAGGTTCGACTCGCTGGAGTCCCTTGCGAAGTTACTCGGCCTGTTCCTGCGTTGGGTTCACCGCCCCCGGACGTTCCGACCGGCGGCAACTCATAGGCACTCACGATCAACGCCGCCACCGACCACCGTTGTACATTCGATCCATGGCTCAGGTACTTGTCACTGGTGCAACCGGATATGTAGGTGGCCGGCTCGTTCCTGCGCTATTGGAAGCTGGGCACGACGTCAGGTGCATGACACGAGCCCCCAGCCGACTCGAGCTCGACCCGTGGCGGGACAGGGTCGACGTCGTCGCCGGTGATGTACTTGACGAGACATCACTCGTGGCTGCGTTGGACGGATGCGACTACGCCTACTACTTGGTGCACTCCATGGGAGGTGCAACCGACTTCAAGTCCGCTGACCGAGAGGGCGCCGAGAATTTCGCCCGGGCAGCCGCAGCCAATGAGCTCGAACGAATCTTCTACCTTGGCGGCCTCGGTTTGGACAGCGACGACCTGTCGACTCATCTGGCGTCCCGGCACGAGGTGGGCGATGTTTTGGCAGCTGGCCCAACCGCTGTCAGCGAGCTCCGAGCCGCGGTGATCATTGGGTCAGGGTCGGTGTCATTCGAGATGTTGCGATATTTGACCGAAGTGTTACCAGCGATGACGACGCCGAAGTGGGTACGGTCACAGTGTCAACCAATCGCGATACGCGACGTTCTTCGAGCGCTCGTCTCCGTACTCGACCGAAGCATCGAACAGGCATCAGACGACGATGCGGTCATCGAGATCGGGGGGCCCGATGTGCTCTCGTATCAGGACATGATGCAGACCTACGCTGAGGTGGCGGGGCTGAAGCGGCGGCTCATCATCCCGGTGCCGGTGTTGAGCCCGGGCCTGTCTTCGTTGTGGATCGGCCTCGTAACGCCCGTCCCTTCGGGGGTCGCACGGCCCCTCGTGGACAGTCTGAAGCACGATGTCCTCGTCGAGGATTCATCAGCATTCGCCGCCCTCGTCCCCGATCCGATGCCTTTCCGACAGGCAGTGGAGCTTGCCATGGCGCGTTATGCGGACGGTGAGATAGCCACTCGCTGGAGTGACGCCGACTCCAGCCCTGCTCTGCCGATTCCTTCAGATCCTGATTGGACCGGCGGGAGTATCCTGACCGACGCAAAGACCGTACGGACCGACGCGCCGCCCGAAGATGTGTTCTGGGCGGTAAGCCGCATCGGGGGCGAGGTCGGCTACTACACGGCCAATTGGGCTTGGATCGTTCGCGGCTGGATCGACTCGGCAATCGGCGGCGTCGGCCTCCGACGGGGGCGCCGCCATCCGGAGATCCTCCACGAGGGCGAATCGCTGGACTTCTGGCGCGTGAGCAAGATCGAAAAGCCGAAACGGCTGCTCTTGCGGGCAGATATGAAGTTGCCGGGAGAAGCGTTTCTCGAGTGGATAGTGACCGAAACCGACGAAGGTAAAGAACTCGCACAAACCGCTTACTTCGCGCCGCGAGGTCTCTTCGGCCGCCTCTATTGGTACAGCCTCGTTCCATTTCACGGCGCGATATTCGGCCCGATGGCACGAAGGATCGTTGAGGCGGCAGCGTCCCGACAAAGTGCGAACGTTATGACCTGACGACCGTCATGGTCGGCGAGTCTCGGACCGGGCCTACTCGATCAGGGTGTTCCCGAAAATCTGCCACGCAAGCACGCTCTTGGCCACGAAACTCAGCACGATGTAGGTCCGCTCGCCGTGGAGATAATCGGTCCACTTCCCCACCCGGCGATACTGCAGCCACTGGTTTATGGCAAAGCAGTTGAAGAACAAGAAGATCGTCACGATGATCCCGTAGACGAACCCGGGCGGACCCTGCGCACCTTCCTGGGAGAGATTGAAGATCAAGGCTCCTACTATCGCCGCCCACGGGCCGATGCCAGCCACGCACCCAAACCAGAACGGGCTCCACCAGGTGTCTCCATCGGGATCGTTGACCATCTCCATGATCCAGCCAAACAGGATCATGGCCGCATTCGCGAAACCGATAGCGATCAGGGCTGCGAGGTCGGTGATACCCGTCGTCAGAGCAATGAGCACCATCATCAACGTCGACGACAGGGCGTACTCGACCCAACGGAACCGATTTCGGCCGCGCTCGAGCTCGCCGCAGTACTTGCCGTAGGCGGGGCCAGCGATCAGGAAGTGGAACAGTGCCGACAGCAGCGAGAAGGAAGCGACCGCCCACGCGAGCGGGACACTGAACAACTCCGTCAGTACCCCCTCGGAGAGCTCGGTTCCTGGAGGTCCGCTGATGTTGAAGCCACTCACCGGCAAGCTGAAGCTGCGATCGCCGACGGCAACCATCACGATTGCGGTCACCAGGTGCAGGAGTCCGGCCGCAACGTTCAGTCGCCGCAGCTTGCCGGCTCGATCGGCTGGCAGATCCACAACGACGCGGTCGAATTCGAGAGTTGTCACCCGATAAGACTGCCACCGTTCAACCCGCGTCGAGACGCCCAGCCACAACATTTCAGACCGGTCTCGCTGGCCAACACCCAGAACCGATACTGACCAGATTCTCGTCGGCGCGACTATCTCACCGTCGATCATCTCGCTCCCGCCGAGGCTCGTGGACCGGCGGAGTACAACTAGCGTGGAGCGCGTGAGTACCAACAGACCTGTATGGCTTCAACGAGCGCGCGATGGCTGGCATAACCGGGGCGAACAACGCCCGTCCTTCGCCCAAGAGCCGGGCCCTGGCCAGGAGTCGGTGTGGGACTACCCACGACCCCCCGCAGTGGTATCCGATGGCCGAGCGGTGGAAGTCACCCACGCTCAAGGCCTCCTGGCACGGACCGACCGTTCCGTGCGGGTCCTCGAGACGTCTCACCCACCCGCCTTCTACCTACCACCGGAATCGTTGATCCCAGGAAAATTGGTGCCCATGCCCGGCTCATCGCACTGCGAGTGGAAAGGTGCAGCCGAGTATGTCGCGGTCGCTGGAACCAGCGCACCCGTGGGCTGGCGCTACCCGGACCCATATGCGGAGTTCGCTGATTACGCCGGGTGGGTCTCGTTCTATCCGGGCCGAGTCCGGTGCACCGTGGATGGCGAAGTAGTGCGACCCCAAGCGGGTGGATTCTACGGCGGGTGGATCACCGACGAGGTTGTCGGCCCGTTCAAGGGTGATCCCGGCACATCTGGCTGGTGAGCGCCGCGTCCCTTCCGAGGCGGCCGCGAACGCACGCATCCCACGACACCGATACCGGAGACGACCGCAATGCCCCCCAATGATCAAGCACTATGCCGCCGCCTGACCGACTTCGACTCTGATGATGCCAACCAACGATGGCTGGTCGTCAACGACGACGTGATGGGTGGCCAATCGCTCGGTGGGCTTTCGTTCGACGCCGGGATCCTGATCTTCGAGGGTGCGATCAACACCGACGGTGGCGGCTTCTCATCGTTGCGTCTTCCGCTCGAACCGCACGCGCTCAACGGCCACGACCGCATCGAATTCCGAGTGAGGCCCGACGACCGCGCCTACTTGGTGACATTCGACGACAACCTTGCCTCTCGCGATCGTCGAGTTTCGCACCGAGCTCCGATCGAATTCGGAACACCCGGAGAGTGGCAGACCATCTCGGTTTCGTTCGACAACCTCTTCCCCGCGATCTTCGGTAGACCCATCGACGACCTGCCATTCCGGAAGGATCTGGCCACCCGCATGGGATTGATGATCAGTGACGGCACGGACGGTCCTTTCCGTCTCGAAATCGACTGGATCGACCTCTGTCCACGGTGACACACGACGGCTACCATTCGTCACGGCGGTAACCGACGACCGCTGCGCGTCCGCTACGGGCGTGGCGGACGCGGTATCACGACCGGCGTGTCGCGGAAGCCGACTCAGCGGTCAAGCCGTAGATTCGTCGACCCCGCTCGGAACGAGCAGCTCCGCCGATATCTCATCACGGCAGGACCCGCAGATTCCGTGGGAGATTGGCGGCATCAACACCCGCTCCAGCAGAAGGGCAGTCTGAACGAGCTCTTCGATATCGAGCCAGAGCGAGCCATGCTGCCCCTGCCCGCACCAACTGCACAGCGCAACGGGCCGAAGGCCGTCGTCTCGTTCCGAGTGCGGATCGAGAAGCGACACAGTCGGCCGGGCTTCCTCGAAGACGAGAACGGACCGGAAGTGCACCCTGCCGTTGGGCTCCGGCGTGATCGTCATATCGAACCACCGCCGGGCATGGGGGGCATCGCATCGCAGTGGAACCTGAGCTCCCTCCTGCAAGGCCCGAACGCGTTCGACGAGGAGTTGCCACCCTTCCCGGATCTCCTCGTTGTCGAAGTAGGTCCAGAGGGCGCGACCTGGCGCCGGTACCGCCAGCTCGGGTGCGTCGTTGTCATGGGCGAAGTCGGCCCAACTCCGCCCAACGTCGGTGACGGCGTCATCGGCATCGATCCAGTACTCGACGACCGTGCTCGCCGGGTAGACCCGGTACAGCGGCTCCTTCGGGGACAAGGGCCCGGGATCCGACCTGATCGACGCCTCGATCCCCTCCCAGACATCGACCGGCGGTTCGACCCGTTCGAAGTCCGCTTCCTCGACCTCGGAAAGGATGCGCCGGATCCGGCCCGCGAGAGCGGCGTCTACGTCGTCCATGTCACTTTGCACCCTCTCAGCCTAAGCCACCGATGCGGCCGGCGGCCGGCCACTCGTCGCCCCTTCGCCAATGCCCGGGGGCCTCTACCGCGAAGCCGGCTGATGACGCATGCGACCATCTTGACAATCAAGGGCGATGGACTACACGATCATCGGTGAGCCCGTGAACACTGCAGCGAGACTCGAGGCATTCCCGAACACTCGACACGCCCGTCCTGATGACCGAGGCCGTCGCCCAGGCGACGCGGCGCCGGTGGGACATCAGCTTCGTGGATGCCGTCGACCTCGGGCGCGACCACCCAACGCCGGTGCACGCGCTCACCATCGATCCCCCGGAAACGATGAGCATGCGGGCTCCGGCCACGCAATACCTCGACATCGTGGCGGCCCCACCGTCCTGAACGGGCCTTGCGCTCGCCCGACCATCAACGTGCCGGTTGACACGACCCACCCAGGCGGCAGGTCGGAACCTTGAATCCGTTCATGACCGAACCGAGACCGCGACCGGTCGGTTAGCTTGGGCGCAGGGAAGGAGGAACCCGGTAGGTGTAGGCGAAACTCTCCCCGGATACCGTGACCGTCCTCTTCGGCCGGTCGAAGGTCACATGGTCCCATCGGGCGGTCAGGCCGTGGAGCGGCATGAAGGAGGTCGAGGTGCCGTCGCGGCCGAGCTCGAGTCCGGTCCCGGCTTCAGGTGCCTCGAATGAGACTCCGTCACCGTCTGCCACGACGGTACCCAAACCTTCGAAGAAGGCTGAAAAGGAGGACAGCACCGCTGCCCAGTCGGACCGATCGGCAGAACTCATGCGCGCATCGTACCTGTCGCTACGGCTGGAGTATCGACATACCCGCCTGTGGGGCCGAACGTTCGGTCGTGCGCGCTGATCAGGGCAAGCACAGTCGAGGCTGGTCAACTGTGTTCCGCATTATCTAAAGACTCATCGCAATGTTCGCTCGTCTGACGGTTCGCTCCGGTCGTTCCAAGGACCTCGAGATCATCGTGCTCCGCCACCAACTCGCTGTCGCACGCCAGTGGCCAACGCATTCGCCGAACGATGGATCGGAACCCTCCGACTCGTCGTCGACTACATCGACCACTACAACCAGCACCGACCCCACCGCTCACTTCATCAACAGCCACCAAAGGCCCCCGAGGCGCCGCCGCCACTGCAGGGGCGCCACCTTCGGGTCGCGAAATCGACCCGATGCGACGGACTCATTAACGAGTACCGACATGCCATCCGACCAGCCATGACGCCGATATTCAGCCCCCACACGCCAGAACGGGCGGCACGCACGCGCATCCAAACCCGTCCACCAAACCACCGAAACAGGGAGGCGCTCGGGACCCGAGCGCTCGGTCAACTCACCTCACAAAACGGGCAAGGCATGACACATCTGGAGCTGCCCGTTAGGCAGCTCCGATGGTCCGATTTGTGAGATTGCGCGCCGTCGCGACCGGCTCCCTTGTGAGATGGGCCACCAACTCACAATTCACGGAGGCCCCCAGGATCTCCAGTTGTGTCATGACTCTCTACGTTCGGAAATCATGAGTTGAGATGACCCGCAGTCCTGCCTCCTGAGGGCCCTCGGTGGGCCTGCGCGACTGATGCTGGCGCACGGCGTCTCGACGGTCGTGGAACTCGCCTTCTCGGGTTGCCGTGTCCCTTTCGCGTGCTGGAACTGTCCCTGGTTGGACAAAGGCTGAGACAAGTCTCATGTGCTCGTCCGGCCCCCGCACGAACGGTGCTCGCAATTGATCGGCGCCCACGAAGGAACACCAATGGAACTTGAACTGAACGACTACCCAGAACTGCTGACAGTCGAGGAGGCCGCCGCATATCTACGGATCAGCAGAACGCTCGGCTACCAGCTCGCCCGGCAGTATCGGATCACCGACGGCGAGGCGGGACTTCCCGTCGTGCAGCTCGGGCGATGCCTGCGCGTGCCAAGGGACGAGCTCGCTCTGCTCGTTCGTGGTCTTCCGCCAAAGGCGAACTACGTGGGGAGCAACCCGGCGTGACGCAATTCGTCGATGGTCTGATCGGGAGCGCCGAGCACATCCAGGTGGACGATCGAATCGCCGCCAGGACCATCGACAACGTCGATGACGCGGGCCAGGAACGGCTCTTCGGAGTCTCCGGCGACGATGATCGACCCGGGCGACACACGATCGGGCTGGGCGGAGTCGTTGAGAAACGCCCACACGTAGCCAGTCTCGTCGACCTGATTCACGTCGGCGGGAAGAGTCACGGAGACGCTCATGTCACTCACTATTCGTTCAAACTCTCGGCCCGCAGAAACTGCTCACAGCCGTCGTGTTCGAAACGGACCATCGCGTCGAATACAGACGACGGATTCGAACACGCGCCGTAGTCGTCTGCGAATACTCCAGCGAGCGGCAACCACCAGCGGCAATGCAGACACTGTTCGTGCCACCAATCATCCGAGTATTCGTCCGATTCCTGTCGCCGGTTCCGGCGATCCATCCATCGTTCGTGGGTCTCCCGGAAGTGTCCCGGGTCGTGGTGTAGCCAGTCGGGGGCTTCGGGCATGCTTCAGATTATTGCAGGCCCGGCGGTGGGCGCTGCTGAGAGATCCCAGGAACTCCAGCCCACGGAGAGGTTCGCGACTGCTCACTCGTCCGCCTCGCCGTCAAGCACCCCGGCGACAGTGTCGGCGATCGCCTGGTCGAAGCCCTCAAGCGCGTGGGCGTATGTTCGCATGGTAGTGGTCGGGTCAGCGTGGCCCAATCGTGCTGCTACCGAACGCACGTTGTGACCGCCAGCGATCGCGTGAGTTGCCGACCAATGGCGAAGATCATGCAGCCGCCACGTTTTGTCGATCCCGGCCAGCTTGCGAGTGCGGCTCCACCACCAGCCAATCTTGTCGGGGCTCGGCGGCGTCTGGTCCTCGCCAAATACCCACGGCGAGAACTCAGCCCTCTCAGCCTTCGCTGCTGCGAGCAACTCAAGCGTCTGCTCGTCAAGTGCCAGGGCACGCCGCTCCCCCGTCTTGGTCGGCGACACCACAAGGCGCTCCCGGTCACCACCCGGCTTCGAACGATCGGTGGTCACCGCACGATCAACGACGAGCCGACCGTCCAGAATCCGATCCCAGCTGATCGCCGCGATCTCGGATCTTCGGGCGCCCGCCACCGAGGCCAACCGAAACGCCAACGGCGCCCACGGATGAACCGTCTCGGAAGCAACCAGGATCGCATTCACGTCGTCGACCGACATCACGCCCCGAGGCACCCTCTTGCGCCGCTGCAGGTTGGCGCCAGCAACCGGGTTCGACGACAGGTACTCCCAACGGACCGCCTGCCCGAACGCCGCCCGCAACAACGTGTGTAGGTTGCGGATCTGGGATGGACCCACGCCAGCGTCATGCATTCGCAGATGCCACCGGTCGACCTCAACGACGGTCACCCGTGCAACAGGTCGCTTGCCAATCGGATCTGCCTTGATTCGCTCCGCACGGCTGGCGTAGTCACGCTGGGACGACAACGACCACGACGGCCGCTTGTGGGCCATGTGCTCATCGAGCAGCTCTGCGACTGTCAGCTTGCCCGAACGTGGAGCAGGTCGAGAGGCAAGTTGGGCGGCCAGCTTCTCGGCGTCACGTTTGCCGCCCTTGACCGTCCGCGAGGCCTGGACCGGCTTGCCCTCGTCGCCATACCCAACGAAGACCCGCACTTCCCAATACCCCGGCCGCTTCTCCCGTATCGATGCCACGCTAGGGACAGTAACATCGAAACTAGGGACAAAATAGGGACAAATGTATTTTCGGGCCGAGCGAGCACAGCCCGATTGAGAGGTGTTGCCTTCAGAGCTCTGGTCTCAACATCGTTGAAACTAAAGGTCTTCTAGCTACACGATCCGCATTCCGGAGATCGCACGGCCGATGACGAGCTGCTGGATCTGCTCGGTGCCTTCGAAGATGTCGTGGATCTTTGCATCGCGATGGAAACGTTCGACCGGGAAGTCTCGGATGTAGCCGTAGCCGCCGAGAATCTGGATCGCTCGTTCGGTGGCCCACGTGGCGGTGCGGCCAGCCTTGAGCTTGGCCATCGAACCTTCTGCGTTCTTGAACTCGCCGTTCTTCGACAACCATGCAGCACGGTGCACGAGCAGACGTGACGCATCGATCTCGGTGATCATGTCAGCGAGCATGAACGCAATCGCCTGATTCTGGATGATCGGCTTGCCGAACTGCACGCGCTCCTTGGCGTATTGAAGCGAATATTCATAGGCAGCGCGGGCAATGCCGACAGCCTGTGCGCCAACTGCAGGACGGGTCGACTCGAACGTCTTCATCGCCGAGTTGCTCGTCGTGCCGCCACGACCTTCGCGGAGCTTGGCGTGCTTCTCGTCCATGCGATCCTTGCCGCCAAGCAAGAAAGCACCGGGAATCTTCACATCTTCGAGAATGACCTCGGCCGTGTGACTGGCACGAATGCCATGTTTCTTGAACTTCTGACCCTGCCGAAGGGAACCATCGAGCTTCGCCTCGACGGGCACGATGAAGCTGGCGTGGCCCTTCGTTCCGAGCTCGGGATCGACGACCGCGACGACGACGTGAATGTCGGCGATGCCGCCATTGGTGATCCACGTCTTGGTGCCGTTCAGCGTCCATTCGTCCTTGGCCTCGTTGTAAACAGCCTTTGTGCGAATTGCTGAAACGTCGGAACCAGCGTCGGGCTCGGACGAGCAGAATGCGCCGAGCTTGATGTCATCGGCAGTGCCGTACATCTGCGGCACCCACTCCATGACCTGTTCGGATGTTCCAGCCGCGCTGACGCCCGCTGCAGCCAAACCCGTTCCCATGAGGGACATCGCAATGCCGGCGTCACCCCAGAACAACTCCTCGAGCAGCACCATCGGCGAGAGGCCTGTCGGGTCATTCAGCATGGTCTCGGCCATGATCTCCCAGCCGTAGAGCCCGATCTTCGCGGCTTCTTCGATGATTGGCCATGGCGTTTCTTCACGCTCATCCCACTCTTCGCCAGCTGGACGCATGACGTCCTCGGCAAATCCGTGAACCCACTTCTTCAGTTGAACCTGGTCTTCGTTCAAGTCAAGTGAGAAATCAGCCATCTTGGGCTCCTCGTCGTGGGGTATTTCGATCGGGTCTTCGGGCGAAAACTCCACCCACAAGTTACCCGTCGGTAACTAATGCTACCTTTTGAGTACATTCGCGCAACATTCGAGCGAGCTGCAAACCTTACGACGTCGCTCGCACATCCTGTATTGCTTGCCACACCCGCTGAGGCGTGCACGGCAACTCGATATGCGCCACTCCCAGATGCCGCACCGCATCGACGACGGCGTTGTGCAACGCACCGACCGATCCCACTCCCCCGGCTTCGCCAACGCCCTTTGCCCTCAGCGTGTTGAACGACGTTGGCGTCTCTGAAGCAATGAGCTCGAAGGAGGGCACGACGTCGGCGGTGGCGAGTGCGTAGTCGCCGAAGTTTGTCGTGAGCGGATTGCCGTCGTCGTCGTAGCGCATCTCCTCGCCGAGGACCTGACTAATGCCCGACGCCATTCCGCCATGCAACTGGCCTTCGACGATCATCGGGTTCACTCGCACGCCGCAGTCATCGACGCCGATGAACCGAATGAGATCGACCTTGCCCGTGTCGGTATCGACCTCTACGACGGCGATGTGGGTTCCGGATGGGAAGGCGGTGTTCTCGCCGAGGTTATGTGTCTCGCCGCAGACCAACTCGTCAGGATCGCCAGGGCTGTCGGCGTCATGGACGACCTCGGCCACCTCGGGCCACCCGACGTAGACGGACGGCACGCCGGCGACGTGAAAGCGGGCCTCAGGTGCGCCACTGACATCGACGACCTCGCAGCTGATGTCGGCAACCGACGCTTCGAGAAGGTCGGCGGCGACACCGTGAGCTCGTGCGAGCAACGTCGATGAAGCTGTCTGGATGGCGACGCCTGCGGTTTGCAACGAGCGCGACCCCACTGCCCCAACGCCGGTCGCCGTGTGGTCCGTCGACCCTTCGCTGACCACGATGTGCTCGATTGCCATGCCCAGTGTGTCGGCCGCGATCTGTGCCCAGGTGGCCGTGTGGCCGTGGCCTTGATCGGTCGTACCGGTGTACACCACGGCTCGACCATCGGCTTCGATCTCGACCCGGACCTCTTCAGATCCTCCGGCGCCAACGGTTTGCAGGTGGTAGGTAGCGATACCGATGCCGAGCTGGCGGTTCGCCCCCGAAGCCCGACGTTCCCCTTGCTCGGCGCGCAACGAGTCGTAATCTGCGGCCGCAAGTGCACGATCGAGGTCGCCTTCATAGTCGGCCTCGTCGTAGACGACGCCGGTGACTGCAGTGAACGGCATCTGGTCTTTGCGAACGAGGTTCTTGCGTCGAACATCAACTGGGTCGACCCCGATTTCTGCTGCGTAGATGTCCATCATCCGCTCGAGCGCCGCAATGTACGCGGCACGCCCCGCGCCCCGATAGGCCGAGACCTGTGGAGCGTTAGTCACAACGGCGGTCGACGAGAACTCGCAATGGGCAATGTCGTACGGGCCGCTCACATCGAAGGAGTTGAACCGGGCCGGCAAGGTTGCACCGACTCCGGGGTATGCACCGCTGTCCTTGAGCATGTGACACGACAGCGCCGTCACCCGACCGTCCTTCGTGCCCGCTAAACGGAACGTCATATGCTCGCCGCGGCCCTGGGTTGCGCCGGTGAAGTACTCGCCACGCGTCTGCACCCAACGCACCGGTCGACCAACTTCGCGGGCGATCATCACGAGCGCGTGTTCTTCCTGCGTGCGGCCGACTTTGCCGCCGAACGCTCCGCCGACACCTGGCGCATGCACGTGAATCGTCGATGGGTCGAGCTCGAACACATCGGCGATCTGATCCCGAAAGCCGTGGGGTCGCTGAATAGAGGCCCAGATGTGCACGTGATTCTTCGCATCCCATGCGGTGACCTGCACGTGCGTCTCCATGGGCGTCGGTAGCTGACGCGGATTCCAGAACGTGTGGTCGACCACCACATCGGTCTCGAAGGCGGCCCTGTCGTGTTCGACCTGCAGCTCGTGCACGACGTTGGTGGTTTCACCGCCAGCCCCTGTGGTTCGTGTTCGGGCTCGATGATCGTCGGTGAAGAGGTGAGTCGGGCCGTTCAGCGAGTCGTGCACATCGATTACCGCGTCGAGTGGTTCCCAGTCGATCACGACGAGCTCGGCGGCGTCGAGTGCCTGTGCTCTCGTTTCGGCAACCACCACAACAACTGGTTCACCAACGAAACGCACTGTGCCCTCAGCCAGAATCGGCATTGCGTATCGAGCGTCGAAGAACTCTGGGAAAACCGAACCGTACGGTCGAACATCGTGATCGTCTGCCGTCAGCACAGCCACGACGCCCGCAGCATGCCGTGCTTCCTCGATGTCGACCGACAGAATCCTGGCGTGCGCGAACGGCGAGCGCACAAAGATCGCTTCGGTCATTCCTCGGCCCGCAGCGATGGCCTCGGGAATGCTCAGGTCGGCGGAAAACGCAAGCTCTCCGCGAAGGAGCGCCGGATCTTCAGCGCGCTCTACCGACGTCCCCACATACCAGGCCATGGAGGCGCACATTACCTATGCCAAGTGACACGTCAATTCCGGGAGTAGATCAGGCTCAGAAGCGTTGAATTGATTGAACCTTCCTTTGGAGCCCCCTCATGTTCAAACGCAACACTCCCTTCATCCACCCCGCAATCGCCGAGACCCTCAGCAACGAGCTCACCGACCACGAAATGTCCGTGCTCAGCACGCTCGGAACAGTCGCCGAATTGCCTGCAAACGAAATCTTCGTAACCGAAGGCGCTGTCGGCCGAGAGGCAATCGTGCTCATGTCTGGCACGGCCCTTGTTTCACGCGACGGCGAGACGATCGCCACCGTCGGCCCCGGCGCGATCCTCGGTGAAGGTGCCCTGCTGACGAACGAACCCCGTAACGCTTCGCTCATGACCACAAGCCCGGTCACGCTCTCGGTTCTCAACCCTCGCGAGTTTGCCAGCCTCTTGCATCAGTGCCCTCGGCTCGCAGCCAAGGTCGACGATCTCGTCACCACACGCAGCGCCTAAACACCTCAAGAACAAGCCGAGAACGTCGGTAGCCTCCAGTCTGTGACTGAAGAGCTGGCCAAGGTCTACGTACCCGCCGATACCGAACATCACGTGTCGGCGGCCTGGACCGAAGCCGGAGCCTTCCATGCCGAGCCCAACTCGGATCCCGACGCGCCTTCGTACTCGGTGGTCATCCCTCCGCCGAACGTCACCGCAGCCCTCCACCTGGGTCATGCGCTCAACAACACGCTCCAAGACGCACTCGCCCGATACCACCGCATGCGCGGTTTCAACACGTTGTGGATGCCGGGCACCGATCATGCCGGCATCGCGACGCAGACGGTCGTCGAGAAGCGGCTCCTACAACAGGGCACGAAGCGCCTCGAGATGGGCCGCGACGCGTTCATCGAGAAGACCCAGGAGTGGAAAGACGAGTACGAGACCACGATCCTGAGCCAACTCTCGGCAATGGGCGCCAGCTGCGACTACGACCGCACCCGTTTCACGATGGACGAAATGTGCGCCACTGCGGTGCGTCATGCGTTCTACCTCTTGTTCCGCGACGGGCTGATCTATCGCGGCAAACGACTCGTCAACTGGGATCCCGCTACCGGAACCGCGCTGTCCGACGATGAGGTCGAGATGGAGGAGGTGCCCGGCCACATGTGGTACTTGCGCTATCCGCTCGAAGATGGATCGGGCCACATAACCGTCGCCACCACCCGCCCCGAGACGATGTTCGGCGACACCGCTGTTGCGGTAAACCCGAACGACCCTCGAGCCGCTGAGCTCCGCGGAAAGAACATCGTCCTACCAATCGTTGGTCGCGTCATCCCGATCGTCGAGGACGACTACGTGGTCATGGCCGATCCAGAGGGCACGGATCCCAAATCACAATTCGCAACGGGATTCTTGAAGGTCACGCCAGCGCACGACCCAAACGACTGGGAGATCGGCTTACGTCACGACCTACCCGCCATCAACGTCTTGTCAGCCGATGCCTCGATCAGTGATCAATACGGCTGGGACGACGTCACGAATGAAGCTCGATCATTCATTGGTCTCAGCCGCGAAGATGCCCGAGACGCCGTCGTCGAGTGGTTCACCCAACACGATCTTCTCGAGTCGGTTCGCGAGTACAGCCACTCGGTCGGACATAGCTATCGCAGCCACGTGCCGATCGAGCCGTGGCTCTCGGACCAGTGGTACGTCGCATCCTCGGACGACCGTCTCGCCGGTTCTGCCCTCCGGGCGCAACGTCCCGACCAAGCGACCGGCCGTGCCCCCGAACATCAGGCTGGCGAAGCTTCCGGCGACGGCGAGCTCAAGTTCGTTCCCGATCGTTATGCCCGCACATTCCAGAACTGGCACGAGAACATTCGCGACTGGTGCATCAGCCGACAGTTGTGGTGGGGCCATCAAATCCCCGTCTGGAATCGCACCACCCTCCTCGACACTTCCGGTACCGACGGTCTCAACCCGTCGATCCTGGCCGCGCTCGCCAATGTAGAGCAGGGAGACACGGTCTCGATCGAGAGCGCCTGGTCAGCGGCCGGTGGTGTCCACACGGTGCGACAGATCACCGACACCGAAGTAATCGAAAGTGTCTGCGTTCCAAACGATTCGACGCTCCGCCGCCTCGACCGCTCCGACCCGTCGATGAACGAGCCCGAACTCGTGGCGACGCTCGAGGCCGACGGATTCGAGCGCGACCCTGACGTGCTCGACACGTGGTTCTCCTCCGCGTTGTGGCCAATGTCGACAATGGGTTGGCCATACCCCGAAGACTTTCCTGAGACCCAGGGCGATGGCACCGACCTCCTCGCGACCTTCAACCCCACCTCGCTACTGAGTACCGCCCGCGAGATCATCACGCTGTGGGTTAGTCGGATGGTGATGTTCAATCGCTACTTCCTCGATGGACAGCTCCCGTTCGAAGACGTCTTCATCCACGCAATGGTGCAAGACGGACACGGCCAAAAGATGTCGAAGAGCCTTGGCAACGGCGTCGATCCACGCGACATCATCTACAGCCACGGTGCTGACGCAATGCGCTTCACGCTCGTGCAGATGACGACCGACACCCAAGACGTCCGTATGCCGGTCGACATGGTGTGCCCCCACACCGGCGAAGCATTCACCCCAAACTTCATCACGACGAAGGCGGGTCATCAGGTCGCTGCTCCAGAGCAGGCCAGTCCTTCGGACCCCTCGAAGAAGATGGTCAGCGCCTATGGCGTCGCCGCAGGAGTTATCGAGCCAAGCAATCGCGCCCCGCTCGCCAGGAACACCTCGTCAAAGTTCGACGGCGGCCGGAACTTCTCCAACAAGGTTTGGAATGCCGTTCGATTCGCGGTGACTCGACTCGATGACGCAACCGGCTCGGCTACGCCGATCGAAATCTCCGAGACACGGTTCGTCGACCAGTGGATCGTCGCGAAGCTCCAAGAGACGATCACCACCCTCGAAACCGCCGTCGAGAACTACCAGTTCAACGTCTATGCCGACACGCTGTATGACTTCATCTGGCACGACGTCTGCGACCGATACCTCGAAGCGATCAAACCAACAATCGATGAGGACGGCGCACAACAGGTCGTGCTCGGCGCCGTGCTCGATGCATCGCTTCGTTTGATGCATCCCGTGTGCCCTTTCATCACCGAAACGCTGTGGCCGCACGTCACTACCGCACGTGTCGGCGAGGTTCGCGGGCTCGAATTGCCCTCGTCAGATCTTCTCGCCCTTGCCGCATGGCCCATTGCAAGCACGGACAGCAACGACACCGTCAAGACCGACTTCGATCGCGCCTACAAGCTGATCACCGAGGTTCGGACATTGCGGGCCAAGCAGAACGTCAAGCCGAAACAGCGCATCACGTTGAACGCTCCCGACCCGGTCTTGGAACTCATCGCTACAACCGACGGGCTGATCGAAACGCTCGCTGGCATCGGCGCCGTCGCCGACCTCACATCGAGCGCGGCCGTGCACTCGACGATTCCTTTCGAGGGATCTCAGGTCGAGCTATCGGGGCTCACCGACGAGGTCGACATCGACGCCGAGCGGGCACGGATTGCAGCGGTCATCGAACAGAAGGCAAAGCAGGTGGCCGGCTTCACCGGCAAGCTCTCGAACGACGGCTATGTGAACGGCGCTCCCCCACACCTTGTACAAGAAACGCGCGACATGCTGGCTCTCGCCGAGGCCGATCTCGCAGCCGCTCAGGAGTCGTTGGACGCCCTCCCGTGAGCTGTGCGGTCCGCGTAGGTCGCGTACCGCAACACTTCAATCCGCCGGATCTAGACGATCGTCCAGCCTCCGTCGACGAAGAGCGTCTGACCGGTGACATAGGTGCTTGCATCGCTGGCGAGAAACAGCAGAGCGCCATCGAGTTCATGCTCGGCGCCGGCCCGACCCATCGGCGCACCTCGCTTCACGAACTCGGCGCCCTTCTCGTCAGCGAACATGGCGTCGGCGGTCATCTCCGACTCAAACCAACCAGGCCCGATCGCGTTGACCCTGATTCCCTTGCGAGCCCACTGACTCGCGAGCTCACGGGTGAGCTGGACCAACCCGCCCTTGGCTGCGGCGTAGCCCGGTAGTGGAAGCGGGCCGCCCGCAACGCGCCCGAGAACCGAGGCGATGTTGACGATCGCACCTCCACGGCCGTTCTCGATCATCCACTTCGCTGAACGTGAGGCGAGATCGTAGGGACCGACAAGATCCACCTGCAGCTCGTGCCGGAACCCATCCATCGTGTCCTCGATCGCCTTCACCGTCCGACTGATGCCGGCGTTGTTGACGACGACGTCGATAGCACCAAAGTTGGACACGGCCGCATCGACCACGATCGGAGCGGCATCGTCGGTGGAGAAATCCGCGCGCACGGCAATCGCGTTCGACAGCGAGCCCGCCAGGGCCTCCAACCGTTCGAGGCGACGAGCCGCGAGCACGACTGAAGCTCCCGCTGCATCACACACTCGGGCGAATCGCTCGCCGAGCCCCGATGAGGCACCCGTAATGATGACAACTTTGCCGTCGAGTCGAAAACTGTTGAGTGGGTCGATCATGAAGGCCGAGCGTAGGCGAACAACGCCAGCCGGCAGGCCCTATGCAGAACGGGTACCTAGGTGGGTGTGAAGGAAGTCGCGCTGCAGGTGCAGAAGGTTCTCCGCAACCTGCTCCTGAGGTGTCATGTGCGTAACCCCCGAGAGCGGCAGCACCTCATGGGGCCTGCCCGCTTCAAGCAACGCTTGGCTGAGCGTCAGCGTGTGCGCCGCAACAACGTTGTCGTCCGCGAGGCCATGGATAAGCATCAGTGGCCGGTCAAGATTCGGCGCATCCGTGATCAGACCGCTCTGCTCGTAGTGCGCTGGCACCGTCTCAGGATGCCCGAGATAACGCTCGGTGTAGTGCGTGTCGTACAACTTCCAATCCGTGACCGGAGCCCCAGCGATCGCGGCATGCACAACGTCGGGACGTCGCATCACCGCAAGCGCGGCGAGATACCCACCGAATGACCACCCACGAATCCCGACGCGGCCAAGGTCCAACTCGGGGCGTATCAACGCGAGCGCCGCGAGCGCATCGACTTGATCTTCGAGCACTTTCGTCGCGAAGTCGCCGTAGATCTCGCGTTCAAAGGCGGGGCCTCGACCCGGAGTGCCTCGACCATCGACGACCACGACCGCAAATCCCTGCTCGGCGAACCACTGTGACGTGGCATAGGCGTTTCGTGCACGAAGCACGCGTTGGGCGTGGGGCCCGCCATAGGGGTCGAGCAGCACGGGGAGAGGCGAGCCGTCATGATCAGCGGGGAGGCACAGTGCCACGTTGAGCGCCCGGTCGCCGACGACGAAGAACTCCGGCGTGCAGATGAACCCCGGTGCACTCGCGTGGGACTCGACGCTCGATGATGCACCTGACGCCCAGTCGATCGAATAGGTCGTGTCGGCGTCTGGACTAGCGAGGACGGTGACGAGGGTGCCGGCGTTGTAGACCCCGGCAGCGTAGGCCCCCGGCGACGTCAGCATCTCGACCGCACCGTCGATGCCAATCTTCGCCAGAATCGAGTCCGTTCCATCGGTGGTCACCGTCGCCACGATCGTCTGCTCGAAGACTCCGATGAGATCGCGGACCATGACGTCGCCGTGATCGAGCGGCACGCCATCGATAGCGATTCGCCGCGACACGTCGTCCACGACCGTGAGCAGCCCCACCGCCGAACGCAAAGGGCTGTTCGCCATCAGCTCGACCCAGTGGTCGTCTTCGACGCGTAGAATCTCGGTCGTCTGGCCCGTCAGTGGGTCGGCGTCGAGAACCACAAACGTGCGCTGGTCACGCGACTGCACGGTGCAGCGAAGCGTTTCGCCCCATTCCACATTGGCCAGATACTCGAACTCGCCGCACCGCCAATCCACCTGCACCTGTGGCCCGTCGGCGATATCGACGATCCAGAGCTGCACATCCGCGTTGGCCGTTCCCGCGGCTGGATATCGAATCGATCGGGGTCGCGCGCTCGGCTTATCGGGCGACGCGATCCACCACTCCTCGACCGGCGATGTATCGACCCGACACACCGCCAGACGACCACCGTCGGGCGCCCACCAGTAACCGCGTCCCCGACCCATCTCCTCGGCCGCCACAAACTCAGCGGAACCCCACGAGATCAGCGGATCAGAATCCTCCATTCCGGGAACCGCTGCGTCGGCGTGACCACTCGACACGCGCAACGTCGATCCGCTCGCGTAGGCGATCCGATCGCCCTGCGGTTCGAACATGGGATCGAACGCATTCCCGTCGCTCGCGACGCTCGTGGACTGTCCACTCTCGACATCGACGCGATGCAGACCGCCACCAAGAGCGAACACGACCTCAGAATTATCGGGCCGGGCCGAGTACGAGACGACACCCGACGCTTGTTCGCGCATCCGCTCGCGTCGCGCTTTCTCGGCGTCGGTGAGGTTGTCATCGCGCGCGCCGCTGGCGTCGAACACCGCCTTTGGTGGTTCGCCAGGGCGGATCGACCACAGGCTGTTGTTGGGGTCCTCGGGCCCATCGGAACGCAAAAACAGGACCGATCTACCGTCACCGCCAACGGTGAACGACCGGGGGGCTCCCAACGAAAAACGCCTGGTTGTGGCGAATCGGCGAGGGAATGAAGCAAGATTTTCGGTACGTGACGATTTACTCACCTAATCATCTTGGCCCGAAGCACTCCGATGACCGATGATGTTGCGGTGAGCACAGAGATTCAAGTAGACGACGAAACACGAGCAGCACTGCTGCTCTTCAACGAACGAGTGGAAGCGAACGCTGCCGCAGAGCGCGGCGCCAAGCGCCTTGCCAAGGCGGAGCGTGCCAAGGATGAGGCTGTGGCAGCCGTCCGCAAGAACGCCAACGCCTCTGCAGAAGACCAGGCTGCTGCGGAAGCGACATACAAGGCAGCCGTAGAGAACTTCCAGGCAATCCAAGCAGATCCGCTTGCCGGTCTAGATGCCCCGAGGGCGAAGGCTCCTGTAGACGAACCGACCGAAGTCTCCGCTGACGACGAGGTCCCGGCTGCTGTCGCCGAAGCTCCCTCCGAAAGCGAATAGCGGCAAAACCGAAGGCAGGGTGCCTGAAGGCACCCTGCTCTACCGAGAGCCGATTGTTGGCTCTGCCGAGAATCGGTTATTGCTTCTTGACCACGTACGTGTTCGCGACACGATCCATCACCGTGCGGTGCTCGGGATCAGTGAAGAGGAACACGAGTGATACGAGGCCGACGATCCACACAACGGCCGTCGCCAGCCATCCCAAGAGAGGGATCGGCGTGATGATGCCGAGAATGTTCATCAGACTTCGCATTGGACCGGTCGGCGTGCCGAGTGGTTCGCTGCCATCGGCCTGAACAATGCGAATGCCCAACAGCAACTTGCCGACGGTGCCGCCGAGGAACGTGTTCATCAGCCCGAAGTAGAGGGCTGCGATCACTCCGGCAGCAATGCTGACGCCGATGCCCGTCGTCACGCTGATGCCGTCGTTCCCCGAATCATTTATCGCGCTCACAATCTGAGCGCCGACCAAAGGAAGCGCAGCCAAGAACATCACGACAAAATCGATAATGCGCGCTGCGATGCGCAGCCAGGGATCGGCAAGCTCTCGACCGTTCGCGAGTCCTCCGACACCGGGCGCAACATAGCCAGCTTGCTGCTGAGCGCCCTGCTGCTGGGGTCCACCCACCCATTTGTCTCCGTCCCACCATCTCACGGTTCCAGGAGGGTCGCCTTCGGCTGGGTACCATCCCGGCGGCTGACTTGATCCACTCATCGCGTTTATCGCTTTCCGACAGGTTCGACCGACCTGCACTTATGCGAAGGAGGTTATTCGATCAACGTTCGCGCGCGCGTGAATTGTGTAACGGGCATGATTTCGACGAAAAGTGCACCAGCGGCTCTACTCTGACGTTGTGCCTGCGATCCCGTACGAATTGCACTCGATTCCAGAACTTGATCGTCCCATCTTCGTCATGGCCTTCAAAGGCCTGTTCGATATGGGCCAAGCAGCGACCGGTGCTGTCGACTGGCTCTCGATGACCCACAACGGCAAGCCCGCGGCCTCGATCGACCCCGAGACCATCTTCGACTTCCAAGAGGTGCGGCCACACGTCCGCCTCGGGGCGAACGGATTGCGCGAGATTCTCTGGCCTTCGAACAACCTTGTTTGGGCAAAGACCCCGGAGGGACAACGCGACCTCGTTCTGCTCAGCGGGGTCGAACCGAACCTTCGATGGCGATCTTTCAGCGCCACTCTGATCGAGCTCATGTCGGCAACCGGTTCAGAATTGGTTGTGACACTGGGATCTGCGCTCGCCGTGGTTCCCCACACCCGCGTCTTTCCGGTCGCGGCCTCGACTGGAAACGCCGAACTCGCGGCAACACTCGGGATTGGCCAACCCACCTACGAAGGACCCACCGGACTCATTGGTTCACTTCACCAGGAGTTCGCCGTGGGTGGTCTGCCAATGATGTCGCTGCGTGTAAGCGTCCCCCACTACGTGCCCGGGAGCCCTTCACCGAAGGCGACCGCTTCGCTCCTGGCAAACCTCGAACAGCTCTGCGGCGTCCCCACCGATCATGCGGGGCTGGCGGACGACATTCGTGACTGGGAATCGCGGGTTCACCTTGCGCTCGACGATGATCAAGATGTGCGTTCGTACGTGAAAGACCTCGAGCAGAAGATCGACGCTGAACCCGAGGTCGGTTACGACGCCGGTGACATGGCTGAAGAGATCGATCACTTCCTTCGGAATCGCGCCGAAGAGGGCTAGCGGTGGACCTCACCACGGTTCTCCTCATCTGTGCCGTCGTCGCAGGGCTGTCTGGCGGGATGGCGGCCCGCTATCGACGATGGGGGACGGCGCTCAGCGATATCGCTACAGGCGTGCTCGTGACAGCGCTCCTGATGACGGTGTCCATCGTCATACTCGTGCTCGCTGCAGGGCTCGATATTTTTGGGATCACGCACCTCGTGTACCTCGTCATCGTTGTCGGCTTCCCCATAGCGGCGCTCTGGATCGCCATTCCTCATCTCCTCGACGCTGATCACCGCACGCCATTTCTCGGCTGGGTGCTGTTGATCTGCGGCGGAGTCGCGGCGCTCCTTGGAGTATGGGCAACACATGTCGAACCGTTCCGGCTGCAGGTCGACACCCAGATTCTTGGAGCAACCGGGGCCACCCAACCCGTCGTGATCGGTGTCATCGCAGACGTACATGCGACGTCGATCGGATCTCATGAGCTTGCGGCTATCGATCTCGTCCTCGCCGAAGATCCGGACATCGTCGTGATTCCTGGAGATCTTTTCCAGCTCGATCAAGCAGACATTGCTACGAGAATTCCCGAGTTGCTGGGGTGGCTCAGGCTTCTCCGCAATGAGGTTGCTCACGTCGTGCTCGTCAACGGCAACGTCGACGTCCAAGACACGCTCGCCGACCTCGCCGTCGAATCGGGCTCGCACTACCTCGATGACGTTCTGCTCGAGCTCGAGGTCGGCAACCAAGCGGTCACGATCGTTGGAATGTCGGTGGACGCGGAGCGGGAACCCTCCTCCATCGATCCGTTCCTCCTCGAGGAATTGCAGATGACCAAACGCCGCAACGATCTCGTCATTGCTTTGAGCCACTACCCCGACGTCGTGCTCGAGCTGACCCCACGATCTCCGATCGACCTCATCATCTCGGGCCACACCCATGGCGGGCAGGTCGCGTTGCCCGGCATTGGACCGGTGCTCACCTCCAGCGACGTCCCGCCAGAAGTTGCTGCAGGCGGGCTCCACGTCGTCAACGGCCACCCGATCTATGTTTCGACCGGCGTCGGTGTTGAACGAGGGCAGGCGCCTCAGCTGCGATTCGGCGCGTCGCCAAGCGTTGCGGTCATCACCATTGTTCCGGCTTGAGATCGCCGGGCGTTGAACTTCAGCCGGCGACGTCGACGACGATCCGTCCTCGGATACGTCCTTGAATGATCAGACTCGCCACATCGGGAACGGCGCCGAGACCTACTTCTGAGGTCATCGAGTCGAGCAGATCGACGCCGAGATCGACCGCGAGGCGCTTCCATGCCTCTTTTCGTCGGTCCTGAGTCTCGTGAACCGAGTCGATTCCAGCGAGGGTCACGCCTCGAAGGATGAAGGGCGCGACCGACGTCTCCAGATCCATGCCCTGGGCCAGCCCACACGCAGCCACGCAGCCCTTCGGCGCTGTTGCTGCCAAGACATTGGCGAGCGTATGACTTCCTGCCACATCGACCGCTCCCGCCCAGCGCGCCTTCGCCATCGGCCGTCCACCAGGCTCGGACAATTCGTCACGATGTATCAGTTCAGAAGCGCCGAGCGAGCGGAGATAGTCGCCCTCGGCTTCAACCCGGCCCGATGAAGCAATGACCTCGTAGCCCAGACGAGCGAGAACCGCGACGGCGACCGAGCCCACACCACCAGCGGCTCCCGTCACAAGAATCGCTCCGGAGGCGGGCGTAATACCGTGATCTTCCAGCGCCAGCACGCACAACATCGCCGTATACCCAGCAGTGCCGATTGCGGCTGCGTGATACGTCGAAAATCCTTCGGGAATCGGCGTGAGCCAATCGGCCTGCACCCGAGCACGTTCGGCCAAACCTCCCCAGTGTTTCTCGCCGACATCCCAACCGTTGAGCACAACTCGGTCGCCGACCTTCAGCGAGTCACTTTCCGAGCTCAGCACCGTCCCGGCAAAATCGACGCCAGGCACCATTGGCCACGAGCGAATGATCGGCGAAGAGTCGGTGATCGCCAAGCCATCTTTGTAGTTGATCGTCGAATATTCGACCGCGACGAGAGTGTCCCCCTCAGGAAGGCCCTCCTCCGCGATATCGCCGATATGGACCGTGAAGTTGTCGTCGACCTTGTTCAGCAGCAGACCGCGCATGGTGGACCCTCCCATTTCTGGGCCCACGGACGTGAACCAGCGCGAAGTGTATGCGGCCGGTTCTACGGACCGAAACTTTGCGGTGCTTGAGGCGCTCGCCTCGACGCGGAGAGGCTCGAGTAGTTCTGGAAGGCCATCATCCCGAGAATCACGGGTGCGAACAAGAGTCGGAGCCACCACCACAGCAGCGCGCCGGCCACAACAGCGACGACGATCGACACGATGGCCGCACGCCGACGTCGGACGGGCACCGAGCCGGGAAGGAGATCGGTCATGATGTGTCCGCCGTCGAGAGGCACGATCGGCATGAGGTTAAAGGCGGACCAAACAAAGGTGGTGAAATAGCCGATGTTGAACAGATCTCGAGTCAGTGGAGTGCTCTCGACCACACCGCTCCACCACACACCGACAAGTACAAAACCGAGGATGATGCCGGCCAACGGCCCAGCGAAGCTGATGAAGACGGATTGCACCCGACTCGGCGGAGCCGCCAGGCGGTAGCGGGTTAGACCAGCCATACCTTCAAGAGAAATCGACGGGGTGCCCTGGGTTCCCTGCGATCGGGCCGCGAATGCATGCCCGAACTCGTGGATCAGCACGGCGACGACCGCAATCGCAACGAAGGCGATGACTCGATCGAGTTGCTCGGGGAAAGAGATGAAACCAAGCACCGCGATGACCACCAAAAACGAACCCTGGATGGTTACTGGAAATCCGAACAGACGAAAGGACATGACCACCTCCTACAGCGGTTAACTCTATGTTGAGCTGCTGCCTCTCGATGTTCAGCCGTTCGCCAACGCGCTTCGTTCATCGGCGGTCAGACAACCAGCGAGTTGGCTGTCGATGCGAGCACGATCATCCTCGTTGCCCGACAGGTCGGCCTCGATGGTGACCCGCACGAACTCTCGATCGGTGTAGAGATCGTCGATACACCCGATCGTCGGTGGTGAGAGTTCGATGTTCGACTGCTCCCCGACCGCTCGACCAACGGACACGCACTCGGCGTAGAGATCGAGATATCGGTTCTGAACCTCGAGATCTGAAAGGAGGAAGTCGAACGGT
Source organism: Verrucomicrobiales bacterium (assembly GCA_047638715.1). Classification (GTDB taxonomy): domain Bacteria; phylum Actinomycetota; class Acidimicrobiia; order Acidimicrobiales; family SHLQ01; genus SHLQ01. The sequence continues at coordinate 26,922 of JBLIMK010000015.1, forward strand.
TCCTCGTCGAGGAGTGCCACCCAGAACGGACGGTACTCACTGGTGGATTGCAGCTTGGACGACACGCATGCAGCCTCCGTCGCCGGCAAGCGACTTCCTCCCGCGATGATCAGTCCTGCGGCGAAGTCGTCGATCGCCTTGGGTGACGCGCATTCCTGCACGGCGTCGATCACGGCGTCGACATCGTCCGAACCCGCCTCGGTCGAAGACGTCGCAGTGGCATCTGCGCACGACTGCTCGTCGAGCGTGAGCACGAGCCCAGATGACGCGAGTTCGGTGTACGCGGCCGCGTTTTCGGAGTTCTCATCGACGATAAAGGTCGTGGGCGACGCGCCTCCGGTCTGGTCACCATTGCCCGGAGGCAGTGTTGTGGACGCGGATGAGACGGTCTGGGCATCATCGGTTCGCAGCTCTCCCTGATCGTCGTCACTCGAAGGCTGCGTGGTCGTGGTCGCCTCATCGGTATCTCCCGGTCCAGGCTCGACGATCGACTCGCCGCGACCACAGGCCGAGACGACTACCGCGAACAGAATGAGGGCAAGGCAGCGAGCACGCATACGACCAGGCTAGGACGGCGGCGATCTCTCAACTGGTCAGCAGGGTCTACTACCCATGCAACCCTTGCATGAGCAAGACAGGGCAAACTGGCATAGTGCGCCAACCCCGAGTTGCCGATTTCCCAACGTATGGGCTTCTCGTCTTCCTCGGCGTTCTGAGTCTGCTGGCCGCCGCATGTAGCAGTCCGTCGACCAGCGTTACCAGACCCGAAGGCGCCCGACTCATACCGAGCGATCCCGTGTCGGCCGACGACCTACATCGCCAAGTCGCGGAGCCGAGCGTTGGCAGGGCATCAGGAGAGCCGTCACCCCGAGAGCCAATCATCCACGTCATCGGCAGCGTGCGGTCGGCTCCCGATGTAGTCACCGACTGGCACCTCGGCGTGCCGCTCACCATCGACGACGTCGGGACCGTCGCAAATCTTGGTTGTGCCCCGTCAACCGGGTGCGAACCGAACGCGGTCGCGGCCTGGGCAAAGGGGCAGCTTCAGTTGATGAACGTCGCCACCAGAGCAGCTGCGATCGATGGCCCCGTCACGCTCGCTGACCAGGTACTCGCGCTCGAGAACGCCGGTGTGCTCACCATTGGCTACGGACAGACGATCGAATCTGCTGTAGCGCCCGTGTTCCTGCGCGCCGACGGCTTCACCATTGCTTTGCATGCGATCTCGTTGGCGGATGATCCCAACGCCATGGCCACCGCCACGAGCGCAGGAATCGCAGGACCGACTGCCCTCGACGCGCTCCGTGAAGCGGTGATTGCCAGCCGAGACAGCGGGTACGGCGTCGTCGTCCTGGTCGACTGGGACCGTCCCGACTCGCGTGCTCCCAATGATGAAGAACTTGCAGATGTCGGGCCGCTCGTCGACCTCGGCGTCGACGCGATCGTGGGGCACGGCTCGAACTTCTTGCAACGCTTCGATCAAGTCGGGAAAACCGTCGTGGCGTACAGCCTTGGGAACGGGATCACCACCGACGACAACCCACTCTTCTCCGACACAGCGGTCCTACGACTGGAGTTCAACACGCCGGGACGTTCATGTTTGATTCCTGCGACCGCGTCAGGCGCAGGACCAGCGCTCGACGATCCGCGAGTCATTCGTTGCGGCTGAGATCACTAGAGCAGGCTTCGCTCAACGAGTTGTTGACGCAGACGATCGGCCCGCTCGAACAGCAACGCGTCGAATCCCATGATCATTGCGGCCGCCACGTTCGCCGATGAGTCGTCGATAAAAACCGCGTTCTGGGGAAGAATGTCGTAGCGATCACAAAGGATTTGGAAGATCGCAGCGTCTGGTTTGGTGACCCCTTCACGTCCGCTGATGACCATCCCATCGAAGAGTTGAAGGAAGGGATAGTTCGGTTCGATCATGGCGAACGTGTCGCGTCCCCAGTTACTCAGCGCATACACGGGAACGCCGGCTGAATGCAGGTCGCCGAGTATCTCAACGGTTCCTTCGATCACATCGCCGAGTGTCTCACTCCACCGATCAGCAAAGGCCGTCACGAGATCACGTTTGTCGGGGTGACGGAGCGCAACCGCCGCCGCCACCTCGTGGACGGGCGTGCCACTGTCGAGAATGCGGTTGTCTTCCATGGTGAAGACGTTGTCGAGGAAGTCCTGCAACTGCTCACCGTCGGTGATCAGCTTTTCGAAGAGCAGACGACGGTCCCACTCGATCAGTACGTTGCCGAGATCGAAGACGACACATCTGGTTTCAGGCATTTGGCGAACGGTATCAGTGAAGTCGCTTTCCATCACTTGCGTCCATCACTTGGCGTCGCGGAGCGTTGTACTAAAGCTCTTGGTCCAGGTGTTGGCCGAGCTTCTCGACGAGCGTTGGAGCCTTGTTCTGGCCAATCACGCACCGGTCCTCGGGAAGGAAGTGGACGCCCTCGATCTCGATTACCTCGAATGGATACCCGGACTGCAGTTCGGCCCACGGGTCGAGCGTGACCGCATCATCGGACTCGCTCGCCGCGATGTACACCACCGGCAGGTCGAGCGGCCGGGGCTTGAACTGCAGCGCAGCTCGCCGGATGACAGGACCCAGCTGGCGCTCGGCATCCTCGAACGATGGGGTACGACCAGCGTCACGAGCCGCTCGGTATCGCCTACGAGCAATCGCGAAGCTGGCTCGCTCGAAGACTCGACGAACGCCTTCGGTAGCGACCGCCTTCACGCCATCGGACCGAAACATGTAGCGGTACTTCGCCCCGATACTTCCCGAGTCGTCCACTTTCAGGCCCGCCATCACGGTGTCGACCAGCGCCACCAGTTCGACCTTGTCGCCGCGAGCCTGGAGCTTGCGTGCGATCTCCCAAGCGAGGAGGCCGCCCGTCGACCATCCGAGAAGTCGGTACGGTGCCACGATCTGGGCCTCGTCGAGTGAGGCGAGCATCGTCTCAGCCTGCGCGGAAATCGAATCGACGACTTCGCTACGAGCGTCCGCTCCGGGCAACCGAACTCCCACGACTGGAATATCGGAATCGAGTGCACGCACCAGCGGCGCATAACGAAGGAGATTTCCTCCGCCGGGTGGCAACACGATGAGGGGGGTTTGCGAGCCACTGGATCGAAGCCATTCGACCAGGCCATTAGCGACCGTCGTCTGCTCCGCTGATTCGGCGGACGAAGGGTCCGCTGGGTGGTCTGACAAACGCGCCGCGAGGAGGATCGGCGTCGGCGCATCGATGAGCTCACCGATCGCTACGCGGCGACCGAAGTTGTTCTCCAACATCGACACAACGGCCACGGCGCGAAGCGAATCGCCGCCAAGGTCGAAGAAATCGCTGGTCGGCGAGACCTCGACCTCCCCTTCGAACGCAGCAGCGAACGTCGACACGATCGATGAAACGATCGGGTCATTCACCGTGGTCTCGGCTGAAGAAACGTCGACCACCAATGTGTCGATCGTCAGCTCGCTCAGTCGGGCTCGGTCGAGTTTGCCGTTCGCATTGCGCGGCAGCGCGTCAATGATGACGATCCGGCTGGGGACGTGCGTTGCGGGCAGAACCTTCCCGATCGACGAGCGGACCTGACCCGGATCAGCCGCTGGCGCTTCGATCCAGGCGACCATATTCCGACCGCGCAGTCCTACGAGCGCGGCGTGAACACCATCGAGGCTCGTCAGAGCCTGTTCGATCTCGGCGGGCTCGATCCGGACCCCACCAACCGACAACTGCGCATCTACTCGACCCACGAAGTCGAGCGTGCCGTCGCCCCGACGAATGACGAGATCCCCAGTGGCATACGTCGCTGCACCGCGACCTTCGACAAACGAACTTGAATCTGCTCCGGAAAGATACCCGTGTGCCACGCCATCGCCAGAGACCCGGAGCTCGCCGGCTGTGTCGATCGGTCGGGCCATCCCGTTCGGACCAACGACCTCGATGGAGACCCCCGGGATTGGATGTCCAATGGGAACGGTCGAAGCCAAACCATCCTCGGCCGTGCATCGGTGCGCCGTCGACCACACCGTTGCTTCTGTCGGGCCATATTCGTTCACGAGTTCGGTGGTCGACAACGATGCGAAGTGTGAAGAGACCAACGGCGGCGGAAATGCCTCTCCTGCGACGATCACGGTGCGGAGGCTGGTGAGCGACTCGGGGGATCGATCGAGAATCGCGCCGTAGAGCGACGGCACCATCAAGGTGTGCGTCACTCCTGCCCGACCGATGAGACCGGCGAGCGCATCGACGTCGTGCACCTGATCTTCGGTCGGAATGACGAGTTCGCCACCGTCGGCCAAGCTCCAAAAAATACCTGCCACCGAAGAGTCGAACCCGGCGCTCGACACGAGCAGGTAGCGCTCAACGGGGTCCGGATACCACTGCCGCCTCGCCGAGAGCGACGCACGAAGATTTCGGTGCGAGATCGGCACTCCTTTAGGTCGGCCCGTCGAACCGGACGTGAATATCACGTAGGCCTCGGTCCGGTCGTCGATGGGGTGCGATCGGGTGATTGGCAGGACGCCTCGATCATCGCGGTCGACGTGGATTGTTGTGACCTCGTGCAATCCAGCGTGACCGTCGCCTGAGGTAACCGCAGCACGCACCTCGGCAGCCGAGATGAGTTCGGTCACCCGAGCCGCGGGTTGGGAAATGTCGATCGGCACATAACTCGCGCCAAGCATCCATGTCGCCCAGATCGCAGGGATCAGTTCGGCCGATCTCGGAAGAACGATCGCCACCCGATCATTTGCGTTGACCCCGACCGCCCGCAGACGTGCTGCGATAGATCTTGCCGACTCCTCGACCTCGGAGTAGCTCATCGACCGGTCTCCACACAGCACCGCCGAAGCGTCTGGCCACTGTTGAGCAGCCTCGCTCAGCAACGTCGGTACATATTCGCCGAGTTCGTCCACCGCTGCACCCGCCAACGGTTCTGGCCGGCGTGCGTACGTCTCGACGGTGTCGTGTGACGATCCCACAAGTGCTGCAAGCATCTCGCCGAAGCCGGTGAGCAGGCGTTCCGCGCTCGCTCGACCGATCGTGTCGCCTCGGTATTCACAGCCAAGCTCGATCCGCTCGCCACGGATCTGGACGAAAAATGTCAGGTCGTTGACAGCGGTTCCCGAGGACAAGATCGTGTGATCGACCAGCGCTCCATCGAGAGCGGCGTCAGCGAGATCCTCCACCGCGAGCATGACTCGACCGGTCGGCAAAGCGAGGCAGCGCTCCCGAGCCGAACGAACGATTGCACCAAACGGCACCGCTCGATGCTCCAGCCGTCCGGCGAGTGTCTCGCTTACCGAGTCGGCCAACGACTGCAGCGTCTGGTCTGGATCAACATCGATGAGTAGGGGGAGCGGATTGAGGAAATAGCCCACGACATCGGCGATCGAAGGATGGTCGCGGACCGACGAGGTGATCGTAAGCTCGAATGTTGACGCGTCGTGATAAGGCGCCATCGTTGCAGCGAGTGCGGTCAGCGCAGTCGCGAACGGCGTCGTTGCAGGCGCCGATCGAAGTTCAGACATCGTGATCGAAGAGCGCTGATGGACGTATCCGTCGGGTTCAGCTCCGACTCCGCGCAACAGGAGTTCGCCTGGGGCGCTTCGAGGATTCCAGACTTCCGACGGATCTGCAGTGCGGTTCCGCTGCCACATAGCGTGTTCGGCATAACTTGTTTCGAGCAACGGGAGGTCCTGACCCCGATACGCGAGATCGATCTGGTGCCAAAGGACGTCGAGGGATCCCGCATCGCTCACGATGTGATGCGTCCGAAGGAGAACGGCGGCCTGACCGCGATCCTTGGGATGGTCGCTCGACAGGTGATGCAGGCTCATGAGCCGACCATTGATGAGATCGAACTGCGTTGCGTTCATGTTCTCGGCAAGCGCCAACAGCGGTGCGATCTCCGAGGATTCTCGACCGATCCACAGGGCTGAATCAACGTCGAGTTTCTGACGACGAGGACCATAAGAAGTGTGCAATGTCGGTTGGTGTGCGACCACCAGCCGAACCGCTTCATCAAGACGCTCGAGATCGATGTTGTTTGGAAGGAGATAGAGGCGGGCGACGTTGTAGCGCAAGTCTGCTGGATCGCGCCGCCACTCATAGAGCATCGATTCTTCGCCTGCTGAAAGCGGCATGGCGTCGTCGGGCAGGCTGGGTATGGCGAGTTCGACTCGGGCTGATGTCGCGCCATCGGCACCATCGATCGCCGCGTCGACCGCTGTGTCGACGTGCACGGACAGTTCTTCGACCGTGCGTTTCGTGAAGGCCAAAGACTCAGCGATAGCCACGTCGAAGTGATCGCTGACCCGCACGATCATCTCGAGGGCGTGCAGCGATGTTCCCCCGAGTGCGAAGAAATCATCGGTCGCTCCTACGTCTGCAATGCCGAGCACCGTGCCCCAGATGGAAGCGATTTCAAGCTCGGTATCTGATACCGGTGCCCGTCCATTCTTGTCCGAGACGGTCCGACGAAACGCGGGCGCTGGCAGTGCCCCGACATCGACCTTGCCATTTCGTGTGAGAGGAATCGATCCGACGACCTCGATCGCGTGCGGCACAGCATGAGAGGGCAATCGGTCAGCGAGCTCGGCACGGAGTTCTTCTAGATCGAGTTCGTTGGTTGCTTCCACCCAAAGCGTCAGCATCTCGGGCTTGCGTGGTTCGTAGCCAACCTCGGCGAGCATCGTTGTTATCGCCGTGAGCTCGTCGTCATTCATTGGGTCGTCGAGCTCGAACAACGCCTCATCACGGGTCTTGTGACCGAGCCGAACATCCCAGCTGTACGGCGCGGCATAGTTGTGATGCCCCTGCTCGATCTTGTGCACGAAGATCCCAGCAGCGTTGATAAGACAGTTCGTAGAACGGCCCGAATCTGGAGGCCGTCGCCACGTTCCGCTGTTGTCGAGTGTTCGGTAGAGCTCGCTCAGCTCGACGTCGACGTATCGGTAGAAGTCGATGAACGAAATCCGATCGAAGATCGTCTCGTCGGCGAGGAAGGCAACGTCCATGTGTTCCGACACGGCGTCGGGGGTCGTGTGGTAGACGTGGCGAGCTTCTCGCACCATGGCATCGATAGCGTCCGGATCGAATCGATCCGACTCGAACATGCCGGGCACCAGGCGCGTCTCGAAGAACTGCCCCCGAGACAACCCGGTCACGATGGCGGCAATACCGAGGTCTTCGGCCTTTGCGAGGGCGATTGTGTAGATCGCTTTGTAGCACCCATTGCAAACGTTCGAAAATCGATCGAGGCTGTCCTTGAAGATCTCGTCCATGCCCGCAACGGTCACGAACTCGTGATCCACGCCGAGGGCACTCGTCGCCCGTCGGACGTTCGCCTTCGCGACCTCTGCGATGTATCCGTTGTCGAGTGTTATCGCGAACACGCGAGCTCCGAGCTCGACCAGTTTGTAGAGCGCGTAGGTGGAGTCCTTGCCTCCAGAGATGAGGTGGATGACGTCGTAGTCGCTGGTCGACCGTTCGCGAGCGTCGGCGATCGCAGCAACGAGATCGTCCTCGGTTTTGAACCACGACGCAGCCTGCGGTGCGACAAGATCGAACCGATGGCAGCTCGAGCAAACGCCGTCACCGTCGATCGTCACATCCGGCACGTCAGATCCAAGCCCGCAACGAACGCAGTGTTCGACTGCGCTGTTCGAATCTGGGGACCAGAGGCCAGCGACTACACGCGTGACACCGGGTACGGCCTTCGCGATGTGTTCGATTTCGCCTGGTTCGAGCCGAATGCCCCCGACCTTGATCTGCTCATCGATCCGACCGAGATATACCATCCGATCAGCGTCGAGCATCCTCACGAGATCGCCCGTTCGATACATGACCTCCGTCGAGCCGGACGTTTCGATAGTCACGAGCTTTTCGGCGGTGAGATCGCTGCGGCCAAGGTACCCACTAGTCATGCCAGCGCGGGAGATGTAGAGCTCGCCGGTCACTCCGAGGGGAACCGGGTACCCGAATCGATCGAGTACGCGCAAGCCAACGCCAGGAGCCGGATGTCCAATCGGCACCTCGGGTCCAGGATCGCCCGCACGGTCGTAACGGTGTTTCATGCAGCCAACGACAGCCTCGGTCGGTCCGTACTCGTTGAAAATCTCGAGGCCGTCGTGACATCGATCGATAAGCCGATCGGCGAGGTCGGTCATGAACGCTTCGCCACCGACGATCAATCGTTCTAGGGGGTGGTCTGAGTCGATCATCCGAACGAGGAGTTCAAGATGCGATGGGGTCGCCTTGATCAATGTGGCTCGAGACTGCTCCACAATGTCGCGCAATGCCGGCAAGCCACCGTCGGGATGAATGGTCATGACGCCGCCGGACAGAAGCGGGAGATACAACGTCGTTATCGTGAGATCGAAGGACAGCGAGGTGAAGAGCGGCATCACCGGTGGACTCCCGCCCACATACGCCGAGTAGGCAAAACCCAGGTACTCCGACAGGCCTCGATGGGTGATCGGGACACCCTTTGGCAGGCCCGTCGAACCCGAGGTGTAGATCACGTAGGCGAGGTCATCGGGATCGATCGGGACGTGCGCAGGGGCCGGTTCGGAGATCTCGAGCTTCTCCAAGTCATCGAGCCCCCTGATCACAAGCTCGCACCCTGAATCGGTACGTATGTGCTCACGCCGCGCTTCGGGATACTCCGGATCGATCGGAACGAATGCAGCGCCGCTTCGTTGAACTCCATGGATCGCCACGACAGCCTCGATACCGATCGGCATCTCGATGCCGACCAGATCGCCACGACCAAATCCGGCTCGGCGGAGCTGCTGTGACACCGTTTCAATCCGTTGATTGAGTTCCTCGGCAGTGACCTGAATCTGGGTGTCGGCGTCGCTGTACTCGATCGTGGTGCGCCAACCGTGGGAGCGCAGACGGTCGGCAACAATATCGGGCGCCGTACCGTCGAGGGGTACGCCGCTATCTCGTTTCGAGAACGGTTCGACAAGGAGGCGTTCGTCTTCGCTGAGCAGTTGAATCGAGTGCACCGGAGAATCCGGATCGCCGATCATCGCGTCGAGCATCGCCGAGAAATGATCGACAGCGCGCCTGCGGTGATCACTGTCGGCAATGCGGTGATTCACATCGAGGGCGAGCTCGAGCATGCCCTTCCCGTCGTAGTCGAGCGCCTGGATTCTCAAACGGTGGTGCGGATCGACGTGTCCCGGATGAATCCACTTGGTCGACGCCGCGATGTCACCGAAGTCGCCGAGCGTCGCACCATGAACGTTGAGGACGACATCGAACGACTGGCGCGGACTTGTGCCGGGCATGGCGTGTCGAAGCAGATCGAACACCCCTCGGCCAAGTCGTTTATGGAGGGAGGCAAAGGTGTCGCCGTCTTCGACTTCGATCGGGAGCGGGAAGAGTTCCACGAGTGGACCGATGACCTGTTTTGCTGCCTTTGAGGATCTGTGGTGGATCGGCACGCCGATCGTGATCGAGTCGTTACCTAACCGTGCGAGGTACGCGGCTAGCGCGGTCGCGAGCGCCACCATCAGCGAAAGATCCGGGCTGAGCAGGCGGAACCGTTCCGCTAGGAGGGCGTCGAGCGATTCTTGTCGGCCCGATGCCATGTCGATCAAGACACGTTCGGCAAGGCTTGTTGGCCCCGAGTCGGGACGGTAAAACATCGTCGGTGAAGGCTCGGTTACGAGTCCCCAATGATCGAGCGCCTTTTGATATCGCGGAGACTCTTGTGCGGCGGCCATCTCGGCCCAGACGTCGGCGTACGACGCGCCCGCTTCCCCGACGCCGAAGTAGCGGTCGGCGACAGCCCGAAAGAAGTTCGCCGAGCTCGCTGCATCGATCACGATGTGGTGCACGTTTACCCACCACGCCCACTCACTATTTCCTAGGTCGATGAGCACCGCCTCATACGCCGAAGACGTCAGATCGATTGGTTTGGCGAGTCGCTGCTGCATCCACTCGTCGAGCTGGTCCCGATCGACACGGACGACCTTGCACGGCGATGGGATCTCGGCGGAAACAACCGGATGCGGAATTCCGTCGATCTCGCGAATCGTCGTGCGCAACGCATCGCTGGTCGCGACGACATCGTCCACAGCCGCCAAGAAACGAGCAGCATCAATCGGCGCGCCAAAGGTCGTCAGCAGCGCCATGTTTTGGTGCGGTGAGTCAGGCTGAAGCCGCTGTGAGGTCCAGATCAGCTCTTGGGCTGGTGTGAGAGATCGGAGCGGTCGAAGATGCACGGAATCAGACATGTGGTCAGACCGTCACTCGCTCATCGAGGTATGCGACCATCTTTGCGACCGTCTGAAAGTTGTCGAGGGTGACATCTCCAGGATCCACTTCGATACCCGTCATTTCTTCCATCCAGTGAGTGATTTGAACAACCCCGAGGCTGTCGACCGCGCCGCTGAGCAAGAGGTCGGTATCGTGCCCGACCACGATGTCATCGAGGACGATTTCATCTTGGATGAAGCGCACGAGAGCACTTTCGTACGACGTTGTCATGATGCTGCTTTCTTGAAGGATTCGATCCGTTGTGCGTGGACGTTGACCTTTTCGAGAACGCGCTCACGGAGAACGCGCCGATCCAGTTTTCCGCTTCCGGTGAAAGTGACATCGTCCAGCAAGACCATTTGGTCAGGTACGGCGTATCGGGGCAGAACAGATGCAGCGGACCGAAGAAACGCGGCGTGGTCGAGGTCGCGCTGGGCGCCGATAAGTCCGGCGACGAGCACGTCTTCACCCGATGAGCGACGGTCGACCGCCACGACGACGTGGTCGACAAGGCCCAACTTTTCGAGGGCAAGTTCGACACCCTCGAGCTCGATGCGAAATCCTCGCACCTTGACCTGGTGGTCGACGCGGCCATGAAATGTCATGGCCCCGGTCTCATCTACCGACACGAGATCGCCGGTGCGATAGAACCGTTTGCCGTCGACCTCGACGATGACTCGCGCGTTGACCTCGGGCTGTTGCCAGTAACCCTCCATGAGCTGAGGCGTCGCTGCCCACATCTCGCCGGTCGTCATGACGTTCTCGAGATCCGGTCGATCGGCAGCTGGATCGATGATGCGAAGATCACTGTGGTCAAGGGGTTCTCCCACCGAGAGCATCTCGTCTTCGTTCGGTGGCGTGTCGAAAACTGCGAGCGAACACTGATTTGTTTCCGCAGGGCCAAAGATGTTGCCGAACAGCGCATTCGGACAATGCGCCATCATCTCGGCAATCACGCTCGGAGCCATCATCTCGCCACCGAAATGAACCCAGCGCATTGCGGACAGGTCTCGGTTTTTGAGATCGCCGCGAAGAACCAACTGTTGGAGCAGAAATGGAACCGAATACCAATACGTCACGGCCTCGTCCTCCAGGAGCTGGGAATGGCTGGCCGGCAGCCGCTGGTGCGCCTCGTTGATCACGATGTTCGTGGCCCCGGCGAGCGGCACTGACCACAGGGAGTGCGTCGAGATGTCGAAATGGTGCGGAGCGATATCGGTGACCCGATCGTTCACACAGAGGCCATACGTGCGCAGGGTCATGTTGGCGTACGCCAGGGCGCTCCGGTGCGTGTGCACCATGCCCTTGGGTTCTCCGGTCGATCCCGAGGTCGTGATGATGTAGGAAGCTGACCCAGCGTCGACCTCGACCGGAGGCCGAGGATCGAATGAGCCAACCTCGTCAACGTCGATGGCACGAAGACCCGGCGCAGGCGCCGACGAGCCAACAACGGCAGCGAGTGGCCGGAGCTCGTGGATCGCGGCCACGGTACGCGATCGAGGTTTGTGCGAGACGAGAACATCGATCTGCATTCGGTCGCAAATTTGCGCGAGGCGAAGCGGCGGAGACGCGGGGTCGAGCGGAACCGCGATCGCGCCAATCGAGACGACAGCATGCATCGCGACGAAACCTTCAGCACATTTGTTCAGGTGAACACCAACACGGTCACCTCGATCGACGCCGCATTCCAGCAGCGCAGCGGCCGTTTGGCCGACTGAAAGGGCCACCTCCGCGTACGTCCAAGTCCGCGATCCATCGACGATCGCAGACGCATCTGGTCTACTCATCGCTTGTTCTGCGACAAGACCGCTCAAGCTCAACACTGTTCTGCTTTCCTCGACGCTGGAGATACCCGCATCCCCAAGGGTGCTACGCGGCGTAGATCTCGCAAATAGTCAATTTGGCTGACTCGGAAAGCCCTATGGCCAGATGGCAGACAACCGCCCATGTGATACTCGTTAGTTGGTGCGCAGCCGTCCGTCGGCTGTCGTTGAAAGAGGTACGTGGTCAATGACCGCAATGGATGCGTCAACAAACAACCCGCCCCACGATCGGTCCGCTGTTTCGTCACCTGTCGGGACGGAGATGCTCGAGGCCATGCTGGACAACGAACATCCGCGAAAGATGGCGGCAGCGGAGTGGGCTCGCCAGAACCTCGATGACAGCGATCTAGTCACCCGAGACCATGGCTGTGAGTTCTGGCGAGAAGGATGGCGCCGGCTCGGCGCACACGGAATGCTCGGACTTCTCGCCTCTCCAGAACATGGCGGACAAGGACTGGCGCTCACCGACGCGCTCCTCGAGCTCGAAGGCCTTGGGCTCGGCTGTCGCGACGACGGCCTGGTCTTTGCGGCGACATCCCAAGTCCTCACTTTCGGCTTGTCCCTCGAGCGGTTCGCAAGCGCCGAGCAGTGCGCCGAGTGGATGCCGAAAATCGCTTCGGGTGAAGCCATCGGCTCCTTCTCAATGTCCGAGCCGGGGTCGGGGTCAGATGCCTTCTCGCTCCAAACAACGGCCATCGCCACCGACGAGGGTTACGTCCTCAACGGGGAAAAGGCGTGGGTGACGATGGCTCCGATCGCCGACGTATTCATCGTGTTCGCCACGACGGATCCTGCCCTCGGACGCTGGGGTGTGACCGCATTCTGCATACCGGCGGACACGCCGGGACTCGATATCGGCGCCAATCGTCCAAAGATGGGGATGCGAACCACACCGTTCTCCAACATCAGCTTCACCAACTGTTTCGTTCCCGAAAGCGCTCGGATTGGCGCCGTAGGAGCGGGTGCAAGCATCTTCAGCTCTTCGATGGAAGCAGAGCGGGGATTTCTGCTCGTCGGCAGCATTGGCGCGCTCGAACGAGTCCTCGATGATGCGGTGAGCTTCGGCCGCACCCGCGAACAATTCGGACAACCCATCGGCGCATTCCAGGGGGTGTCGCACGCACTGAGCGACGTGAAGTTGTCGCACGAGTCCGCTCGCCTGCTCATGTACAAGGCCGCTGCGTTGCAGCAGCGTGGCGAGAGCTCGATGATGGCAGCGGCTCTTAGCAAGCTCGCTGGCAGCCAAGGAGCGCTCGCTGGGGCGCTCGCAGCGGTCGAGATCCACGGCGCTCGCGGTTACGTGACCGAATACGGGGTCGAACGCGATCTTCGGAACTTGAGCGGCGGCGTCATCTACGGCGGAGCGTCAGGAATCCAAAAAAACATTGTTGCTCGCCTACTAGGTCTCCCGGCCTGAATCCGTTGAGCCCACGTCGTTCGTAGTGCACTCTAGAGAAACGGCAATCCTCCAGAAGGAATCGGTTACTGATGCAATCCCCCAAATCTTCTCGTTCAGCGATGACTGCGATCGGACTGCTTTTGATCCCCCTGTTCGGGCTGTTGTTCATGGGAATCGCGAACGCCCATGATGGCGATTCTTCCGTTGTGTACCTCGATGTCTTTCCAAATGGAGAAGCGCAGGGTCAGATCGAACACCCCGTCGGCCTCCTCAACGAGCTCTTCGACCTCGACCTCGACCTTCGCACCGCAACCGCCGACGACATCGCCGCGATCGAGGTCCAGGTCCGCGCCTACAACGCCGACAACTTGGCGATCGTGGGCGATGACGGCACGGAATGGCGAATCACCTTCACCGGCGAGGTCGCCGCAATCGAAACCGAGAACGAGGTCTACGCGGCGTTCGAGTTCGACGTCGAGAACCGGTTCGAATCTGCGCCCCGCAGATTCGACGTCACCTTTAACGGGATCGTCGATGACGCCACCCACTTCGCCGCCGTCGTGATGCGCACCGACCCCGTGACCGGAACGTTCCTCAACGAGGGAGAAGCGGTCCCCGGATTCATCGACGCCAGTTCACCAACGCTCTCGATAAATCTGGACGACCCAGATAGGTGGAAAGCGTTCACCGGAACCGTCGGCTTGGGCATGGACCACATCTTCATCGGTACCGACCACATCCTGTTCGTGCTCGTCCTGCTGTTGCCCGCCGTCATGGTGTTTTCCATGGCCGATGGCTGGGGACCTGTTCCAACATTCCGCGATGGCCTGTGGCGGGTGCTGAAGATCGCCACGATGTTCACCGTCGCACACTCGATCACCCTGACGCTCGGAGGTTTGGAGATCGTCGAGCTGCCGTCGAAACTCGTAGAGACGGTGATCGCGCTTTCGATCATCGCGACGGCGTTTCACAACCTCAGACCGATATTCGCGAACCGCGAGCACCTCATCGCGTTCGCCTTCGGAATCTTCCACGGGTTCGGCTTCGCTGGCCTGTTGAGCGAGCTCGGCGTCGGGCGAGGGCAGCGGCTGCTCACACTCCTCGGCTTCAACGTCGGCGTGGAAATCGGGCAGGCCTTCATCATCATGCTGATCTTCCCCGCGCTCTTCCTGCTCCGCCGAACCACGATGTACAAGTGGGTGCTCCGGATCGGCTCGATCGTGCTGGCAGGGATCGCGAGCATTTGGGCACTGGAACGCATCTTCGAGACCGAGCTCGGCATCGACAGCTTCCTCGAGAAGTTCACCCGGGCGCCACGGGTCTTCGTGCTCGTTGCGGTAGCGACGGTTCTGGCAGCGGTGATTCGTTCGGTCGAAAGTCGACGAGGTCGGCTCGCTCCCGTGTCGGTAGATGACGTTGCCAACGATCAGATGGCGACCGAAGGCGAGCAACCAGCGTTGGTCTGACTACCGTTTGCGCTGCCCTAGCGGGCGGTGCGGCGTCGAATACCCTCGAGGGTTTTGATCATGTTCTGCTGAATCATCTCGAGACGGCTGTCGATGTACCGCTCTTCATCATCTGGCTGGGCTTCGATTCGATCTCTGAGTCCAGATGGCCCCGGGCCGTGCACAAATCCGAAGTGAACCTCGGTTCCGTCTGGCACCGAGCGCAGCGTCACGGTCCAGGTGGCTGTCGAATTTTCGACGTCGCCGACCATCCAGGCAAGCTCGCGACCTGGCTTGGCGGTCACGATGGTCGAAACGGTCTCCCACTCGCGTTCGCCAATCCGGTTCCGTCCGCGGAATGTCGCTCCGACCGTTCCCGGACGACCGCTCGCCCACTCGCCCGATTGGAATTCGGTTCCGTAACTTGCCATGGCGTCCAAGTCGGCCATCAGCTCATAGACGCGCTCGGCATCGACTTTGATGGTGGTTTCGACGGCGACCGACGGCTCATCAGACATTCTCATGCCTGGAGCATATCGACGGCGATCTGACACACTCCGTGACCTTGATCGCTGCTA
>JBLIMK010000016.1:0-41710 GCA_047638715.1 Verrucomicrobiales bacterium
GAACCGACGATATGTAACGGCACGTCGTCGTCGATCTGAAGCATCTTGCTCTCTACTTCCGCGCCGTTCGCAACGACGTTCCACGTGTAGAACGCCCCACCGAATGGATCGACACTCCAGTCGCGATACGAGGCTGCATACGGAGTCGGCGGATCGATGCCGTGAACCTCAGCGAGTTGGCGTTGGACCTCTTCGACCATGAGGACGCTCGGTGCTTGAGCGTCCCAGAAAGGCGAGTGTCCCCCACCAGGGTTTTGGAACATCTCGCCGTCCTCCAGGCCCTCCCAATAGGTGGTCCCAAGCGTGTCGTTATAGCTCGCCATCAGAAGGCTGTTGGAGTTTCCTTGAGACTTCGGCGCGGTGAAGTACCAGGCCTGTCCCAGCGGGAGATCGGTAGAACTCGATCCATCGGTGATACCGAGCTGATTCCACCATGAGCATGCGAATGCTTGGGCGGCCAGCTTCGGGGTGAGGTTCTCTACAGTCGGTACGGGAGAAGACGTTCGTAGGCGGCCTCAGCCTCGGGGAGAGCTGCCGCTAGTCCAGGTAGCAGTTCCACATTCTTCGGCACGTTCGGCTTCCATCCCATCGATCCCCAGACCCCGTCGTACCAATACGGAGCCCACACGCCATCCTCAGGCTTCGGGCCTGACGGCCAGGACAACATCGCGTCGTCGAAGTCGATGCCAACGCGATCGCACACCGCTCGGAGAACTCCGGCCGGGTCGCTGAGCAAGCGGTTCGTTTCGATAACGATCGGCTCCTGGCCCGCTGCCAACACGATGTCGAGAATCTGTAGGAGCTCGGGGTATCCGGTGTCGGCGATCGTGGAGTCGGGCATCTGCACCTGCCACGACGACAACATGTCGTGCGGCTCACGGGTCAGCAATACGTTTGTGAAGTTCGGCAAGAACGACAGGTCGAGATCGACGATGT
The DNA here is from genome assembly GCA_047638715.1 of Verrucomicrobiales bacterium. Taxonomy (GTDB): domain Bacteria; phylum Actinomycetota; class Acidimicrobiia; order Acidimicrobiales; family SHLQ01; genus SHLQ01. The sequence continues at coordinate 937 of JBLIMK010000016.1, forward strand.
GTTTCGCGATCTGTTTGAAGAACACGACCGGCGTGTCGTAGTCGGCCATCATCACATTCTCGATCACCGACGCACCGTCGTTGTCTTGCGACGCGAGCACGTCATCGGCACCAGGATGTGCCCTCCCCGACGTCGCTAGGTAGTAGGCATAGAGCGGTTCGTCCAAAACCGTAGTGTCGCGACGCTCCCGCCACGAATACATCATCGCCGTCGAGAGATTCCTCGGCCCTGACCACATGTTTATTCGAAGGGTCACCGCTGGCCTGACGTCGATACGTTGGCTGCGATCGCGTCCCGGTAGAGCTCCACGAGTCGGCTCGTCATTGGACCCATACCAGCACCGTCGCCAATCGTCCGTCCGTCCACCTCGCGGACCGGGGTGAGCCCACCGAACGTTCCGGTAACAAAAACCTCTTCGGCCGCGTAGACATCGGTCAGCGAGAAGTTCTTCTCGAGCACGGTGATTCCAGCTTCACGCGCGGTTTCGATGACGAGTGCCCGCGTAATCCCGGGAAGGTTGTAGAACCCCGTCGAGGTCCAGACTTCACCGCGACGAACGATAAAGAAGTTGGTCGCATTGCACGTCGCGACCGCGCCGTTTACATCGAGCATGAGCGCTTCATCGGCTCCCGCACCCACGGCTTGGATCAGCGCGATGACCTCGTGCAGCTTCGAATGGCAATTTAGGTTTTGATCCAGAACGTCGGGTCCAGGCCGGCGCACGGTCGCTGTGAACAGCGAGATGCCATCGTTGGTCACGGTTGGGTCGGCCAACTTGTGCTCGGCGATGATGACAACGTTCGGACCCCCGATGACGTTTGAGGGATGTTGCGACGGCGTCTTCTTGTCGCCCCTCGTGATCATCAACCGCGCATGGACGTTGTCGTCCATCCCGTTGTGATCGACCGTTGCGCGAAGCGCGGCGACGATGTCTTCTCGCGTGCCGATGTCGAGGTGGATGGCCTTGGCTCCGGCGAAGAGTCGGTCCATATGGCGGTCGAGAAAGGCGAACACCCCGTGGTGCAATCGGATGCCTTCCCAGATTCCATCGCCGACCAAAAAACCGCTATCGAACACCGAGATCTTCGCCTCGCTGCGCGGAAAGAACTCGCCGTTGATGTAGATCTGCACGTCGGCGTTTCGTTCGTCGGCGATCGCTGCGTGGGTGCTTTTGGTCATGAGATAGAGCCTAGGTAACCCGGGGCACGGAACCCATTTCGGGTGGCTCCGGAGCGAGGAGAAGATTTCCGAATCGGTGCAGCGTGGTCGATATTGCTTGTTCGCGAACAAAGTGCAGGAGTTCGATCCGCCCGTTGGCCATCACCGCATCATCCGCGATATGCACATGCGCTGCGTTTGCGGCGACGCGCAGTTCAATCCCCGTTTCCTCGCCGACGATCCGAAGCCGCTCGACCCCGATGGAATCGAGGCGTGCTGCGAGTTCGATCTGTGTCTCATCCTGCGCGTTGCTCACCACCAGTTCGACGCCGCAGACATTTGCGGCGCCGCGCACCCGCTCTACGTCGCGCGGGTCAGCGAGTGGCCCGATTCGAAAACCAATACGATCGAGCGGTCGATAGCGAAACACGTTCGCTTCGCAGAACAGCCCAGTTGGATCGTGTTCCAACACGAAATGACGGGCCCAGACATCGGCATAGTTCTCAGGCGACGAGGTGTTGGTGCTGGTCCAGGTCCCGAGCTGTGCGACGTAGTTGGGCCCGCCGGCCTTCGCTCCCGGCCCGACCGACGACCTCTTCCATCCGCCGAACGGCTGACGCTGCACAATCGCCCCTGTAATCGGCCGATTCACATACCCGTTACCAACCTCGATCGAGAGCTTCCATTGGTCGACCTCATCCGGATCGAGGGTGTGGATGCCACCGGTCAATCCATAGTCACTGGAGTTCGCAATGTCGATCGCTTCCGAGAGGGTGGCTGCGCGCATGAGCCCCAACACCGGGCCGAAGCATTCGGTTTGGTGATACCACGAACCTTCCGTCACTCCGATTCGAACACCTGGGCTCCACAGCTGATCATCGCCGGCGTGGAGGCGGGGCCGAATCAACCACTCCTCGTCGTGATCCAGTTCGGTGAGCCCGCGTTGCAAACGGTCGTTGGCGGGACCAATGAGCGGACCCAGGTTTGACACGATTTCGGTCGCTGGGCCGACGGTGAGGCTCTCGACCGCGTCGACGAGCTGTCGCCGGAATCGCGGCGACTCATATACGTCGCCCACCAGGATCGCGAGGCTTGCTGCCGAACACTTTTGGCCGCTGTGCCCGAAGGCCGACTTCACCAGATCGTCGACCGCGAGATCGATGTCTGCGTTCGGCGTGATGATCAACACGTTCTTGCCAGACGTTTCGGCAAAGAGTTTCAAGTCCAGCTTCCATGAGGCGAAGAGCTCGGCCGTCTCCGCCGCGCCGGTGAGGATCACCGCGTCGACGTTGGTGACGAGGTGCTTTCCCACGTCATCGTCGGGAGTCCGGACGAAGAGCATCGCATCTTTCGGAATTCCAGCCGACCAAATGGCTTCAGCGACGATCTCAGCACAACGTGGGGTTTCCGGCGCTGGTTTCAGGATGACGGCGTTTCCGGCAGCGAGGGCGGCGAGCACTCCGCCGGTCGGAATAGCGACAGGAAAGTTCCACGGCGGCACGACGCCGATGATGCCAAGGGGTGTGAAGGCCACGCCGGAACGTCCGTCGAGCTCGACCGCTCGATCGCCGTACCACCGGGCGAAATCGATGGCCTCCGCGACCTCACCGTCCGCTTCGGCGAACGTCTTGTTCGCCTCGTGCATCATCGTGGTAATCAGATCGGCCCTCCGCAGAGCCAATTCGTCGGCCACGCGATGCAACGCTGCGCGACGAGCGGTTAGGTCGCCCACGGACCAGGACGCAGCGCCTTGTCGAGCGATGCTCAGGTGGCGATCGAGCGCGTCGATCGTGGTCGTCAGCTCCGCATCGACCGAACGGGGTTTACGGGTGCATATCTCGTCGATCCACGCACGGTTCGCTGGGAGGGTCGGGTCGGTCTCGGGTTCGTTCACGAAAGCATCACCGACTGCATATGCCGGCTCGGGCGGAAGGTTTCTATTCTGCGATCGACGCGCGCCAATCGTGATGTCGTCTCGCGTCGCCAGCGCAGACGAGAAGAGCTCGGCTTGTTCTTCGAACGCGGCCGACCCAGGTGACAGGTCGAAGAGATGCCGCATGAAGTTGTCTTCGGAGGCGTTCTCTTCGAGGCGTCTAAACAGATAGCTGATCGCCACATCGAAGTCCTCGTGACGAACCGCAGGCGTGTACAGAAGCAACGAGGTCGTCGGGTCGGTGCTCTCATCGACCGTCGCTGCTTGGGCCGGAGCCATTCCCTGCAGCATCTCGAACTGCACGCGGTGAGCCACGCCCCGTTCCTCGGAGAGCAGATGGGTCCAGGCAATGTCGAACAAGTTGTGGCTCGCCAAGCCCAGTCGAACGCCGATCAGGTGCTCGGGAGTCAACAGCCAGTCGAGGCACCGTTTGTAGTTCGCGTCGGCTTCGACCTTTGTCGCAAACGGGGTCTGCTCCCAGCCGTGTATCGCGGCGTCGACCTTCTCCATTGCAAGGTTTGCGCCCTTGACAAGGCGAACCTTTACCTCTCCCCCGCCCTCAGCACGACGGATGTTCGCCCACTCCACCAAACGCTGCAGAACCGGTAGCGCGTCTGGGAGGTACGCCTGGAGAACGATCCCAGCGTCGACGCCCTGGTACCGATCGTCGCTGAGCACGTCCATGAATGCCTCAACCGTCAGATCGAGGTCGTGGTATTCCTCCATATCGAAGTTGATGAAGGTCGGCGGGGTGACGGTTGCGGCCTTATCGATCAGCAGCCGAAGTCGTTCGGTAACCCGTCGCAGGCTGTCGTCGAAAGCGAAGTGGTTGAGCTGTGACGCCACCGCCGAAATCTTCACCGACACGTAGTCGATGTCTGGCTGATCGAGCAGATCGAGGAGTTCCTGGAGCCTTCGCTCGGCTTCACGCTCACCGAGGACCGCTTCGCCGAGCAGGTTGACGTTGAGCGCGTAGCCGGCAGCACGCTGAACCGCCAAATGTTGTTTGAGCTGTGAACGTTCCGCTGGGGCGACCAGGTGGCCGACGATGGAACGCATTCGCCGTCGAGCCAGCGGCATCACGATGCGGGGAATTTTCGGACCAAGAACCGCTCCTGCTCGGAGCAGTAGTTTGTCGATCGGCGTGAGAAAATCTGGCAAGGTCGATGACCCGACCACCGACTTCAGCTGTGCGGCAGCAACCGCATCATCGTCGGGTCGAATGACCCGGTCGACGAATCGCATGACGAAGGCGACACCGTCGGCATCGGTAACAACACCTTCGAGTTGCGACATCGTCTTGCGGTCGGCGCGGCTCTCCAACTCAGAGGCTCGGACTAACCACGAACGCACGAGGTCGATCGCGGGTTGCACCAGCTGGTCCGCGTCGATCGCTTGCTTCACAGGTGCCATCGCTACATCTTGCAGTCGGGATCGTGCGGCCGTCTTGTACGATCCGGCACACGATGGTGGAGGGAACGGACAATTCGAAGACACGGACTGTCTTTCCGTGCCAACGAGAGCTCCTCGCGCTCTTCGAAACACTCATCAACGTGATGTTCTGTGTGAAGAATCTCGACGGGCGCTACGTCGAGGTCAACAGTGCATTCGTGAGGCGCACGGGAAGATCATCGAAACGCGATGTCATCGGAACGGTCTCCTCCGACCATTTCGTTTCCGAGCTTGCCGATCGATACGACGAGCAAGATCGTCAGGTGTTCGAGTCTGGGGAACCGCTGCGCGATCAACTCGAGCTGATCAAACGCCCAAACGGTGAACTGGGTTGGTATCTCACGACGAAACTTCCCGTCGGCAACATCGACGATCCGAGCACTCTCGTTGGCCTCGTGTCGGTGAGTCGCGATCTGCTTTCCCCCAATGAAGAAAACATCGCGATCGAGCGTTTGCAAAACGTCGTCACCTACGTGCGTCAACACCTGGATGGAACAATCCGGGTCGCCGATCTCGCAGCCGCAGCCGAGTGCTCCGAAGCTCAGCTCGAACGACGAATGCGGAAGGTCTTCGGTCTTTCGGCTACTCAATACGTTCTCCGGGTTCGCGTCGATGTAGCAGCCCAGATGCTGAAGGAAACGAAGGAGCCAATCGCAGCTATCGCCACGACGTGTGGGTTCTACGATCAGCCCGACTTCACTCGTCGATTCGCCAGGCTGACCAACGCCACCCCGGCGCAATTCCGGAATGAGAGCTCTTAACGGTCGGAGCCTCCGCCAAAGACGAGTTGTGCTGCAGCCACATCCTCGAGCGCGAACCCGGCGCTCTTGAACATCGTGATTTCAGCTTCGCTCGTGCGGCCTGGATGTGCGCCGCTCACGAGCTCGGCAAGATCTGCGGCGATGTCATCGGCGGTGATAAGACCGCTCGCCAACGGCTGCGCCAGATCTCCAGCGAGGCTGCCATCGCTTCGTGTGTCGGCAAAAACTGTGGCGCGTCGAACAACATCGTCGTCCGACTCGCGCATCTCTGGAGTGAACGCACCGATGAGATCGACGTGTGCCCCGTCCTTGAGGAGGGCACCCTTCACCAGCGGGGACTTCGACCCCGTGCTGCACGTAATGACATCGGCTCGCCCCACCGCCTCATCGAGATCCTCAGCGACCCGGGCTGGGATGCCCTCGGAGATAAGTTCGTCCGCCAGCCGCCGGGCCTTGTCGGGGTTCCGGCCCCAAACCTCGACCTTTGTATAGTCACGCACCGCGCAGTGCGCACGTGCAGTCATCGGCGCTAACGCCCCGGTGCCCACCACCAACAGTCGGGACGCATCTTTTCGGGCAAGACGCTTCGCAGCAACGGCCGAAGAGGCAGCGGTACGCCGAGTCGTCAGTTCGTTGCCATCACATGCACCCAAAAACGCTCCGTCGGCGCCGCTGAACAACAGGACACCTGCGTTGATCGTCGGCCGACCGATCTCGCCGTTGTTCGGAAAGAACGTCACCGCTTTCACGACGATTATTTCGCCGGCGACCCAACCGGGCTTCAAGAGAAACGCAGCATCGTCACCATTTGCGTCTGGCACACGATGCACCGTGCGTTCCGGCGCCTCAGCGCCCGGCTCGACGACGATGGCCTCGAGGGACTCAATAAGTGGACCCCAGGGGAGAAGCGCGGCGACTTGTTCTGCGGTGAAGAATTGCGTCTTATCGGCCATGGGTCCTGTCATATTCGTTCGTTGGGCTACCCGTCCAACCGGACAGTGAATCGTCGGTGCAACGAAAGGTCTCGACGAGCAACGGATAACACGCTGCTTCATCATCGCTGTGTGACGCTGAGCAGTCGCCGCCCGGACACGTCGACAGCGCACCCAGCAGATCGATCTCGGCAATGAACTCGATGAAGTCTCCGGGGCGAACCGGACTCGCCTTCATGAAGTACTGATTGGTCTCTCGGGTGAACCCCGTGCACATGAATACATTCAGCACGTCGTGCACGTGATGCTCGATCTCGGCCATAGGTTGGCCGGTGGCATCGGCAAGCGCTCGCGTCAAGTTGCTATGACAGCAGTGGTGATAGTCGGTTCCGTTGAGCGTGTGCTCGGTGTACGGGTCGCAGCGTGTGCCGATCACGTCGTGGACCGAACCACCGTCGCCGTCGAAGCCGTACCACTCGAGGGTGTCGTGGGTGATCGTCGCCATTGGTCGCAGGTGGGGCAGGTTGCTCCACATGCGGTCGCCGCGAGTGAGATGGGTGGCATGGAGTTGGCGGGTCTTGCCACTGAAGAACCGTTCGTTGAGATCGTGAAGGTTGAACAAGTTGAGGTCGCCGACCTGAGATCCCTCGACGCTCGAGATCCGAAAGAACTGACCGGCGTCGACCTCGAACGTTCGGGCTTCGCGCGGTGGGACCAGGACTTCGTCGATCTTCTTGAGCGACTGCCGAGCAGTCTCATAACGATCCATGTCGACGAAGGGCAGGTTGTTCACGTCGTAACAGATCACGGGGACAACGGCCCGCCGTTCTGCTGCATCCGTTGGTTCGGTCGAGGTCATGATGTGTCTGCTTGCAACATGACGTGAAGGGCGAGGAAGTCGACGCTCGCTTCGGAGAGTCGCCACGGCGTTTTGGTTGGGATCGCGACGGAATCATCGACGCCGACCAACTGCTGATCTGCGCCGACTTCGAGCCGTGCTCCCCCGGCGAGCACAAAGAACAAACAAAGGTCGCCGTGATGCGAGCCGCTGATCTGGGAATCATCGTCTTTGCCAGGGCGAACAATTCGAACTGAAGCAACATCGTTCATCGCTGCAGCGACCGAAAAAACCTGTTGTTCCCAGCCTTCGTGCAACGGCTTCCATGGCAGATCTTGCCCACGGTCGAAGCAGAACTTCTGGCCGCCAAAATCACGATCGGGCTCGACTTCTGGTGTTGGAAGCGACATCTCGTGTTCGATGAATGTCGGGTGTTCTGCAGGAGACGCGATCTCCACAACCTCACAGCCATCGGCGCTTTCGAGCACGCGATGGCGAATGTGCGGCGGTTGCAAGACGCAATCGCCTTCAACCATCCAGAACGGCTCGCCTTGGCCCTCGTAGACGACCTGCACCGCTCCTCGGCGGCAGTAGATCATCTGGAATCGAATGTTGTGATGATGCACGTAGTCAGGGACCGGCCCAGGTTCCTCGATTCGAATGTGCGAGGCGATAACCCTGCCGCCGTGACGATCCGGGATGAGGTCGCGATATTGCATCCCTGCTCGGCCCGCGCCCCACTCGCCACCGCTCGTGTAGACGTAGGCATCATCGAGTGGGTCGACGTCGAAACCCGAGCGCGCCGTCACGAGCGACGCTCCCGCCGACAGATCCACGGTGGCGGCAACGCCAGGCACGCGCAACGCTGGCGCGCCGGTAGTTGCCGACACATCGAGACGTAGCCCGAGCCCGTGGCCGCGCAATTGCGCAACCCGCGGTTCATCGGCGGGGAAGATCGTTGTTAGTCGGAAGCCATTGGCTTCCAGCAGAGCAATATCGGCCGAGAGATCGTCACTGGGTACGACCACATCAGCCTCACTGCTCATCTGTGGATCACGCTTCGCCGAGGTAGCTCTTTCGGAGTTCGGGGTTCGCGAGGAGAGCCTCTGCGGTGTCGTCGAGAACCACTCGACCGGTCTGCAACACCCAGCCACGATCTGCGAGCGACAACGCCATGTTCGCGTTCTGCTCCACCATGAAGATCGCGATGCCTTCTTGGTGGATCTGCTCGATCAACTCAAAGTTCGTCTGCACCAACATTGGAGCGAGGCCCATGGACGGCTCGTCCATGAGCAGCACTCGTGGCTCGGCCATGAGCGCTCGGCCCATAGCAACCATCTGTTGCTCGCCACCGGAAAGCGTGCCCGACTTCTGGCTGAGTCGCTCGTACACGCGGGGGAACATCGAATAAATGCGCTCGAGGTCACGCTGGATCGCCGCCTTGTCCGTGCGCAGGTACGCGCCGAGTTCCAGGTTCTCGAGCACCGAGAGACGCTTGAACAACCGACGGTTCTCGGGAACCATCGTGATCCCTCGTTCGACGCGATAGGAGATCGGCTTGTCGTTGACGACTTCGCCGTCGAGCACGACCTGACCGCTCGTTGGAGTCACCATGCCGAGAAGCGCCTTGAGCGTTGTGGACTTGCCCGAGGCGTTTCCTCCAAGCAGACAGACCATCTCGCCGGGATAGATAGCGAGGTTCACGTCTTTGAGGATGTGGACCGCACCGTAGTGCGTATTGATGTTGCGGAGTTCGAGAATCGGGACGCCCGTGTCATCACTGGGTGAGGTCGTGTTGTCGCTCATGATGCTCGCTTCTCAAGGGGACGGCCGAGGTAGGCCTCAATAACTGCTGGGTTCGTCGATACTTCTTCGAACGAGCCTTGTGCCAGGGTCTCGCCGTGGTCGAGGCAGACAACACGGTCGCTCACGTCGCGAATCACGTTCATGTCGTGCTCGATCATGACGATCGTGAAGCCCCACTCGGTACGGAGCTTGCCGATGAGCTCAGTGAGCTCCGCGGACTCCTTCGGGTTCATGCCAGCAACCGGTTCATCCAGCAGCAGCAATCGTGGTGTTGTGGCCATGGCTCGAGCAATCTCGAGACGGCGACGGTTTGCATAGCTGAGCACGGATGCAGGCTGCTCGAGGCGGTAGCCGATAAGGCGAGTTCCGAAGAAGCCGAGCACCTTCTCGGCATGTTCACGGATCTCGCGCTCTTCCTTCCTGAATCCTGAGGTGTTGAACAAAGCTCCCCACACACCCTGCTTGGTCCGGCAGTGCTGGCTCACCATCACATTCTCGGCAATGGTCATGTTGGCGAAAAGCCGCACGTTCTGGAATGTGCGCGAGATGCCGCGTTGGGTGACCTGGTTGGGGTCGAGTCCGATCAAAGATTTTCCTTCGAACAAGATGTCGCCCGAAGTTGGGGTCACCATGCCCGAGATCATGTTGAAGAACGTGGTCTTGCCCGCACCGTTCGGCCCTATGACGCCGACGATTTCGCCCTCGTCCACATGGAAATTTAGGTCGCTCAATGCGTTGAGGCCACCAAAGGTGACACTCAGTTCTTTGATGTCGAGAATTCGTTCGCTCATATCGTCACCTCCTCCACCGCTTCTTCGCCATCGTCGTCGGTATCGACGTCGCCCTTCAGCCATGCGTCTTGAAGGAACTCATCCTGGTGAAGCTCGCGACTGCGGCGAACGTTCGGCACGAGACCCTCCGGCCGTTTCAACATCATCCAGATGAGTAGGGCTCCGTAGATTAGCAGTTTGTATTCCGAGAATTCCTGAAGCAGGCCCGGCTGCCGTGGACCGCCGAGAATACCGATGAGGACGACAGAGCCGACGATCACTCCGAAGATGTTGCCCATACCGCCGACGATCACGATAACGAGGATAATGATCGAGATCAGGATGAGGAAGCTGCTCGGAAAGATCGACCCGACCTTCGCCGAGAAGATTGCTCCGGCGAACGACGCAAGTACTGCGCCGACGACAAAGGCCATCAACTTGGCGTTGACGGTGTTGATACCCATTGCTTCGGCCACCGACTCGTCTTCACGAATCGCCATCCAAGCTCGACCTATGCGACTCCGTTCGAGTCTCCACGACACGTAGATCGCGAGCGCACAGAAGACAAGCACGAGGTAGAAGACCGAACGGGGGTCGATGCCCGACACCCTGCCGAGCGGACCGAAGTCGGCAGCCGGGATGTTCGTGATGCCCTGAGCGCCACCGAAATAACCCTTGAGCCAATCCGATAGGAACAACAAGCGGATGATCTCGCCGAAGCCCAAAGTCACGATGGCGAGGTAGTCGCCTCGCATACGGATAACTGGCGCCCCGATCATCAAGCCGGTAATCGCCGCCAGCACAACCGTGATCAGCAGAGCGCCCCACCATGGGAGGGTCGGGAGCCAGTCAGGCCATGAATCGCCTGGCTTGGGAGCGGTCAGCACAGCGGTGGCGTAGCCGCCGACCGCAAAGAACGCGACGTAGCCAAGATCGAGGATGCCAGCGAGGCCGACCACGATGTTAAGGCCGAGCGCAAGCAGCAAGAAAATGCCTACGTTAGCCAGAAGCTCGTTGACGATCTTGCCGGTAAAGAACGGGACGACGATCAGCAGCGCCGCGGTAACGCCGATCATGATCGCTGTTTGTGTCGTGCGCTCCGGTCCGGTCTTGGCGTTGTAGTTGACTTTCGCCTCCTTGACCCAGCCTCTGCCAAGGATGGAAATCGCACCGGAACCGAGGGCGAGTGCGAGCGCACCGCTTCGGGTCAGCCCGCCGGTCTGGGCGTATATGAAGTCGATGACGGGGTCGAATGCTGAGTCGACCCGAGGACGAGCCGTCTCGCCTTCGCCAAAGAACTCCGAGATTCGGCCAGGGTCGTTGATGAATTCGCCAATTCCGCCAAGGAGGTCATCGATTATGCCCTGAAAAATCGCAACGCTGACGATGGTGAGCGCCATTACAGAGATCGCTCGGCGGACTCTGGTGGGCAGCAGGCGCATTCCAGCCCCAATTGCGCCAAGCGCGCCACCAATGGCTATCCACGACCACACGCCGAAACCGACTCCGCGGTTGAAGCTCAGCAAGCTAAAGAGTTGCGGGCTCCAGTTGACGAGTGGGTCACGCACGTCGAAATTGCTCATCAGCACGACGAGTAACGTGAGGCCCAAGCCACCAAGCGCTCCAACGAGAGCGCCAGCGACAACGTCACGCGCGCCTCGCTTCGATGCGGCCATACCTTCGAGCACAACCTCGTTGCCAGCCGTCCAGGCCAACACGAGCGGCACGATCAGCAGTGTCAGATAACCAATGGAGAGATCCCCATCGATGATCTGGCGACCATTGAGGCCGACGGGCATACCCGACAGCGCAAGAAAGACCATCGCCAAGGCGGCAAGAGCACCAAAGCGAAGAACCTTCTGAAAATTGAGATCAAATGCGCCTCGAACGATCGGGTCGGGAATCCCCGTGCCGGCCACTTCTGCAGTAAGCGTGTTGCTCATGCTCGGTCCTCCGATGACAAGCGCTCTCCGAAGAGGCCATTGGGTTTCACGAGCAGAACAAGAATCAACAGGGTGAAGGCCACAGCGTCACGCAGCTGGGTAACACCGTTGATGCCGAGCGGCTCGAGCAGCATGAGCGGTGCGAGTGCTTCGGCAGTACCGAGCGACACACCACCGGCCATTGCTCCGCCGAGGTTTCCTACGCCACCAACAACTGCGGCGGTGAAGGCCTTAATTCCTGGCAAGAAGCCCGTAGTTGCGATGACAGACTTGAACAACAGACCCCACAAGATTCCGGCCACACCAGCCATTGCACCACCAACAGCAAACGTGGTGACGATCGTCTTGTTGACGTCGATACCCATCAGGGCAGCAATCTCTTTGTCTTCCGCTACAGCTCGCATTGCTTTGCCGGTCTTGGTGCGCTCAACGAAGTACCACAGGCCTGCCATCGAGATAGCGGCGACTACGAGCACGATGATCTTCGCGCCCTCGATATCGAACCATAGGATCGAGTACTTCTTCGAGAACCACTCCGGGGGGCGAGGGTAACTCTTTGCACCCGGACCGAAGAGCACGATTACGGCGTTCTGGATGAAGAACGACACACCGATCGAGGTGATCAGCGGGATCAGACGGGGACTGCCTCGAAGCGGTCGATACGCGACACGTTCCATGATGACGGCGGCGGCGGTCGAGATAACTACAGCGAGCAGCACGGTGAAGATCACCGCTGGGATGAATGCATTTCCTTGCCAGTAACCAGCAGCATCGAGCTTGGTGCTCGCAATAAAGCCCGAGAATGCGCCGAGCATGAATACTTCGCCATGGGCAAAGTTGATGAAGCCAAGAACGCCATAGACCATCGAGTAGCCGAGGGCGATAAGGCCATACATCGCTCCCTGGCTGAGGCCGGTCACGAGCAGGCCTTTGTACTGAGCGGCACTCAGTCGGTTTGCCTCGCTGCCGTCATGAGTCCACTTGGCGAATGCATTGCCCGGGTTCATCTGCTGTGCGATGAACGCCAGCAATCCAGCGCCGATCGCGCTGATAAGCAGGACCTTTAGGACCAGCAGAAACCAGTCGACGCCGGTTCGTTGGGCGCTTTTCACTTTTACAGCAGCCGTCACTGGCTACCTCCCTCTCCAGATGGCATCGTTGCCAAGCATCGCTTATTGCATCGGCGACCCAGGCCAAGAGAATGGACGGAGTGTCGGCCTCAATCAAATCGCGCGACAACATTTACTCTCGTTCTTTGCGCTCCACCGAGATACAAAACGCAAACAACCCCGTCCAAATTTGGACGGGGTTGCTCTCAGATCAGCTCTCGGGCGAGGTATTTGCCCGCTCGAGAAGGACCGAAATTATTGTGGTGCGTACTCGAAGACGACGTTTGACTTCGAAGCCTCAATGTCACCCGAATCGAGATGCTCGATGATGGTGATCTTCTGCGAACCGCAATCGCCGAAGTCATCGCAGTTGATGGTTCCGATGATGCCGCTGTAACCCTGGATTGCGTTGAGGTACTCTCGCACTCCCGCACGGTCGATCATGAGGTCGCCGCCGTCGATCCACGATGATGCCGCGATTGCATCGAGAAGCATTGCGGTTGCGTCGTAGCTGTGGCCCCAGAAAGCAGCCGAAGGTGCTTCACCGTTGTTGGACTCGTAGGTAGCGAGGAACTCGTCAGCGGAAACGCCGGTGCTCTCGTTGGTGTTGGCACCAAAGCGAACGTCAGGACCCGAGAAACGGATGCCTTCGCTCTGCTCGAGCTCCATGAAGCCGTCAACCAGAAGGCCGTCAGCCGCGAGAAGCACTGCGTCTTCGAGACCCGAAACGCCGCCAGCCTGGTCAGCAATGAAGTCGCCAGCAGGCTGGAAGATTGGGAAGAAGACTGCCTGTGGAGACCCAGCAGCGATTTCGGTGAGAACCGGAACCATGTCGGTGTCTTCCTTAGCAACGCCGCTCACTGCGGTGACTTCTCCGCCAAGTGCCTCGAATGCGTCTGCAAATGCGGTCGCAAGGCCTTCGGTGTAAGGGTCGCCATCGTGGATTGCAGCTGCGGAGGTGAGGCCGAGCTCGTTGAAGACGAACTGTGCCATGGCAGCGCCCTGGAAGAGGTCGTTGTGAGCAGTGCGGTAGTAGCCCTCGTTGTAGTTGTCGCCTGCGTTGCCCTGCTGATCGGAGGTGAGTGCTGGCGAGGTGTTCGATCCCGAGATCATGACCATGCCGGCTGCGCCGATGAGTGGAGCAGCAGCGGTAGCTGCGCCCGAGCAAGAGGTACCAATAACGCCGACGACCTGCTCGTCAGCAACGATGGTCTGTGCGGCAGCCTGGCCACCGTCTGCTGAGCAGAGGTCGTCGAGGCCGGTGCCCGAGGTGACGTTGAAGCCATTGATTGGGCCGTAGTCAACAACAGCCTGCTCGACTGCACGCTGGTTTGGAACACCAAGGAATGCAACATCGCCGGTGATGGCGTTGAGCGAACGAATCTGGACTTCAGCGCCTGCGTCGACGGTGACAACGCCGAGCGAGCCATCGCCCATGTGCTCGGCCATGGCTTCTTCTTCTTCTACCGCTTCTTCTTCTACCGCTTCTTCTTCTACCGCTTCTTCTTCTACCGCTTCTTCTTCTACCGCTTCTTCTTCTACGGCTTGGTCAGCAGCATCGTCAGCTGCTTCCGTTACTTCGTTTGATCCACATGCTGCGGCGACAAGACTGAACGTCGCAAGCATGGCTAGGATCGTGAGAAACTTCTTCACTTTTCCCCTCCAAGGGTGTAATTGGAACAGCCGACTCTGGTTGTCCCGATGGTATAGCGATCCAACGCTACCAGCAGATCTCCACCGAGTAACGTCGCGGTATGGGTGTATCGAGAGTGGACGTCGTAGTCGTCGGAGGTGGTATCGCTGGAGTTTCGGCGGCGTCGCAGGTCGCGGCATCACATTCGGTGGTTCTCCTCGAGCAGGAAAGTGAGCTTGCCTATCACACGACCTCGCGTTCCGCTGCGGTGTACATCGAGAATGAAGGGGGCCCTGTCTTTCACCGACTGAGCCACGCCAGCCGACCATTTTTCGACAGCTCCCGGCGCTCGGACCAACCCTTGGTGACTTCTATGCCGGTGCTCAGCGTCGGAGACGATTCGATGGCCGCCGATTTGGAAGCTGAGGTCGCTGAGGCGAGCACGGTCACCCCATCGATCCGCTTCATCGAAGGCGCCGAGCTTCTCGAACTCTGCCCGGCTCTAAACCCCGAAGTCGTTACCGCCGGAATGTTCGAAGACACCGCCGGCAGCATCGATGTGATGGCCGTGCATCAGGTCTTTCTGCGCACGGCGCGAGAGTTCGGTGCCGAGGTGTGGCGATCGGCCAAGCTAACAAGCGCCATCAGACACAGCGGCTCGTGGCATATCGAGACGGCCGCGGGTGCAATCGAGGCGAAGATCCTCGTGAATGCCGCGGGAGCGTGGGGCGACGTCGTCGCGTCGAGATCTCGGGTACAACCAGTCGGCCTCACACCAAAGCGACGAACTGCGTTTACCTCGCCGGTTCGTACCGACCCGTCAGAGTGGCCATTCATCTACTCGGGCATCGCAGGTCTCGAATGTTATTTCAAACCCGAGTCCGGCAATCAATTGTTGTGTTCGCTGGCTGATGAGGGCCCTTCGGAGCCTTGCGATGCAAAACCCGAAGAGATCGACATCGCCCTCGCAATCGACCGGATCAACACGGTGAGCAACGTCGGACTCCGTTCGGTAGCCACGACCTGGGCTGGTCTTCGCACGTTTGCCCCCGATCGCAATCCGGTCTTTGGCTGGGATGACCAGGTCGACGACTTCCTCTGGATGGTGGGTCAGGGAGGCTGCGGAATCGTGACGTCACCAATCGCTGGAGAAATCGCGGGCGCTCTCGTCCGCGGTGAGACGCTCCCGGTCGCCGTTCGCGAACTTGGCCTGACTGCGGAGTCGCTAGCGCCGCGCCGCTAGGAGCGGTCAGAGCCGGAAAGCTGTACTGGAGTGGCTTGGGGATTGTGGCAAGCAACCCAGTGATCGTCGCCGAACTGAGCGAATTCAGGAACGGTGGTCGTGCAGACTTCGGTCGCAAAGGAGCACCGGGTGTGAAAGCGACAACCCGAAGGCGGGTCGAGCGGCGAAGGTAACTCGCCCGACAACGACCCGTCGTCCACCACACCAGAGCCCGGCACGGCCGAGAGCAAAGCTTGTGTGTACGGATGGGCCGGGTTGTCGAAAAGGCTGTCAGCATCGCCGATCTCGGCGACGCGCCCGAGGTACATGACCATCACTCGATCGCTGACGTTTCGCACAACGGCCAAATCGTGGCTGATAAACAGCATCGTTAGATCGTGTTCGGTCTTCAGGTCATCGAGCAGGTTGAGAATCTGTGCTTGAACAGAAACGTCGAGCGCCGAGACCGGTTCGTCACAGATCAGTACGCGAGGGTCCAGAGCGAGCGCACGAGCGATGCTGATGCGCTGACACTGACCACCCGAGAACTGGAATGGCTTCCGATCTCGGTATTGCGGATCGATCCCGACAGACTCGATGAGCTCGAGCAGACGAGCATCGGACCAGGCGCCATGAGAACCCCAGATTTCGACACCCTCACTGATGATGTCCCAGATCGAGCGTCTTGGATTTAACGAGGAAATTGGGTCCTGAAAGATCATCTGGAGATCGGTGCGCTTCGATCGAAGCGTTTCTTTGTCGAGTGTGATCAAGTCGACACCGTTGTAATGCACGGTGCCGCTCGTGGGCCGAGGCATCTGGATGACGGCCTTCGCGGTCGTGGACTTGCCACAGCCCGACTCGCCCACGATGCCGAGGGTCTCGCCTTCGAGCACATCGAAAGAGACATTGCTCACGGCTTGCAGCGTCGATCGCTTTGGACCTGAAAACTCGACGACGAGATTCTCGACAAGTATCAGCGCATCTCCACTGCCCTGGTGGCCACGAAGCGACTCGCTACCAACACCGACCATTACCGATCGCCTCCTGCAGCAACGGCCCCTGCGGCTAGGCCTTGTGGGTGGAAGCAGGCGTAGCGATGGGTTTCAGAATTGGCCGCCACCTCAAGAGGCGGAACCGTGGTGGTGCAACGATCGGTGACGTAGTTACACCGCGGCGCAAAGGGACACGACGTGGGCGCATTTCCAAGGTCTGGCGGACTGCCCGGGATCGGATCGAGCCGCGTGCCACGGGGCATAGACATATCGGGGATGGCCCGCTGAAGCGCCTGCGTATAGGGGTGCTCGGTATCGGCGAAGACCTCTTCGGTCGACGCTGCTTCCATAACCCGACCTCCGTACATAACTGCGATTGTGTCAGTCCGGTCACGAACAACACCGAGGTCGTGGGTGATGAGGATAAGGGCCATATCGAGGTCTCGGCGTAGCCCATCGAGGAGATCGAGGATGTCCCGCTGCACAGTGACATCGAGTGCTGTGGTCGGCTCGTCGGCGATCAGGAGTGCAGGATCGTTCGCCAGAGCCATCGCGATGACGACACGCTGGCGCATGCCGCCCGACAACTCGTGGGGATACTGGCGAAGACGTTTGCTCGAATCGGGAATACGGACGAGATCGAGTAACTCGACAGCTCGTGTCTTGGCGGCGCTGCGCGAGAGGCCACGATGAAATCGCATACCCTCCATCAGTTGTTCACCGATGCGTTTGACGGGGTTCAGCGATGTCATCGGATTCTGAAAAACCATGGCGATATCGACGCCGTAGAAGTGTTTGCGGCGGTCTCTTGGCAGATTGAATACATCGAGATCGTCATAGACCGCACGGCCGGCAATGTTGGCGGATCGCGGCAAGAGCCCCATAAGCGACTTGACCGTGACCGATTTACCGGACCCGGACTCGCCGACGATGCCGAGCGCGTCGCCCTTGTCGACCGAGAAACTGACGTCGGAAACCGCGTAGACGGGCCCCTTTGGCGTGTTGAACGTGACGGCGAGTTCACTGACTTCCAAGAGCGCCATTAGAACGCCAACTCCTTCGCGTCGAATACCTCTCGCAAGCGGTCTCCCGCGAAATTGAGCGCAAGAACTGTGAGGAACACCACGGCGATGGGAAAGAGCGCGGCGTGAGGGCCGCTCTGTAACGTGCGAGCGTTCGAACCGCTCTCAAAGATCTGCTTGCCCCAACTCAGCCCGTCGGCTGCGGAGATCCCAAGGAACGCAAGGGTGCCCTCAGCAACGATGGCTATACCCATGCCCAACAACGCAAGTGCAGACATCGGGATCACCACGTTCGGCAACAGCTCTCTCAGGATTATCCGGCTATCTTTCGCACCAAGAATTCGAGCCGCCATCACAAAATCACGCTCGGCAAACACGAGCGTCTGTGCTCTCGCTAGCCGACCGACCGGAGCGATCGCAAGGATCCCCAACGAGACAGAGATCCATAACACTGTTCTCCCGAGAAGGGTGGTGATCAGAATCGCGAGAATAAGCGCCGGGAATGACAACAGAGTGGAGAAAAGGAAGTTCACCACCGTGTCAAACCAGCCACGGAAGTAGCCCGCGATGATCCCGAGGGAGCCTCCGACAACAAAACCGATCACGATCGCAAGGAAACCAACCAGCAGCGAAATTCGAGCGCCCCAAATCGTCAGGCTCAAGACATCGCGTCCGGTGCTGTCGGCGCCGAACCACAGGCCTGGTGATGGGCTCTCAAGACGTCCGCCCGACCCAATGTCGTCGGGATGGGGCAGCGAGAACACACTTCGGTCCTCGATCGTTCGCGCCTCTCCACGCTCGAGGGTGAGTAACGGCGCAAGCAATGCCAGCGCGATAACGATGCCGAGCCAGCCAACGCTCAGCCAGAAGCCGAGGCCGAGCCGACGCGCAACCGATTGCGGTTTGACTGCGTCGACTGGCTCCTCAAGAGCGTTGGAGCTAAGCGTCGTTGTGACCATTGGAATGTTTGCCATGAGTTCCTGCCTAGCTATCGAGCTTCACCCGAGGGTCGAGATAGGTGTAGAGGAGGTCGACGACAACGTTGAGCGCAACGAACATGACCGACACGATCACCACTACTGCGAGCACTACGGGGAAATCGTCACGGATGATCGCCTCGATCACGGCCCGACCAATTCCCGGGATGCCGAAGTACTGCTCGACGACGATCGACCCACCGATGAGGGCACCGGTATTGATACCGAAGACAGTCAGCATCGAGAACAGCGACGGGCGCAGCGCGTGGCGGAACAGGACATGGAGGTTCGGAAGACCCTTGGCTCGTGCGACAGCGATGAAATCCTCCTGCAATGTCGAAATCAGGTCGGTGCGGAGCAATCGCTGATAGGTCGCTATCAGCGGAACCGCCAACGAGACAGCGGGCAGGAAGAGCGATTTCAGCCGACTGCCGATGTCGGCATCATCAAAGCGCGTTGGGAAGATCTGCCATCGAACGGCGAATAGCCAAAACAACAACACGACGAGCGCAAACACCGGAAGGCCAAGCAGTCCGAATGACACCACGGTTGAGACCTTGTCGCCAAGGCGATAGGCCCGAGACGCGGAGTACACGGCCCAGGGGATGGCAATCACGACCGCCAAGATCTGGGCGTAGACCATCAGGAACAGGGTGACCGGCAGGCGATCCGCAATCTCGGTACTGACATTCACCTTATTTTTGAAGCTTCGCCCAAAGTCCCCCTGAGCCATGTCGCCAAGCCAACGTCCGTAGCGAACAACGAACGGATCGTCGAGGTGATAGATCTCGCGTGCTTCTGCCAGGTCGGCGCGTTGATCGTCAGTGAGGCCAGCGGGGTCGGCGGTTGCGATTGGGCCGAGAATGTTCGTAAGCGGATCGCCGAGCAGGTTCATCGCTGCGAAGGCAAGAAACGTCACCGCAAGAACGACGATAAGCATCTGACCCAACCGCTTAACGATGTACACGGTCCTCCTTATGCCCCTCTTCTGCTAACAAACCTCAGCCAAGCCAGGCTGACGAAACCCTGTTGACGCCTCGAAGTCCGCAGATGATCTTGTCGCCCGTGATGGTGGTGACGTCGCAAAGACCGTTGACATTGTCGTTTGCGCCGGTCGTCCAGATCACGTGCGTAATCAAGAGGTACTGGCGCGAGTCGTTGAGGTCCGCTTGAATCCGACGCCAGGTTTCTTCGCGTGTGGCTTGGTCGGTCGTGGTCCGCTGCTCGAGCAGGAGGGCGTCGCGTTCGGGGCTGCAGTTTCGACCGAAGTTGATCGACAATGCCCCGATCGTCGAACAGCTAAAGAAGAATTCCTCAAGACCAGGATCGAGGAAGCCGTGGTAGCGCCAGGTCGCCACGTCGAAGAGGCCGAAGACGACCTCGTTGATGTGCTCGTCCTGTGGGATCACCTGATGTTCGATGTTGAAGAACGGCGCCCACCCATCGGAGATAACGCTGTACACCTCTTCGAGCGTGAGGCTCGGGCCGTTGTTCTGGTACTCGATGTTGACCTTGCCGTCGGTGCAGCTTTCGGGCACGTCAGCGCAATAAGCGCCAACGAGTGCCTCCGCTGTGGCGGGGTCATCGGTGCCCTGAACAATGGACGAATCGTGCCAGCGAGAGCTCGGCGGAAATAGCGAGTCGGTGGCTACGCCAATTCCTTGCTGGATGAACTCGGCGTAGACCTCGCGTGGGAAAGCGGCCGTTGCCGCTTCTCGGACACGAAGGTCATCGAACGGCGCCTTGCCGGCGTTGAAGATCAGGAAGAAGTCCTCGTTCGACCGTTCGACCCGAAGAATACTGTCGTCATTACGAAGCGTGCCGATACTGCTGTTGTCGGTTACATGAATTACGTCGAGGTCCCCGGTTAACAGTTGGTCGGTACGCGTAGCCTCCTGCTGCAACGGGAAGAACTCAACTGCATCGAGGTAGATCTCCGCGTCGCTGCGCCACCAGTTATCGTTGCGCACAACCCGCGTGACCTGATCTTGCTGGCGGCTTTCCATTACGAATGGGCCCGAACCAACGGGCATCTGCTCCAGGCTGGGGTCCGCTTCGATGGCGTCGAACCATGCGGGCGAGGCCATCATGCCGAGCTGCGATGCGAAGTATCCGGGGAGCACCGAGTTTGGTCCGTTCGGTCTGATCCGAACGGTGAGATCGTCGACCTTCTCGTACGGATTATCCGGATCGAACAGTGGGCCATAGAACAATCCGAGAAGTGGTGATGCCTGCTGCCCTTGCAGGTTGCGAATGACCGCATCAGCGTTGAGCGGGCTGTCGTCGTGAAAGAGAATTCCCTCGTGCAGCTTCATGTCCCAGCTGGTGAAGTCGTCGTTCGGAGTGAAGCTCTCGGAGAGGTTGTTGACCCAGTTCTCGTCCTCATCCCACACAACGATCGTGTCGAAGATGGCGACGCCGATTAGGTCTGCGCCCGAAGCGAACGGGGCCGATGTCGGGTTCAACGTCGATGGGTCGGACTCAAAGCCGTAACGAAGCGTTCCGCCCGCTACGGGTCCGGTCGCCGCATCATCCTCGGTTTGCAACTCGGCGCCATCGGCTGCCTTGTCGGCACCCGTGTCGTCGGCGTCAACCTCGTCTGGGCCGCCGTCGGCCTCAACTTCGTCTGGGCCGTCGTCGCTCTCGCTGCTCGAGTCGCTGGACCCGTCAGAGCTACTCGCTGATTCCGATTCGCTGTTGTCTCCCCCGCCCCCACAAGCGGACGCGACGAGCGCTAGCGCGAGTAGCACAGCGAAAAGGCGGCAAAGGCGTTTAGCTTCGAACACGGAACAATCCCCTTGGGGTGGTGAGACGGCTGTTGCGCCGGTCACATCGTTACCCACTCATCGGTAACGAGCAAGTCGCCCCTCATTTTTTGGGGTGGTAGGACCATAGCTGTCAGGCCGAGTCCGTCAGGAGCTTTCTCGCAATAACCATCTTCTGGATCTCGTTCGTGCCTTCTCCGATGATCATCAGCGGCGTATCGCGAAGGTATCGCTCCACCCGATACTCGGTCGTGAAGCCATTTCCGCCATGAATCCGAACCGCGTCCATTGCGACCTCGAACGCTGTTTCGCTCGCGAACAGCTTCGCCATGCCGGCCTCGAGGTCGATTCGTTGGCCAGCATCGAACTTGTTGGCAGCGTCATAGGTGAGGAGCCGCGCAGCGTGCACTTTGGTCGCCATCTCCGCGAGTTTGAAGGCGATCGCTTGATGCTGGGCAATCGGCTTCCCGAACGTCTCGCGCTCCTTTGCATATGCGAGCGCATCGTCGAGCGCAGCCTGAGCAACACCAACGGCGCGCGCTGCGACGTTGATACGGCCGAGCTCGAGCGCGCTCAGCGCATAGGCAAGCCCATGACCAATACCCTCGTCGCCTCCGAGCACGTTGGCATGTGGCACTTTCTGATCGACATAACTCATCTCCACGGTCTCGAGGCCCCGATAGCCGAGCTTGTCGATCTTCTTGCTCGCCGTGATCCCCTCGAAGTGCTCGCCCGGTTCCTTCTCGACCAAGAAACATGTGATCTCGTCGGTGTCGGTCTTGGCCATCAGCATGACCAACGAGGCACGCATGCCGTTCGTCACCCACATCTTCGTGCCGTTGATGACCCACTCCTCGCCGTCGCGAATCGCTTTCGCGCGCATCGATCGTGCGTCGCTGCCGGCGTCTGGTTCGCTGAGACTGAAGGCTGCCCGGTACGAGCCATCGCACATCATCGGTAGAAACTTTTGCTTCTGGGCATCGGTGCCGAAACGAGCGATCATCGTGGCGCCGATCTTGTGCGTGTTGACGATTCCCGCAAGCGACATCCACCCCCGACTCAGCTCTTCAACGATCCGGGCATAGGTCGTAGCGTCGAGCCCGAGACCGCCGTATTCGGGGGCGATGGTCGCGCCGAACAACCCGAACGCGCACATTTGTTCGAACATCGCCTGCGGGAACTCGTCCGCACGTTCAAAGACATCCGCATGACCTATGACGTCCCGGTCGACCCAGTCACGAATCGTTCCAACTATCTCGTCCGCGATTTCAGGATCTGTCGACATGGCGTAGACGATACCGATTCGAACTAGTCGTCTGGGGCGGCAGCGACGACCTTCTTGTCGATCAAGGACCCGATTTCGGACTGGGTCAGACCCAACTCGGCCAAGACAGCTTCCGTGTGGGCACCGAGACGCGGAGCGGGCGAAGGTTCAACGCGCAAGAGACCATCGAAGGCAACCGGCGAACCAGGTGACAAATAGGTGCCAAGGCGCGGTTGCTCAACTTCTCGGAAGAGCTCATTCTGCGTCGAGCAGCGCGGGTCGTCCCTTACAAGATCGAGGAAGTGTTGATACCTCCCCCAGCACACACCGAGCTCGTCGAACCTTCGGCTCACCTCGGCCAAAGTGCGTTCGCCCGTCCAGCTCTGAACGATCGCTTTGATCTCTTCACGTGCCGCGAATCTCGCGCCTTCGTCTGCGAAGTCGACACCGAGCTCATCAGCCAATCGCCCCACGGCACCGGTGGCGTCGGCGGCTTCGAGAAGCGATCGCCACTGTCGACCAGAGATACCAACCGCGTAGACCCGCTCGCCATCGATGGTGGAGAACATCGCGCCGAACGCTCCGTAGAGATCATTGCCAAAGCGCTGTCGCTCGGTCCCCAACACCTGCGCTTCGCCAACATGGCCCATCGCGGACACTGCAGCGAGAGCGACGTCGAAAAGCGCGACCGACATATTTGAACCCTCGCCTGTGCGGAACCGGTGACGATCGGCCGCGAGCATCCCGAGTGCCGCTGTCTGACCGCAGATCAAATCCCAAGCCGGCAGCACATTGTTGACCGGCTCATCATCGTCGACCGGTCCGGTCACGAAGGGAAACCCGATCGCCGCGTTCACGGTGTAATCGAGCGCGGTCGACCCGTCGCGATTTCCCGTGATTGCGATCATGTTCAGGTCGGCTCGTTCCGCCGCGAGCGCGTCGTAGGTCATCCAAGCCTTCGCAGGAAAATTGGTGATGAAGTTCCCTGCGTCTGCGATCAGTTGACCGAGAAGTTCCTGAGCCTCGGGCGACCGAAGGTCGACAGCGAGCGACCGCTTGTTCTTGTTCAGCCCTGCCCAGTACAGCGAGTCGCCATCGGGGGTGAGTGGCCAGCGTCGGAAATCGATCCCTCCGCCGATCTGGTCGAATCGAATCACGTCGGCGCCGAGCTGTGCGAGCGTCATCCCGCCGCTCGGGGCGGCAATGAACGCGGAACCTTCGATAATTCGCATGCCCTCAAGTGGTGGAACGACCATTAGGGAAACCTATTACGCCGCCTCGCCGCGGTGGTTGTTCAGGGCTCAGTGGTTGTTCAGAAAGCCCGCGATCTCGGCCAACGACTCACCCGACTCGGGGAAGTCGTCATAGAACTCGAACAGATGCCACATTCCTGGCCACACGTTGCACCCGACATCGATTCCCGATCGACGCATCTTTCTGGCCAGTCGCAACGACATCTGCAGAAAGAGGTCGTGTGTGCCGGTCGTGAGGATCGTCGGGGGAAGACCATCCATCGAACCGAAGATCGGCGAGACCCTCGGGTCGTTCACGCCGAGCGCTCCGGGGTAAACCGAAGCAATGTCGAGCGTCCGTTGGTACGAGATCGACGGGTCGGCATCGACGCCCGGGCCGAACAACGCGCGCTCGGTGCGCAGGTCGGCGGCCGGCGAGAGCAACGCCAAGGCCGCTGGCGACCGTAGTCCTGCAGACCGAGCGGCTTGTGCGGTGGCGAGCGCTAAGTTTCCGCCCGCGCTCTCGCCAGCGATCAGGAGTCGCACGTCTTCGTCGGCGCACATTGTTCGGTACACTGCGAAACAGTCGTCTCCCGCCGCGGGCGCAGGATGTTCTGGAGCGAGTCGGTAGCGCGGTGCGATTACCTCGACGCCGCAGAGCTCAGCGAGCGCTCCGATGACGGGGATGTCTGTCTCAGGGTCCCCAACAATGAACGCACCACCGAAGACGTAGAGCATCGACCCGTTCGCAGTCCCACCGCGACGCGACCGGATACGCAAACACTCGATGCCCCCAACGACGACGTCATCGAGTTCGAGCTCATGCCGCTCGATCGCCCGATCGACGGCTTCCGCGAAGCCTGATTTCGCTTCGGCGCGCACGTCTTTGATCGTCGTGAAGTCGATCGGGTCGGTCTCGGGTACATAGGTGTTTCGGTAGGCTAGGGCTTCCGGACTCATACCACCATCGTTTGTCATGGGGCCTCTCTCAGCGTGCGGTGTATCCGGCATCGACGTGGACGATCTCGCCCGTCATGTAACTCGCCTCGTCGGAGGCGAGAAACAATACGACGTTGGCAATCTCTCTGGGCTCGGCGAGCCGTTTCATTGGGATGGTCGCATTGGCCATCGACTGGAGGTCGGCCTCGCTCGGCGGGGTCGAGCGCTCGGACGACAACATCGGCGTTCGCACTTCGCCGGGAGCAACAGCGTTGACGCGAATGCCTTGTTCGACATGATCGAGCGCCATTGCACGAGTCAGCTGGTGAACCGCACCTTTCGAGACGCAGTACGCGGTCGACCCGGCCGACGCGACCCCACCCCAGATCGACCCGAAGTTGACGATTACTCCGGACCCGGCAGCGCTCATGTGTCGGACGGCTTCACGCGACAGATAGAACATGCCGTTCACATTGACCGACATGACCCGTTCGAAGTCGGCGTCGCTTGTGCCCAGAGCGTCGGCACGATGGATCGTCCCCGCCGCATTCACGAGTACGTCGAGTTGACCATGGGCCGCTACCGCGCCGTCGATTGCCAGGGTGCAGAACGCGGAGTCCGAGACATCGCCAGCGAATGTGCTCGACCCATCGAGTTCACTCGCAACACGCGCAACGCCGTCGAGATCGCGATCGATCAAGACCACGGTGGCCCCGGAAGCAGCGAACTGGCGCGCGGTCGCTTCGCCCATACCCGAGGCCGCTCCCGTGATCGCAACGACCTTGTTGGAGAAGTCAGTCATCGTCGGGCACCCAGCTTTCGATCTGTACTCCGAGGCCATCGGCGATGCGGTTGACATAGGCGTAATAGCTAATAACTTCAGTGATGTCGAGCACGTCGCGGTCGGAGAAATCCACGGCTCGCAGAGCATCGACATCGGCCCTGTTCATCTCGCCGGGCGTATGCGTGAGTTTCACGGCGTACGTGAGCATGGCTCGGCGCTTCTCGGAGAGAGCGACCGTTCGCCAGTCAGCTTCGATCTCGGAAAACAGCGCATCATCTTTCAGAAGTCGACGCAGACCGCGCCCGTGATGGACCAGTCAATAATGGCAATGATTCTCGAGCGACACCACGTAAGCGATCAACTCACGTTCGACCTTTCGAAGCGTGCCTGTGCCGCTCATCGCCGAGATGTACAGCGCGTTGTGTGCTGCGAGACCCGCTGGGTTGAGGGAGTGGATCGCCATGATGTTGTCCACCCGGCCGAAGTCTTTGTCGACCACGTCGTCGTACTTCTCCGCGAGCACTTCGTGGCCCTGCCAATCCTCATCGGGAACCATCCCAATGAAGGAACGGCTGCGGTCGAGAGATTCATCCATGCCGTCGTTCTACTAGCAGCGGCAGGCGAGTGGAATATCCCGGCCGAATATCCCAATAGAAAATGATCGTGGGATATCGTCGGCCGATGTCTCGACTGCACGTTGTCCTCGTCGCTCCCGAGATTGCCCCGAACACAGGGAACATCATCCGGCTGTGCGCGAATGCTGGCGCCGAGCTTCACCTTGTCGAGCCACTCGGTTTTTCACTCGATGATCGGTCGCTGAAGCGTGCTGGTCTCGACTATCACGAGCTCGCTTCTCTGCACGTGCATGCGAACTTCGCCGAGGCCACAACATCACTGAGCGACCGTCGACTCTTCACCTTCGGCTCTGGGCATCGGCGGCCCTACACCAATGTCTCGTTCGCTCACGGGGACGCGCTCGTGTTCGGCGCCGAACGTCATGGCCTGTCATCGGACGTGGCCGAGGCAGTGCCCGAAACCCAACAGTTGACCATCCCAATGGAACCCGGCAATCGCAGCCTCAACCTTGCGAACGCGGTAAGCGTGGTCGTTTACGAAGCCTGGAGGCAGATGGGCTTCACCGGGGCCGACCCCGGCACGGGCGCATCAACCAGCGAAACTCCTCGGGCCGACCCATTCGATCACTAATCCGCTCGACTACTTCTTGTTGAGACCCTGCCCCTCGAGAAAACCTCGCATGTGCGGGCGGCTCTCCTTCCCAAGGAGCGCCGACATGTCAGCGCTCCAGGTCCGGTCGACCTTCCCACCCGTTCGCTCGAGGTAGTAGCCTCGCATGGTTTCGTCGTACGCCTCGATCCCAGCCCGGTCCAAAGACTCATCGTAGGACTCTTCTTTCAATGTCACGGACAAGGGCAGGCGTGGCTTCAGCGCTGGATCTTGATCTGGCCAGCCGAGGCACAGACCGAACAGTGGCACGACCTGTTCGGGGAGCGAGAGCAACTCGGCGACTTGCGCCGGGTCGTTACGGATGCCGCCGATGTAGCAGATGCCGAGGCCGATCGATTCGGCCGCCGCGACTGCGCTCTGCGCGGCGATCGCACAGTCGGTCGCCGCGATGATGAAGTGCTCCGTCATCCCGGGATGAAACTCTCCGCCGGCCATCTCACATGCCATTGCTGACCGATGGAGATCCCCGCACCATACAAAAAATGCGGCGGCGCTCTCCACATAGGCCTGGCCCCCGGCCAGCGTCGCTATCGCGGCCCGGGTTTCGGGGTCTCTGACACGAATCACCGTCGTGCCCTGCAGGTTCGATGACGTTGCCGCGGCCAGCCCAGCGCCGATGATCGACTCCACCGTGGTGTCCTCGATCGGCTCGCCGGTAAACTTCCGGATCGATCGGTGGTTCTTCAGCATCTCGACGACGTCCATGCGCCGAGAGTATTCGCCTGGGCCTCCGACCAGCGTTACCCAATCATCGAAAACGTCTGCAAGAATGGAATCGTGGTCACCGAGACAAAATTCGTAACCGTCGACGGCTACTCGATCGTCGATCTGGGGGGCGCTGTTCGAACCGTCGGCCCTGCGCGAAGCGCAAAAAAGGTCCTTCAGCGCACCACGATCGACCTCGTGCGGCACGCCACCTATGCGCTCGCTATTCATGGTCACAACGCGTGCGGCGCGGCCGTGGCACTGAATCATGATCGGTCGGCGGACGATCAGTCACCGATCGCGGCCTTCGCGTCCGAGCTGCAACGCTGGTCGGTCGATGCGAAGTTCACCGCGCATATCGGGCTGGGTCTCGGAGCGAACGAGATCGGGCCGACCCTTCATCCGAGCGCCGCGATCGCTTCCGAACTCATCGCCGCATCCGCCGTGGCGAGCATCCCCGACGACTCGAGCGTCATCATCATCGCCAGCGACGGCGATGAACCCGCGCTGCAGGCGGAGCTCGCAGGTGCGTTTCCGAAGGCCGCTGTTGCCGTCGAAGCCGATTTGGCCGCGGCGCTCGCGAGCGGCGCGGAAGTCGTGTTCGTGCGAACGAAATTGGGCGAGCTCCATCACGACGCGCTCGCCGAGACCAACGTCCGACGAATCGTCGGGCTGCAACCCCTCACCACAACCGCCCGAGGATTGGCCGTCGCGTCACGACACGGCACCACGATCGTGCCCGACTTCATCAGCGCTGCCGGGCCGTATCTCGCCGCGCTCGACGACGACGTCACTCCCGAGACCATCGCTGCCGCGACACGCTCAGTTATCGCCGGTCTCGGTGCATCGGGCACAACCATGTTTATCGATGCATGTGAAGTCGCTGAAACACACATCCGCACATGGGCGTCCGAGCCGCCGTTCGGCCGCCCCCTCGCCCCCTGAAAGTAGCCATGACAGACACTGCGCCAGCAACCGTACCGAAGAAGGAACGCTGGACCTTCCAATGGAAAGAGCTCTACGACGAGGTCATCACCTCTGGGCTTTGCACCGGCTGCGCGGGATGCGTGATCGCGTGTCCCCATGACGTAATCGGCTACAAACACGAACCCGGCCAATACATGCCGTTTCATCTTGAAGAAGAGCTCGGCGAGGCCAACTGCCTGCATGGTGAGAAGGGTTGCACGTCGTGCACCCGCGCCTGCCCACGCTTCGGCAGCTGGGAATCCGAGGCGGACGTGCATCTCCACGGTCGTGTCCGTGAGGACGACGAGATGTCGGGCATCTACTCCGACATTCTTTTGGTGCGTGCGAGCGACGAATACGTCTATGAGATTGGCCAGGACGGTGGTTTGGTCTCGGCGATGCTCATCTGGTGTCTCGAGAACGACATCATCGATGGCGCCCTTACGAGTGGTGTCGAGAGTCTTCCCGATGGATCGCCGGGCTGGAAAGCGTTGCCGATGGCCGCGGCGAATCGAGAAGAGGTACTCCGCGGCGCAGGGAGCCGTTACACCTACTCCGCGAACACCATGGCGTTCGACGAAGCCAAGGAACGGGGGCTCGAGCGGCTCGCCCTCGTCGGAATGAGCTGCCAGACATCGATCGCGCCGGTGATGTGGCATCGCAAGGTCGGCAAAGTCAGCAAGCCGATCAAACTCAACATTGGACTCCTGTGTTCGAAGAGCTTCGACGATTCGATGTTCGATGAGCTCTTCGACGTGAAGTACGGCTTGAAGAAGGAAAACATCGCCAAGATGAATATCAAGGGCGTCTTCCAGATCTGGATGAAGAACGGTGACTACCACGAGATCAATCTCAAGGAATGCCACGCGTGGACACGTGCTGGTTGCACCCATTGCCCCGACTTCGCGGCCGAACACGCCGACATCTCCACCGGCGGCATTGGCAACATCACCGACTGGACGCTCACGGTCGTGCGCACCGAACTCGGCCGAGCGATCATCAAAGCGATGATCGAAGATGGCGCGATCGAGACCCGCCCAAGCGACGACGATCCAGCGGCGGTTGCGCTCATGCATCGCCTCGCGGCAAACAGCAGAAAACGTTGGCCAACCTGGGCCAACGGTGAAGCTGCGGTCGGACTCTCGTAAAGAGCTCTCGTGCTGCCTTGTTGTCGGGCCGATATGCCGTTAAGGTTTTTTCGCTCTGCATTCGCCTGCAATCTCGGTGAATTCGCCAACGACGGCGAAGGGGCACGGAGGGAGAATTCCTAATGAAGAACACGAGAAAGTTGTTGCGCCTTCTAGCGCTACTGCTCTCGATCACCTTGGTTGCGGTTGCATGCGGCAGCGACGATGGTGCCAGCGAGAACGCCGGTGATGACGCCGGTGAAACCACGGAAACGACTGAAGCTCCTGAGGAGATCGTTGCCACCCAGGGTGGAACCTTGGCCAAGGTCATCGCCGCTGGAGAACTCGAATGTGGCGGCAACGACACACTTCCAGGCTTCGGCATCGTCGACGCTGATGGCGCATTCGATGGTTTCGACATCGACTTCTGCCGAGTAATCGCTGCAGCCGTCCTGGGTGACTCCGACGCAGTCAACGTCACACCACTCGTGGCAGCACAACGCTTCCCGACCCTCCAGTCCGGCGAGATCGACGTGCTGATCCGTAACACGACGTTCACCGCGAGCCGTGACGGTGCTGAGCAGGCCAACTTCCTGCACACCACCTTCTACGACGGCCAGGGCTTCATGGTTAACGCCGATAGCGGCATCTCGTCGCTCGACGACGTTGCCGACGCTTCGATCTGCGTGCTCACCGGTACGACGACGCTGCTGAACCTCAACGCTGTTCTCGGCGATCGGGGCATTCCGTTCACGCCTGTCGAGTTCGAGTCGAACGATGAGCTCAACCCAGCCTTCCAGGCCGGTGCGTGCGAAGTATGGACTTCGGACGCTTCCCAGCTCGCCGCTTTCGCAGCGGCCATGGACATCGCTACCGCAATTCTTCCCGAGATCATCTCGAAAGAGCCTCTTGGCCCTGTCGTTGCTGACGGTGACACCGAGTGGGCGCAGGTCGTCAACTGGGCAACCATGGCAACCGTGCAGGCTTGGGAATTTGGGATCACGTCGGACAACGTTGACGACTTCGTCGACAGCGAAGATTCCGGCATCCGTCGGTTCCTCGGTTTGCCAATCGAAAACTCTGATGGCGTCTCCGCAGTAGCTGAGGTAGGCCTCGGTCTCCCCACCGATTTTGCGTTCAACATCGTATCGCAGGTTGGTAACTACGAGGAGATCTTCAACAAGAACCTCGGTCCGATCGGTCTGACTCTCGCAGGTAGCCCGAACGACCTTTGGACCAACGGTGGACTCCAGTACGTGCCACCATTCCGCTAAGGAAACCGGTAAACACGCGGTGATAAACGCGTGAAGAACATGAGTGATTGAAGGGGTGGGCTGGACATACCGGCCCACCCCTTCTACGTTCTGGTGCGTCGAGACGGCACGAAGACGTGTCCGGGGGGAAGCGAATGATTGCACTTCTATTGGGGGTACTCGCCACCTCGTTGATCCTGGTTCTTGTCTATGTCGTCGGGCGTTTGGCCTACGACACCGTGCAACTTTTCCGGACTCGCGCATCGCGCGAGGACAGCGCAGTTCTCTGGCGTGACGTCGGAGCGATAGGCATCGCCGCCCAAATTGTTGTGCTAGCAGCCATCATTGCGGTGCTCTCGTATCTCTGGTCGAATTTCAAAGCCCGCACCGACCTGATCGGCCTCGAGCTGAACTTTGATTTCCTGGATCAACCAGGCAACATCTCGATCGCCGACAATCCTCTGACCCCTGGCGACACCGTTGGTGAGGCGATCACTCAAGGCTTTCTCAACACAATCCGCATCATCCTGATCGGCATTCCGCTCGCGCTCATCTTGGGCACGCTCATCGGGGTGTCCCGCTTTTCGTCGAACTGGATTCTCCGCAAGCTGGCCACCGCATACGTCGAGTTCTTCCGAAACATTCCTCCGCTCGTCGTGATCGTGTTCCTTTGGGGCGCTGTCTTTCTCCAGTTCCCCCGGTCACAAGAGGCATGGAAGCCGTTCAACAGCTGGTTTATCTTCAGCAACAACCGCTTCGCCCTCCCGTCGCTCATGGGTCTTGAGAACTTCGGAGCGTTCCGATGGATCTTGCTGGTTGGCCTCCTCGCAGCGATCGGCGTTGCGGTTTGGCGAACGAACGTGTTCAACAACACCGGCACCCCTCATCATCGCGTGTTGTGGGGGCTGGGCACGCTCGTCGCTGTAGCCGTCGTTGCGTACTTCGCACTCGGCGGACCAATCACGACCTCCAAGCCCGAACTCGACGACCGAGGTCGTGTCTTCACCAACGGCATCCGTATGCAAATGCCGTACGCCGCCCTCACTTTCGCCCTGGTGATCTACACCGCCACCCACATCGCCGAGATCGTGCGCGGCAGCATCATGGCAGTCGACAAGGGACAGGAGGAGGCAGCCAATGCACTCGCCCTCTCCACCCTTCAGCGGTATCGATTTATCATCCTTCCTCAGGCCATGCGTGTGGCTTTCCCGCCACTGATCAGCCAGTTCCTCAACTTCACCAAGAACAGTTCGCTCGCTCTCGCCATTGGGTTCACCGAGTCAACGAGCGTCGTGACGAACCTCTTCGGTCAATCTCAGCCAGCTCCGCAGCTGATCTTGGTGCTCGCCTTGCTCTATCTGACGCTGTCGCTGATCCTTTCAGCAGCCGGAAACCTTGTAAACCGACGACTACAGATTGTGGGGAGGTAAGTCATGACAGAAGCGAGCAACTACCTTCCAGCCGCCGATTCGATCGCTGCTGCAGTGAATGAAACGAGTCGGGCTCCAAGCCAGAAGCTCCCACCCGGCGAGTGGATGAAAAAAAATCTGTTCTCCGACCTTCGGAACAGCATCGTCACCGTCATCGTCGGCGTCATAGCCTTCATTGGGCTGTACTTCGGCGCCGGTTGGATCATCGATTCCGATTTCCAGATCGTCCGCACCAACCTGCGCAGCTTCATGATCGGGCAGTTCCCTCGTGATGAGCTCTGGCGGCCGTGGGCATCTGGCTATGTTCTCCTGCTTGCGGTGGGACTGACCTCTGGTGCCCTCGCACGGGATGGTCACGACCTCGCAGTCAGTCAGGAGCTGCCGACCGAGAAAGAGAGCCTTGGTTCATTGGCTCGTCGATTCTGGGGAATCATCGCCGTCACGATCTTCTTCGTCAGTTTCGCACGTTCCATCATGCCATTCATTGGACTGGCCGCCGCCGCCGTGCTGCTCGTTGCCGCACGTGAGCTCGGCTGGCAACTTCCGCCGACGATTCGCCGAAGTGCCACATTTATCGGGGCCTCACTCCTGGTTGTTTCAACGTTGATCCTCGCGGGAACTTCGCAACTCGGTGGCGTGGTGTTGGGCATCATCACCTTCCTCTGGGTGCTCCGTGAGGTGGGCCGAAGAGACCTTCCGCCCGGTGCTGCCGGCGGCGCAATGCGGTTCGGGCCTGCGCTCATCGCTGCCGTAGTCGTGTACGCCATCCAGCTTGCGATTCCGCACGAAGGCTTCGGCTGGGAGGAATGGGGCGGCCTACACATCACATTGTTCACGACCGTTGTTGGCATCACGCTCGGCATGCCCTTCGGCATCTTGTTGGCTCTCGGGCGCCGATCCGACCTTCCGGTTCTCAAGACCGCCTCGGTCCTGTTTATCGAATTCGTCCGCGGCGTTCCATTGATCGCCTTGCTCCTAGCATCTGGACTTCTCCTGCCGCTCTTTCTCCCTGTTGACTTCGACCGTCCAGCTGACCTCACGTTGGCGATCGTCGTCATCACCGGATTCAGCGCCGCCTACATCGCCGAGATCGTGCGTGGTGGCCTTCAGGCCGTTCCCAAGGGTCAGACGGAAGCAGCGCAAGCCGCGGGCATGTCGGCAGCCAGTGTGCAACGGCTCATCGTCTTGCCCCAGGCGCTCCGGGCAGTCATCCCGGCGATGGTCGGTCAGTTCATTGCATTGTTCAAAGACACGTCGCTACTCTCGATCATCGGCATCCTCGAATTCCTTCGGGTGTCCGACACTTCGAATGCACAGCCCGATTTCGTGGGCAAGGGGCTCTCAGGCGTCACGTATTTGTTCGTGGCGATTGGCTACTGGGCCTTCGCCTACACATTGTCCAAAGAGAGCCGCAGGCTCGAACTTAAGCTGGGAGTTGGTACGCGATGAGCGACACCACGATCAACGCAGATGCCACGCAGGTTGGTGGCACCGGCGACGTCATGATCGATGTGACGAACATGGATAAGTTCTTCGGGGACTTCCATGCACTCAAGAACATCAACATGAAAGTCGGCGAACAAGAGGTCGTCGTGGTCATTGGACCATCGGGCTCGGGCAAGTCGACCCTCATCCGTTGCATCAACCGCCTCGAACGTCACGACCGCGGAAGCATCATCGTCGACAGCGTCGAACTGAGTGACGACATCAAGGCGATTCAGAACATCCGTCGCGAGACCGGCATGGTCTTTCAGAGCTTCAACCTGTTCCCGCACCTCACGGTGCTCGAGAACATCACCTTGGCGCCCCGCAACGTGCGCAACATTCCCAAGGCCGAAGCTGAGGCCACGGCGATGGAACTGCTCGAACGGGTCAAGATTCCAGACCAGGCGCACAAGTTCCCCGGTCAGATGTCGGGCGGACAGCAGCAGCGCGTAGCCATCGCCCGGTCACTCGCCATGAAACCAAAGGTCATACTCTTCGACGAGCCGACCTCCGCGCTCGATCCCGAGATGATCAAAGAAGTCCTCGACACAATGAAGGACCTCGCCAACGAAGGTATGACGATGATCTGCGTCACCCACGAGATGGGTTTCGCTCGCGAGGTCGCTGACCGCGTGGTCTTTATGGCCGACGGTGAAATTGTCGAGGTCGGTACACCCGAGCACTTCTTCACGAACCCACAAGAAGAACGCACACAGCTCTTCCTCAGCCAGATCCTGTAATCGCGGCAGACGAAGCAGGGCATACAACGGCGCACTCTCACGCGCCTTCACTGCCCTAGCAAACGCTGTCCGCGCGATCACCTTCACTTACAGCAAAGGGGCCTGGCCCCTAATCGCGTTTAGGGGCCAGGCCCCTAAACCTGTTTGGGCGTCTAATTACGGCTAGAACGCGAAATGGTCGTGGCCCGAAGGACCACGACCGGTTTCGTGATGCGTGCTTTACTGCTTAGTGGTCGTGCCCGGCGTGCCCGGCGGCGGCCTCGGCCGGAGCTTCGGTGATCACCACTTCGGTGGTGAGGAACAACGCAGCGATCGAGCCTGCGTTCTGTAGTGCCGAACGTGTCACCTTGGCCGCATCGATGATGCCTGCCTTCATGAGGTCCTCGTACTCGTCGGTAGCAGCGTTGAATCCAACGTTTCCTTCGAGAGCACGAACCTTCTCGACGACGACGCCATCTTCGTAACCGGCGTTGAGCGAGATCTGGTTCAGCGGGCCGCTGAGAGAACGTGCCACGATCATCGCGCCCGTCGACTCATCTCCCTTCAGCTTCTTCGCAACAGCGAGTACCGCTGCTTCGGCACGAACGAGCGTGACGCCGCCGCCAGCGACAACGCCCTCTTCGATTGCGGCCTTGGTGGTCGAGACAGCATCTTCAATGCGATGCTTCTTCTCTTTGAGTTCTACCTCGGTCGCGGCGCCAACCTTGAGGATCGCGACGCCACCGGAGAGCTTGGCAAGGCGCTCGCGCAGCTTCTCTGCGTCGTAGTCGGAGGACGTATCGTCAAGTTCGTTCTTGATCTGGGCGATTCGGCCTTCGATCTCGCTCTTGTCGCCACCTCCAGAGATGATGGTGGTCTCGTCCTTGGTGATGACGATGCGGCGGGCGGTGCCGAGAATCTCGAGCGTGGCTGCCTCCAGACTCAGCCCGACCTCTTCGCTGATGACCTCACCACCGGTGAGGATGGCGATGTCTTGCAGCATTGCCTTGCGTCGATCGCCAAAGAAGGGCGCCTTCACCGCAGCGACTGGCAGCAAGCCTCGAATGCGGTTGACGACCAGTGTCGCGAGCGCTTCACCCTCGACATCTTCGGCGATAACGAACACCGGACGGCTCTTCTTCATGATCAGCTCGAGTACGGGAACAAGTTCACGAACGTTCGAGATCTTGCCCTGAACGAGGAGAATGTACGGGTTGTCAAGAACCGCTTCCATCCGATCCTGATCGGTCACGAAGTACGGCGAGAGGTAACCCTTGTCGAAACGCATTCCTTCGACGAGATCCATCTCCATGCCGAAGGTGGTTCCCTCTTCGACGGCGATGACGCCGTCCTTGCCGACCTTGTCGATCGCGTCGGAGATCGTCTTGCCGATCTCTGGATCTGCTGACGAAATAGAAGCGACCTGGGCGATCTGCTTCTTGGTGTCGACGTCGACGGCCATGTCGTGGATCGAACCGACCGCGGCGTCTACAGCAGCCTCGATGCCCTTTTTCAGCGCCATTGGGTTCGCGCCTGCCGCAACATTGCGCAGACCTTCACGGACCATCGTCCAGGCGAGAACGGTGGCGGTGGTGGTGCCATCGCCGGCGACATCGTCCGTCTTCTTCGCGACCTCTTTGACCAACTCGGCGCCGATGCGCTCGTAGGGATCCTCGAGGTCGATTTCCTTAGCGATCGAGACACCGTCATTGGTGATCGTGGGAGCGCCCCACTTCTTCTCGAGGACAACGTTTCGTCCCTTGGGACCGATCGTTACTCGCACTGCATCGGCGAGCTGGTTCATGCCCCGCTCGAGTGACCGGCGTGCCTGTTCGTCGAAACTGATCATCTTTGCCATCGTGGTCACGTTCTCCCTAGTAGTCGTATCGGGGTATCGAAACGGCATTGGCACTCGATTAGTGCGAGTGCCAATCCTATGGGTTCAGAGCCGGTTGACAACCGCTTCGAAGATGCATCCGACAGGGTCGGCGACCGCGCGGTCCATCCCGAACACTTCCGAGAGCGAAATCGTGTCCAGACGACGTTCTACATCGTCGAATACCTGGCCAGCGATCGCGAGGACCGGCACGTCGTGTGAGGCGGCGAGCGAGGCCACCCCGCCAACGACCTTTCCATCGAACGACTCATCGTCGATGAAACCTTCTCCCGTGATCACGAGGTCGGCTCCAGCGATTGCATCGTCGAGCCCCAGCTGTTCAGCGACCACGTCGAATCCGTCGACGAGGGTGGCTCCGATCGCAGCGAGACCGCCGGCCAAACCACCAGCAGCGCCGGAACGGTCGATCGACGTGACGTCGACCCCGAAACGTTCGAGGTAGCTGGCGGCGAGGGTCGAGAGCCGACCGTGGAGCATCGAAACCTGGGCAGGGCTTGCACCCTTCTGAGGGCCGAAAACAGACGCTGCCTGCAGAAACCGCGTCCGGACGTCGCACGCGACGATCAACTCGACAGCCTGAACCCGCGCCGCCGAACCCAACCAGTTGAGCGCACCGAGGCCGCCGTCGGTTGTCGCCGATCCGCCGACGCCGACGATGATCGTGGATGCACCTGCATCGACCGCCTCATCGATCAGCTCGCCAACGCCCGTCGTGGTCGCACCCAGTGGGTCGTTGCCATCGGCACCTCCGGCGAGAACGAGGCCGGCCGCCTGGGCCATTTCGAGCACAGCGACTCCGCGTTCGAGGCGCCACTCAGCCTCGACGGTTTCGCCGAGCGGTCCGGTCACGATCGACGTCCGATTGGCCCCACCGAGGGCCGCCAGAGTGCCCTCTCCTCCATCGGCCATCGGAACCTGGGTACAGGACACTCCCGCTTCTTCTGCCGCCCGAGCAATGGCCTCTGCGATCTCGGCCGCCGACGCGGTGCCTTTGAACTTGTCGGGAGCTGCAACGATATGCACGCCGCCATCATGGCCGATCGGAGATAGCCAGTGCGAGCCGCCTCGCCTACGGTCGAGACATGACTTCGGTCGACTCCCTGCTCGGCTGGCTCCCCTTTGGGACTGGCACACACCACTACCGGCGGGGCCACGCCAACCATCACCGCGACGAATTCGGCCCGAACGAACCCGACTTCCTGCTCTACTCGTTCTACCCAATCACATTCGCGTCCATGCGTCGCAAACTCAGACGCGATGCGACCGGCGTGTCTGCGTATCGGCTGATGAAACCTCGGTTCACCGGGCTGCTCAAGGCGGAATACCGCTCGCTCAGTCTTCGATTCTTTCTCGGCCAGCTGCTCGTTTTTGGCGCGTTCGCTCTCGCTGGAGAGCCGCTGCTCTACCTCGTCTTGTGGGTCGTTCCGTTTCTTACGTGCTACCAAGTGCAGAATCGCCTTCGCAGCATTGCCGAGCATGCGGGCATGACCCGATCGCCGGACCCGACGTGGTGTGGCCGAACTATCGCTCTCTGTGGAAGTCGCTCGTGCGAGCCAGCGCGACCTCCTAGGCTGATGGAGTGCAACGACCAGTACTGATCGCGTCGAACCGCGGTCCGGTCACGTTCACGCTCGACGGCGACACGCTCGTAG
Source organism: Verrucomicrobiales bacterium (assembly GCA_047638715.1). Taxonomy (GTDB): domain Bacteria; phylum Actinomycetota; class Acidimicrobiia; order Acidimicrobiales; family SHLQ01; genus SHLQ01. The sequence continues at coordinate 38,951 of JBLIMK010000016.1, forward strand.
GCGCCAGGGGCGCTGGCGGCCTCGTATCCGGACTCGGACCGCTGGTTCATGGCACGGAGACAACCTGGATCGCCGCAGGCCTTACCGAGGGCGACCGACGCGCTGCATCGTCGGGAATTGTCGAGGCCGAAGGTTTCCGGGTTCGGACGCTCGACATCGACCCCGAAGACCTCAACCTGGCCTACAACACGATCGCCAACGAGACGCTCTGGTACATCTACCACGACCTCTATGAGCGTGCTCGCTCACCGGTGATCGACACCGAGTGGTACGACGCCTGGTCTGCATTTCGCAGGTACAACGGTGTGTTTGCACAGACGATCATCGAAGAGGCCGAGGAGAACGCGATCGTTCTGTTGCAAGACCATCACCTCGCCCTCGCGGCTCCTCGAATTCGAGATGAACGGCCCGATGTCTCGATCGTCCACTTCAGCCACACGCCCTTCCCCACGCCAGATGCGCTTCGTATTCTTCCCGAACTCGCCAGAACGGAATTGTTGCTCGGCTACCTCGGCGCTGGCGCAGTTGGATTTCATTCGAGCCGGTGGAGCGATGCGTTTATTGCGTCTTGTCGCGAGAACCTTGGGATACGGCCGACGACCACGTTCGTTTCGCCCCTGGGATCCGATGTCGATCAGCTAAACGCCGTGGCGTCGTCGCCTGAGTGCGCGGAGCAGTTCGCCGCAATCGAAGAGATCGTTGGCGACCGCTTTGTGATTGCTCGGACCGAGCGACTCGAGCTGTCGAAAAATATCTTGCGCGGATTTTGGGCATACGACGAACTCCTGGCGTTGCGGCCCGATCTCCACGGAGAGATTGTGTTTGTCGCCGCTTTCTCGCCAACCCGTACCGACGTGGCCGACTACACCCGATACAGAATTGAAGTGGAATCCGCGGTCGAGGAAATCAACGCCCGATGGGGCAGTGATGAATGGACCCCAATTCACTACACGGCCGAGAACAACTACCCCTATGCCATCGCCGCGTTGCGTCGATACGACGCACTCCTCGTCAATCCAATTCGTGACGGACTCAACCTCGTGGCGAGTGAGGGGCCGATCGTCAACGAACGGTCAGGCGTTGTCCTCTTGAGCCGCGAAGCTGGCGCATTCGACGAGATGTCTGGGATCGCAATCGAAGTCCACGCCTACGACATCACCCAGACCGCCCAGGCGTTGTCTGACGTGATCGACATGGACCATGAGCAGCGGGTGGAAATCGCAGCCGACCTTCTCGACATCGCTACCAGCCGCAGCCCAAAGATCTGGCTGGACGAACAGTTGGCTGCCGCAACTGCGGCCTCGGAGAACGACTCCGAGGAGTAACTACGTCGAAGCCGCCTCGAGGAGCTTGTGCAGGATTGCGGCGACATCGCTCGGGCTCGACACGACGTCTGTGGCATGGGCTCGAAGCTCCGGCGGTGTCTCGTCGCCCGCGACGAGGACGACGGCGTAGGAGTCGAGCACACCCGACGCGTGGAGCTGTTCGAGTCGCTCGAAGGCTGGCAGATCACCGACGTCGTCGCCGAGGTAGATCGCCGACCGCAATGGCCTGGCCATGTCTTCGACGGCATCACCTTTCGATCGACTGGTCGGGGGGTGAAGCTCGACCGACATCTTGGCCGGCCGCGCATCGAGCCCGGTTTCGTCCGCAATCGAGCGCGCCCAGCTCGTGACCCGTTGGGTGAAGTCGTTCGTCATGCCGCGATAGTGAACGGTGATCGAATACCGCTTGTCCTCGACGCCCTCGAGACCGAACTCTTCGCGGGCTCGGTCAGCGGCCCGGCTCATCACATGCTGCCACTCGACCGCGGTCGGGTCGATGAGCAAGCGATTGCCGGCTCGATGTTCCAATCCGTAAAGACCAGACAGCACGATCGGTGGCGCAAAGAACCGTTCGAGGAACGAAACCGGTCGGCCCGACACGATGGCAACGGTTCCCAAGTGTCCTGCGAGTGCGCCAAGGCACTCGGCCGCACTCGGCACGGGGACTACTGCGTCCGGGTCATCGACAATTTCTGACAGTGTGCCGTCGAGGTCGGAGAAGAGGCCGACATCTCCAGGGTGCATAGTCACGGCCTCGAGGATGTAACCAAGGCCCGTTCCCGCTCGTTCTGTCAGGACGAAGGGATGTTGTTGTCGGCTCCGACGATCGCCACGATGTTGGCCTCGGCAAGACGGCCATCGGTCACGGCTTCGGGAGCGACGGCGATTGTTCCGTCTCCCGGCGCGGGCTTGATGATGTCGAGCGGAGCGCCAAGAATTTCGGCAACCAAACGCGCATCGGCGTCGAATCCAATGCGGTAGTAGATCACGGCTTCTGCCGTGCTCGGAGCATTCGAAGCATTAGCGATGTACCCACGCGCTTTGAGTTTGTCGGACACAGCACCTGCTACGCCCTTCTCACCGGTGCCATTTGCAACCAGCACGATGACTTCCTCAGGAGGATGTACCTCGCCGGGAACGACAGGTTCATCGACGATGCCTTCAGGAATCGTGGCGGGTGCGGCCGTGGTAGCACTCCCAGTGCCATCGGAAGGGGTCGCCGCTGCATCCTCGCCACTACCGTCGCCGCCCGCGGCGGCATCGCTGCCTGCCTCGTCGGCCGTATCGGTCGAGTTCGGCTCTCCGGTCACGATGGTCTGGGGATCGTCGAGAGCGAACGCCATAAGGACGAGTCCAATGACCAGTGCCAAGGCGATAAGCATCGCTCCGCGTGCCGCAGCACCGCCGGTGGAGCGGGCGAGCGAGCCGTCGTCGG
>JBLIMK010000017.1:0-40852 GCA_047638715.1 Verrucomicrobiales bacterium
CGCACATTCACAAGGTTGAGCTAAGATGAATCCATGCACATGGCATCGAGCACCGAATCTGAGATTCGCCTCACCTTGGAGGCCATGGTCGAGCTGGCGAACGCGATCTCGAGTGGCGCGCTCGATGCTCGAGAGAAGCTTGTCGAGGCCGGTTTCAGTCGAGCAAATGCTGCATCACAAGCATCGGTCGATCGCCTCACTGCTCGGCTCGGCGGACTCATGGCGCTGTTCACTGCTCTGCCCGAGCTCGATGACGAGACGGCCAGCACCTGGGTGAACGAGGAATTGACGGAGCTGCCGATCGCGCCGTCCATTCAGAATCACGATGGTGTCGGACCACATATTCACTGGACGCCATCGACCGCCAGGTTCGACGATCAGGTAATCGCCGACTTCTTGATGGCCCTCGCACAAGAAGTATGCGACAGCGGGACGATCCGTTTCGGGCGCTGCGCAGCGCACGATTGCGAAGATCTTTTCTACGACGGCACCCGCAACCGATCGCGTCGATTTTGTAATGACCCCCGCTGTGCAAGCCGTACACACACCGCAGATCATCGAGCGCGTAAGAAGACCGCCTGAGAGACTCAGTTCGAGATGTCTGCCTCTGGACTCGCCGACAGGCCAGAAGGACGAATCTCCAAGATGAGGTCGCCGCCCTCAAGCGACGATCCCCCCGCCGCGGCGACGCGCTCGATCGTGCCATCGATCGGCGCCGAGATGGATGACTCCATCTTCATCGCCTCGATCGCCGCGACCGAATCGCCTGCCTGCACCTGATCACCGACAGCCACCGACACGGTGACGACGCCTCGGAACGGGGCGCCTACGTGGCCCGGACGAGACGGATCGACCCGCTCCGTTTCGGTTCGATTCGACGCTATGGAACGATCCCGCGTATCGATGTCACGATTCTGACCGTTCACCACGAAACTGACGCGTCGAATACCGTCGTCGTTCGACTCGCCGACCGAACGAAGCCCGAGCAGGAGTCGAACGCCCCGGCCCAGTCCGACCGACGCATCTTCGTCGTGTACGTCGAGTCCATACCAGAACAGTGGGGAAGGGAGAACAGCGAGGTTGCCATAGCGCTCACGTTGTTCGGCTTGAGCCGCAGCCGGCCCGGGGAACAACAAACGATTGAGTGTTGCTCGGCGATCGTCGCCGGCGAGACCCGCCGCGTCCACCGGCGAGAGCTCCTCCTCATGGGGTTCCCAGATCCGTCCCTCGATCGCCTTCGACCGGAAGGGCTCCGGGAAGCCACCAGGAGGGGTACCGAGCTCGCCATGCAAGAAACCAACCACAGAGTCCGGAAGATCGACCGTTCCCGGTTCGTTGAGTAGCTGCTCGGGCGTCACGCCTGACGCGACCAGGTGCAGCGCGAGGTCTCCAACAACTTTCGAAGACGGTGTGACCTTGATTGGACGACCCAATAGTTCGTTGCATGCCGCGTAGAGGCGCTCGACCTCTTCGAAACGGTGGCCGAGACCGAGTGCTCTTGCCTGCGATCGAAGGTTCGAGAGTTGACCGCCTGGAATCTCGTGGCGATACACCGTGCCGGTCGGCGATTGCAGGCCGGCTTCGAAGGGGGCGTAAACCTGGCGGACCGCTTCCCAATACGGTTCGAGATCGCCGATCGAGTCGAGCGACACTCCCGACGCTCGTTCGGTGTGGTCGGTCATCGAAACAACCGCGGCCATCGAGGGTTGTGAGGTCATCCCCGACAACGGCGGAGCGGCCGCGTCGACTGCATCAACGCCGGCATCGATCGCCGCGAGATAGGTCGCCACCTGACCACCAGACGTATCGTGCGTGTGCAGATGAACGGGCTGATCGAACCGCTCTCGAAGCGCAGTTACGAGTTTGCGTGCCGCGTCTGCTCGAAGCAACCCGGCCATGTCCTTGATGCAGAGAATGTGTACACCGGCGTCGTTCAAGGTCTCAGCGACACCGAGGTAGTAGTCGAGCGTGTAGAGATTTTCGCTCGGGTCGGACAAGTTGCCCGAATAACACAACGTTCCCTCGGCGACCGCTCCGACATCGAGAACAGCCTCGATCGCGGGCCGCATCTGTTCGATGTCGTTGAATGCATCGAAGACTCGAAAGATGTCCATCCCGCTGGCCGCCGCTTCGGCGACGAAACTCTTCGCGACCGTGTCTGGATAGGGGGAATAGCCCACGGTGTTCCGACCGCGCAGCAGCATCTGCGTGCAAATGTTGGGGGCTGCGTCGCGTAGCCGTTCGAGGCGCTCCCATGGATCTTCGTGCAAGAACCGCAGCGCGACATCGAAAGTTGCGCCACCCCAACACTCGAGGCTGAACAGCTCGGGGAGCGTGTGAGCCATTTGACGTGCGCCCGCGACGAGATCGATCGAACGCACGCGAGTAGCCAAGATTGATTGGTGTGCGTCTCGCAACGTCGTGTCGGTGATCGCTACGGCCGATTGTGCTCGGAGCTCGGCGGCAAACTTCTCGGGGCCGAGCTCGAGAAGCCGCTGTCGCGAACCGGGTTGAGGATCGAACTCTGGTCGCGGGGCCAGCTTGCTCGACGGGTTGATTCGAGTTGGCGCCGGCCCGTGCGGCTGGTTCACGGTCACGTCCGCGAGGTATCGCAGGAGTCGTGTCGCACGGTTCGCCCCGACCGATGCGGCCGTCAGCTCGGGATGCTGCTCGATGAAGTTCGTGGTTACCCCGCCGCGAATGAATTCTTCATTCTCCAAGATCGCTCGAAGGAACGGCTGGTTCGTGGCCACGCCACGCACTCGATACTCCGCCAGCGTCCGTTGCAAGCGACGAATGACCGTCTCGAAGTCGCGCCCGCGACACGTGATCTTCTCGATCAACGAATCGAAGTACGGCGTGATCTCGACACCCTGGTACACACAGCCGTCGAGTCGTACGCCGGGGCCGGTGGCTGGCCGGTAGGCCACGATGCGACCGGTGTCTGGCCGGAAGTCATTCGCAGGATCCTCGGCCGTTACGCGGCACTGCATCGCATAACCGCGGATCTGTATGGCGTCCTGGGACAAGCCCAGTTCGGAAAGGCTGAGACCGGCCGCTATCTGGAGTTGAGATTCGACGAGGTCGACATCGGTGACCTCCTCGGTGACCGTGTGTTCCACCTGGATGCGGGGGTTCATCTCGATAAATACGTGCCGCCCCGTCTTGTCGACGAGAAACTCCACCGTTCCTGCGTTTACATAATCGATCGACCGAGAGAACCGCACGGCGTCCTCGAGCAGCTCGTCGCGAAGGTCGGGGTCGAGGTGTGGCGCAGGAGCTAGTTCTACGACCTTCTGGAATCGACGCTGCACCGAACAGTCGCGCTCAAAGAGATGGATGACGTTGCCATGACCATCGGCGAGAATCTGCGCCTCGATGTGTCGAACATTGGTCAGAGCCTCTTCAAGAAATACGGTTGCATCGCCGAAGGCGCTTTCAGCTTCCCGCCGGGCGGCATCGACGGCCGCGGTGAGGTCGGCTGAGTCATCGACTCGGCGAAGCCCTCTGCCTCCACCGCCAGCGGCGGCTTTGACGAATAGGGGAAAGCCGATGTCGCCGGCAAACTCGCGTGCGTCGGTCGGATTCTCGATCGGCGGCGACTGTTGCAGGACCGGGAGCTTTGCTAGATCTGCGGCTTCGCGCGCTCGCATCTTGTTACCGGTCAGCTCGAGGACACGGGACGAAGGGCCGACGAAAGTGATTCCGGCGGCCTCGCACGCCTCTGCGAGATCGGGGCTCTCAGAGAGAAACCCATAACCGGGGTAGATGGCATCAGCGCCGGCGCTGAGAGCGGTCTGCACGATGAGTTCGTGATCGAGATATGCACGTACCGGATGCCCGCGCTCGCCGATCTCGTACGCCTCGTCCGCCTTGATTCGGTGGAGCCCCGAGCGGTCTTCCCAGGGGTGGATGGCCACGGTTGCGATCCCGAGCTGGGATGCAGCTCGGAAGGCCCGAATCGCAATTTCTCCTCGATTGGCGACCAGAACCTTTTTAATCACGCGGTGCTCCTAAGTTCGTTCGATCGTAGCTCGCGACGCTCGTCTCCTCGTTCAAATCGGCAACGGGTCTCCGACCTGTAAGACTTCGGTCATGAGAGCCATACAGATTCACGAAACCGGGGGCCCCGAAGCACTTCAGATGGTTGACATCGAGCCCCCTGATGTTGGGCCCGGAGAGGTCCTCATCGAGGTCGCGGCTGCCGGCGTGAACTTCATCGATACCTACCAGCGAAGCGGTCTCTATCCGATCACGTTGCCATTGGTGCTCGGGATCGAGTGTTCAGGCACGGTGCGAGCGGTCGGATCCGACGTCACGCTGCACGAGGTAGGCGACCGTGTCGCTGTTGCGGATGGAAGTGGCAGCTACGCCGAACTTCGGACAGCAACCGCGGATCGCTGCGTAGCGATTCCCGATGACGTGACCCTCGAGAACGCAGCCGCCGCAATGTTGCAAGGTATGACCGCGCACTACCTAGGCATCGATACTTATCCGCTTCGGGCTAGCGACCGCTGCCTGATTCACGCCGGCGCGGGCGGCACCGGCCGCTTGCTCATCCAGATCGCAAAGCAGGCTGGCGCTGAGGTCTTCACCACAGTCGGTACCGATGCGAAGGCCGAACATGCCGCGTCGGCTGGCGCCGATCACGTCATCAACTACAACACGGCAGATTTCGCGGAGCAGATTCGGGCAATCACCGGCGAGGAGCGTCCACTCAACGTCGTATACGACGGCGTCGGCGCCTCGGTGTTTCAAGAGAGCATGGGGTTGCTTCGACCTCGCGGCGTGATGGTCACCTTCGGAAATGCGTCGGGTCCTGTGCCCCCCGTGTCTCCCTTGGAACTGATGAGCGGTGGATCGCTCTATCTCACCCGACCATCGTTGGGTGCCTACATCTCCACCCGCGATGAACTCGCTGCTCGATCGTCTGACATCTTTCGCCACATCGCCGCGGGATCACTCGAAATCACGATCGGAGCCGAGTACTCGCTCGGAGACGCCGCTCAGGCGCATCGTGACCTCGAGTCGCGGAACACCACTGGAAAACTCCTGCTCATTCCATAACGCCCCGAGTCAGCGACCCCCGCTCACTTCGACGAGGTCACCCCTCACGTAGCTGGCCTCGTCGCTCGCGAGCCACAAGATTAGATTGGCGACCTCGGCTGGCTCGCCGCCGCGGCCCATCGGGATATTCGCCGAGACGCGAGCGATCCGATCGGGCTCGCCACCCGAGGCATGGATGTCGGTGTGAATCGGCCCTGGACGGACTGCGTTGACACGGACGCCCGCCGGGCCAAGCTCCTTGGAGAGGCCGATTGTCGCAGCGTCGATCGCTCCCTTGGTTGCGGCGTAGTCGATGTATTCGAACGGTGCTCCGAGCGTCGAAGCCATCGACGAAAGATTGATGATCGCGCCTCCGGCGCCGCCTCGCTTCGTGCTCATCCGCAGCGTGGCCTCACGCATGCACAGGAGCGCTCCGGTCACATTCACATCAACTACCCACCGGATACGTTCGGCGGTGAAGTCCGCGAGTTCCCCCTGCGTGCCGATGACACCAGCGTTGTTGACCAAGACCGAGAGTGTGCCCATCTCGGCATCACACGTCTCGAAGAGGCTGAGGACATCGTTTTCGGCCGATACGTCGGCCTTCACGGCCAACGCACGAGCGCCATGGCTCTCACATTGGGCCCGGACCAAAGCCGCAGCTTCGGAATTAGAGGCGTACGAGAAACACACGTCGTACCCCGCTTCGGCCGCCTGCACGGCGCACGCAGCACCGATACCCCTGGAACCGCCGGTAATGAGCATGATCGGTCGCATGTACAGCACGGTAGCTCTAAAGGATTCGGACGAGCAGCGAAATTGCAGACCCAGCGAGCAGCACCAGGACCAGCTGTTGGAACCCCTCGACCGAGATCCGCTTTCGGATCCGGACGCCAACCGGAACCGCTAGGAACGCGACCGGTATCAACGCAATGCCGAATCCGAAGAGTCGCATCGAGAGCCCTCCTCGGATCACGAACACAGCGATCTGAATGATCCCGGTCAACGAAAAGAATGCGGCGAGTGCGTAGACAAGCGCGTCTCGCCTCAAACCCTGGCTGAGGAACCAAGGCGTGACGATTGGCCCCGCCACGTTCGCAGCTCCTTGAAACACACCAGCCAGACCCCCCACGACGGGAGATAGTTGCGCTGCCCGAGCTTCGGAAAGTTCTGGCGAACGACCCGCCAAGTGGGTCGCAAGAAATAACACGATGATCCCAATGAGAAAACCACGCATCAACGTTTCAGGAAGTATCGGCAAGAGGAGTGCACCGAGAACGGTGCCGGCAAGACTTGGAAATGTGAAACGAGCGAGCGTCGGCACATTGTGTCGCTCGTGGCGTGTGGTCAAAACGAGCCAGCAGTTGAGGGAAAGGTTTACCGGGACAACGATCACCACGGCGTCGGCAACGTCCATAAACAATGCGAGGACCGGGAGAAGGACAAGAGGGAATCCCATCCCCGTAGTCGATTTCACCAGTGCTGCGAGCGCCGTCATGAGCGCAACGATCACGATTTCTGTTGTTGTCATGCTTCGCGGTACCTGATCGTCGCTTCGCTTACCAGCATGGCGATAAATCGATCGAGCGCGGTCGACGGCGTGCGATCCGACCGACGAGCGAGCGTCAGAACACGCTCGGCTACGGGTTCGACCACGGCTCGTTTCAGTGCGTGCGGTTCACGTTCGGCATCCACAGTGGGCAGAACTGTCCAACCCATGCCGAGCCGAACCATCTCCCGGAGCACTGCGGGTTGCGAACTCTCGGCGACTACGTCGAATGGCGCTCCAAGCGTGCCCATGGCCTCGGCTACGAGGGCCCGGGTTCGCGAGTCAGCCGGAAAATATACCCACGGCCCCCACATCGGCGGTGCCCCGATCGTGCTCCCGGCTGGCGCGTATACATAGAGAGGTTCTGCGACGAGCTCGCGCGTTTGGAGTCCGTCGGTGTCGGCGGGTGCAACGGCGATCACGACATCGAGCTCTCCGATTCGGAGCTGTTCGTGTAGTTGCTGCGATGGAAGGACCGTGAGACGGACAGCAAGGTCCGGGTGCATCGTGCGGAATCGGACGAGCGCATCACCGAAATGATGCACGGCCGCGGTATCGATCATCCCCGCACGAATTTGTCCGACCTCACCGCTTCTTGCCTGTGCGGCCCAGCGACCGAGTGATCCAAGTTCGCCGAGCACACGAATTGCGTGTCGCGCAGCAACCTCGGCTTCGGCCGTAGGCACTCGGCAACGGCCTTCTTTGTCGAACAGTCGAAGGTCGAGCCGGCGCTCGAGTTCAGCAATGCCCTGCGCGAATGCTGAAGTACTCACGTGCAGCTCTTCGGCAGCGGTGGTCCAGCTCCCGTGTTCCAACGCGGCAACGAGATACTCGAGCTGTGTCGCCGTCGGTGCAATTGCTTTCACGCCAGACATCTTAACTGAAGGATGTCTTCAGCAACCTAGGAAATACAACTACTGATTCGTAGTTTGACCGCCATGACAGACGCACGTACAATCGCCCCTGCAACCGGCAAGCTCGGATTGCTCATGCCCGGCCTTGGAGCGGTGGCCTCCACCTTGATCGCCGGTGTCCTGCACGCACGCAACACCGGCACACCGCCACTTGGCTCGGTGTCCCAGATGGCACATATCCGTCTCGGCAAGCGCGAAGAGAACCGCAATCCGCTGATCAGCGAGTTCGTACCCCTCGCCCAACTCGACGACCTGGTCTTCGGCGGTTGGGACCCCTTGTCAGCAAACGCGCTAGAAGCCGCGCGACACGCTGGAGTTATGAAGGACTCCGATCTGGCTGCCATCTCCGGAGAGCTCGAAGGTGTCGTGGCCATGGATGCCGTGTTCGATCAGAAGTGGGTGAGCCGGATTGAAGGTGTGCGGGTCAAATCCGAAACCAACATGTGGGACCAAGCCGAGGCGCTCATCGCGGACATCGAGCACTTCCGGATGGAGAACGACTGCGACCGTCTCGTCATGGTGTGGTGTGGATCGACGGAGGCCTTCCAGCAACCGTCCGATGTCCACATGTCGATCAACTCCTTCGAAGCCGGTCTCAAAGTTAATGACGCCAACATTTCCCCGAGCCAGATTTACGCCTACGCGGCACTCGTGAGTGGTGTCCCGTTTGCGAACGGCGCGCCGAACCTCACCACCGACCTTCCCTGCATCGTCGAACTTGCCAAACGTGAGGGCGTGCCGATTGTTGGCAAGGACTTCAAGACGGGCCAAACCCTCATAAAGACGCTGATCGCCCCCGGCCTCAAGTCGCGCATGCTCGGTATTCGAGGGTGGTACTCCACCAACATCCTCGGTAACCGCGACGGTGAAGTGCTCGACGCTCCAGAGAACTTTCAGACGAAGGAAAACTCGAAACTCGGCGTGCTCGACACCATCCTGCAACCCGATGTCTACCCATCGCTCTACGGCGATATCACGCACAAGGTTCGGATCGACTACTACCCACCTCGGGGCGACGAAAAAGAGGGCTGGGACAACATCGACATTTTCGGGTGGCTCGGTTATCCAATGCAGATTAAGATCAATCTCCTCGCCCGCGACTCGATCCTCGCTGCACCGATCGTTCTCGATCTCGCCCTCTTCATGGACCTCGCCAGCCGCGCAGGCGAGTCGGGTGTTCAGGAATGGCTGAGTTTCTACTTCAAGGCCCCACAGTCGGCGACGGCCAACGACCCTGAACACGACATCTTCATCCAGCAAACAAAGATGAAGAACACGCTGCGAGAGTGGATGGGCGAGATCCCCGTAACGCACAGCGAAGCCGGCTGAGTTTCCGCTAGCGATTCCCCAGAGCGCGTGCGGGCGCGGCGGGGAAACGGTCGGGACCAGTCTCGGCCGCGTAGTGTCACCAGCGTGACGGAATCGATTGGGCTATTGGATGCCTTGGCGTCCTTCGCGCTGGTCGCCCTCGTTGTCGCCCTGAGTTTGTGGAGACGCCTCGGCCTGGAACGCGATGTCCTGTGGGCGTCAGCGCGCGCAGGCGCGCAGTTGCTCATCGTCGGAGTCGTCTTCACGGCGATCTTCAACTCCGACCTCGCAATGTTGTGGGCGTGGCTGTGGATCGCTGCGATGTTGCTCTTGTCCGGCTGGGTTGTGACTCGCCGCGCCAGCGACGTACCGAACCTGTTCCCAACCGCGCTTGGGGCCATGACGCTGACGGCGGCGATCGTGTTGGGTGTCGTCTTCGGGTTGCAGATCCTCGAGCTCACACCAGTCGCGGTGGTCGTCATTTCCGGCATCACGATCGGCAACACCATGCCCTCCGTTGTTCTTGGCGCGAACCGCATGCTGTCGACACTGCGCGAGAGCGTGGGTCAATTCGAAGCGCTCCTCGCTCTGGGCTCAGATCGCGATGCGACCACCCTGCACTTCGAGCAGACGGTTATCCGAACGGCGCTGGTGCCTCAGATCGAACGGACCAAAGTGGTCGGGATCATCGCCCTACCCGGCGCGATGACGGGCCTACTTCTCGCAGGAGTCGACCCGATCGAAGCAATCATTCTTCAACTCGTCGTGATGTTCCTCGTGCTCGGGGCCGTCGCGACGTCCGTCGTGATCGTTACTCGAGCGATTGCAAAACGTTCACTCACATCGGACCTACGCATCGCCGATTGGGTTCTCGAACCTAAGTGAGTTGCAACGGTCAGAGCCAAGACAAAGTGCCTGGGGCGAGCGACTCGCGGAGTCGGGCGTTCGAGTCATCGAACACCGGACCATATTTGGCCCGGATCTCGGGATCGACCAGGTCGTATTCTCGTTTGTTGTAGCGGGGGTAGTCGACATCGCTAAGCGGAGGCAGGCCCAAGAAGTCGGTGGCTTTGCGGACGGTGCCCTTCGGATCGGTCGACAACGCAGAGGAGTCGAGCACGAGCACCTGATCGCGCCCGAACAGATCGAAGTACCGCTCGAGTTGTTCGCCGTATTGCCCACGGGCGAGATAGCTGTGGTGGATGTGCGGCTTCGAGACATATGTGGGATCGGCGGTGATCTTGTCGGCTTCGCCTGCGAGGCGGGTCGCCTCAGCGTCGAATGCGTCGGACATGCTCAAGGACTCATAGCCACGCTTCACCTCGTGGTTGTGATGCGAGATCGCTCGATCGAGCGGTTCGCGCAACACCGTCAGGATCCGGGCGTCAGGGCTTACGCGATGGATCCGCGCCGGAACCGCAGGGTTGAAGAGATAGTACGGTGCCCCCTCTCCTACGGCTGGTTCCACCCCGTGGGTGGCCGCTTGTTTCTGCAGCGTCGCGTATCGAGGAAAATTCGACCTATACCAACCGATCGACTTCTCGAAGCTGGTGTCGAAGTAGTGCACACCCTTTGCTCGACGCGGGCCATGCACAAGTTCGTGTGCGAGCAAGTAGATGAACAGCGACGTCGTGCCGCCGCGCTGGGTTCCGGCGACATAGAAGTTCGGCAACGCTCGCTCGGTTGGGTCGAGCCGTCCAATATTTCGATTCAGCCAGACGTAGACATCCCTCGCGGGTTGGGGCAGTGCAGTGGCCTTATCCAGGGCCTTTCTCCCAATCACGGTGTCAACACGTCGAGTCCGTCGAGAACCCGACGGTGCTGGTCGGTCTCGAGTGCATCCGCTTCACAATGTCGAGCGCACAGCTCGAAGAAATAGAGGCGCTTTAGGAACGACAGACTCGATTCGGGGACGCCGAGCGTCAGCAGATCACCGTCGGCCCCATCGATTCCGTCGCCGTATTGAAAGTGCAGATGGAGAATGTCGAAGCCGGTCGGCACCCCGAACCGCGCTCGCTCCCAGTCCCAGATGCACAACTTACCGTTCGTCGATCGGCCCATGTTCCAGGGTGACCAATCCCCGTGCCACGCCGCAGTCTCGATCGAGTCAAAGGCCCGCACATCCGGGGCCTGGTGGAGCTGTGCCTTGACCGAATCGAGGAGGCCGTTATCCATCCGAAGAGGTAGTTCATGCCACCATTCCGACTCGATCAACGGCAACTGCTCAGCGTGGCGAACTGCGAATTCTTGAGCGATGTCCAAGGGCACTTCACTGAATTCAACGCCGAGATCGTTTTCGAGATCGAGGGCACCCATGATCAGCAATGCCGACCCGCCGTAGGCGCCCGAGTGAAGCAGCGGCGGAGTGACGACCCCGCTCAGCGGTGACCCGGCCATGACGTCGAGCCAGCGAACCTCATTCTCGACCATCGCAGCGGTATGGGGGTCGGGCCCGAGCTTGGCCACCGCGAACAGTCCTGAGTCTCGATAACACCGCACCACAGGTTTTCGGTTCGGCCGAGGGGGCCCAACCGATATTGAGATTCGAAGATCGGTGTCGAGGACGTTGGCGAGGTGCTCACGGAGTGTTTCGTGGGAGGCAGCAGCATTGACGATCCAACCGGCCTTTCGGCGCCACAGGAGCGTCGACGCAGCGCCGGCGAGCGAACGAGCAGTCGAATTTTTCGTGCGTGCGGCGACGATCCGATCGACCGAGTCCTTGACCGCCTGATCGGCGTCTCGATCAACGACCACCCGCGGATCACTCAAACTCGGGAGAACCATGTATTGCTCATCGGAAGAGGTCGATCGAAGATCGCCCCCTGGACCCGCAAGCACCTTCGTCCACCACCCGATATCGGGGCTGCTCATGTCACCGCGATCGAGGAATTTGTTATCGCGTCGCGACGACGCTCCTCATTCACGCGCCGGTCGCGGAGCACCACGCCGGCACAGATGAGCATTATCGGAAGTGCCGCCGGGAGATGGTCATCGCGCAGCGCGCCGGGAATTCCTTGACCGAACAACGCCGTGCAGAACATCCCATGTGTACCAATCTCTGGTCGGAACGGCTGTGGGTTCGCGAGCGGCGCTCCGAACCCGGTGCTTGGCGCACGAGTTCCCGCCCGAAGAGCCCGGGGCGCGGTTGTTATCATCAGACCGATTTGCCACGTTTTTGTAGGTTTGACACAACCATCGCCGAAGGAACACCAGCAGCGACGGACATCGCGAGCAGCGCACGTCCTTCTTTTGGATTGAGTTTCAGCGTCTTCTTTGCCAGCGCGAGAGCTCCGCGGCGATCGCCAAGGGATGCCTTGGCGAAGGCCATTTGACCGGTGATTCGAGCCAACCCGATCGGCTCGGTCTCGAACTCGGGGTAATGGTCCAAGATGTATTGCAGTCCGTCGATGCGCATTTGCCACCGTTCTGCATAGAACGATGCCGTGTGCCATCGAACGGTTACGAGTGCGGCAGGAACCAACAACATATCGGTTCGACGGGTAGCTCGAAGGAGCCATTCGTAGTCTTCGCCATACCCTCCGGGCACATCTTCATCGACCAACCCCATCGGTTCCACCAGCTCCGCGCGGCGCATCAAGAAGGTCGAGGGATGAGCCTCGAAGACTCGGCTGCGCAACAGGTCACGAAAGGTGACTCGTGGTTCGTCCCGAATACGTTCGACCCGCTCGCCCTCGTATTCAACAAGTACGCCGGAACCAGCGAAATGCACGTCGGGATTGGAATTTAGTACATCCACCTGGCGCCGGATCTTGCTCGGCGCCCAAACATCGTCGTCATCACAAAACGCGACGAGATCACTCGTCGTTTCGAGGAGACCGGTGTTCCGCGCTCCCTGCAGACCTTGTCGTCGACCATTTGGAACAACGATCACCGGCCGGTGGGTGTTATGCACTGCCAACGATGTATCTGGTTCGGTCTGGTCGAACACCACGATCGTCGAAATGACGCCTTCGAAATCTTGTGCCGCGATCGCTGCGAGTGTCTCTCGCAACAATTCGGGACGGTCGCGGGTCGCCACCACCGTGGCAACGCTCGGCAACATTAGGAGTCCCTCGTGTATCGGTAGCGGTCGAGCATCGGGCGAGTAACCCGGCTGACGAGCGAGCTCATCTTGGGGTCGAGGTCCGTACGCCATTGTTCATCAACACGGAGCTCGACCGGTGAACGGTCGAGGCGACGCGGATTGCCCGATACGGAATGCCCTTCTCGCAGAATCAGTGGCGACGATGGATCAAACATTTTCTCGCCGACCATTTCGACACCGGCGAAGCTGAAGATCTGGTCCAAGATCCCAGCGGGGTCGTCAACAAAATCTTCATATCGGATGGTCAACGCCGGCACGCCAAGACGATCTATGTTCGAGAAGGCCCAATTGAACCAAAGCCAGCGGAGTCCGAGGCGACCCGGATGCAACGTATCCATATCACGGTCCTCATTCTGGACCTCGGGACGGGCCAAAACCCTGGACCATGAGTTCGCGACACCTCTCGGGTCCCGAACGAGATGGATAACTCGTAGATCGATTTCGGGGAGCTGGCGGAGCAGAAGAGCAGTCGACACATGTTTTGACGTGTCAACGATTACGGGCTTCCCTGAAACCTCGAGAATCGCCCGAAGAATCCGACTGATTACCGCACCGTACTGAACGGTGCTCGTCCCAAGAAGCCCCGAGACCTTCGGGACGAGAAGCGCAGGAATGTGCCGAGTGCGATCTGCGCGGAGCTGGAGTGTTCGCATCCGTTCGCCCGATACGTGCTGCCAGCCGCCGAACGCAATATCTCCAACCTTGCCCCAGAAGGCGCAGTCCGAGAAACGCTCGCCGCAGCCACAAAGATGGTCCCCAATGACGCCGCGCTCCCAGAGGTGCACGAGTTCACCGATGTTGACCATGTGCGGATTCTCGTTCAGCAGATCGGACAGAATTGTGCTGCCAGACCGCGGGACCGACCCAATAAACAGAACGGGAATCCGCTTGAACTCGTCTCGAATCGGCACGACCTCAGCGAGTGGCCTTGTGCGGATTGCTGCTCGCTTCCCTAGTAGCTCGATCATTTGATCTTCGAACTTCAATAGCGAATTCGCGGCATGCCCGTCGTCGACCGCGACTCTGGGAACACCTCGTTGCGTGGCCATTTCGAGCAGCCGGAAAAACTCATCTTTGGTGCGCGCCATCTGGATCTCACCGCGTGCAGCGAGGCGCTCACAAAAGTCGACCTGATGATCGTTGACATGTTCGTCGAAGCGTTCTTCCCGTGGAACCACGATCGGGACAATCCCGTTCGAGCGACATTCCAGAATCGTCGCAGGGCCACCGTGACAGACCACCGCGCTCGCGCGCTGGAATTCTTCGATGAGTCGGGTGCGCTGGAGATATTCGACACTCTCGGCGTGTTCGGACCTTGTCGATGTTCCTCTTTGCACGATCACGGAATCGACGCTGGGTTTGGTAGCGAGCCATTCGTCGAGCCACCAGACCATCCGATCGAATCGGTGGTAGTCGGTCCCGACGGTGACGAAGAGACGGTCGATGCCCGGCCGCTGACCGATCGGAGAATCGAGATGATGCTTCACATCAACCTGCCGACGAGTTGAGCCCTCGGGTGAAAGACCAGCTGGTCTTCCCATTGGACCAGAAAACTGTTTGATAGCGGGGCACAGAGTCGCGCCGTCAACGACGCGTGGTTGATGCGGTCGTAGACCTCGATGAACACGGTCTTGACGCCCATGAGCCGCCCGAGCAAGAAAAATGGGAACGCCACCGCAGCACCCGTCGAGATCAGCACATCGGGCCGCTCACGGCGCAAGACCTTCCAAGCCAAGCTGAAGTTTCTCAGCAGATTCGGGAGGTTTCGGGTGGTTGGAAAATGCGCCCAATCGCAACGCTCAGATTCGAGCAAATCGTGGCTGTCGGGCATGTCGAACGTCACCCAGAATCGGTCGTGGTGCTCCCACCAAGGCTTGAGAACGAGCAGGTGCGCGAGGTGACCACCGGAGGAGCCAACGAGACCGATGGTCAACGGCCGGTTGTCTCCCAACGAAAGGGCGTCTGCAATCGAATCGCGTTTTGCCGTCATGCGGTTTCGTCGAACTTGTCCGGAGCGGACACGGCGTGGATATCTTCGGCGACAACCTCTGCATCCTCGGTAGGGCTTGCCTGGGGAGCATCGGAATCGGTCATGGGTCCAAAGGTGTGTACCGGCTCGAACGGCGAGCGGGCTCCCAAAGGATTCTCGAAATTCCCGCCGTTACCTGGAACGCCGGAAGGGATGGTCGCTGTGCCGATGTCTCCCAGGCCAGCGGGAAGCAGGCTCAACCGAGAGTTTCGATTGAGGATTGCGCCAGCAACATCGGCTTGCACGTTGAGCAGCTGAACCCTCAGCTCGGTGAGTTCACTGCGACGTGTACGGCCAACCGCCGCAATGATGTACACCGCATCGGCAACGGCGGCTATCTGCAAGCCGTCAGCGTGGGTGAGTGCGGGCGGCGTGTCGAAGACCGCGACCATGTTGCGCTCTTGGGCGACGGCCAGGATCGCAGCGACACCGTTGCTCGAAAGAGGCATCGTCGGGCCCGAACCCGTGGGCAGGATCAAAATTCCGAGGCGATCCTGGGCGAGGTCCAGGGCCCACCGAGCAGCCTCTAGGTCGGCCTTTGTTCGCAAGAACTGGTTGAGACCGGGATGACCGCCGAGGCCAAACAGCCGATCGATGGCATCGTTGCGACGGTCGGCAGCGATCAAGAGGACCTTGCGCCCTGTCTGTGCGATCGCGAGCGCGAGGTTGACAGACGCGGTCGTCCTGCCCTCGTTATCATTCGCACCGGTGACCGCAATCGAGTCGACGACAAAGCCGTTTCGTGGTGCCAATGCGGCCGCGGCGAGCCGACGGAAGGCCTCGGCACCTTCGGTCTCGGCACTCACCGCCGTCACGAGCGCCGGGCTGCCTTCAGTTATACGAGGGATGTCCCCAAGTACAGGGACACCCAAGTCGGCTTCTGTCTCTGCAGCGCTCGAGACACGACGGTCCAATCGATCGGACAGAATGGCCGCTAGACCACCGAGGACGAGGCCCATCAAGATTCCAGCAAGCAAGGCAAACGGCCTCGGCAGGCCAGATGTGTCTGCCTCTGGGGTTGTCGCACGGCCGAGCAAATCGCCGACATCGACCGGGACGGTTTCGATTGTCGTTAGCTGGCGGTTGATGTCCAGCTTCTCGTTCTCGATGCTTCGCAGTCGGAGTTCGCTCAGCGTTGCCTCTACGGAGCCATCTTCGGCGTTGGCAAGAATCACCTGCTCAAGCTGTGATTGCAGCGCCAGCACGTCGAACTTCCCCTCGAGGTCCGTGAGTCGAGTGTCTTTGAGAAGGACCTCGCGTTCCGTCCGATAGTCGAGGTACGCGTCGGCGGTCGACCGAACAATCCCTGAGGCGAGATCGGGGGATTCACCCCTGTACGACATTTCCAGAATCTGGCTGTCGCAGTCCCTTGACCCAATGAGCCCACCAGTGTCGAGACATGCGCTGACGATAAGGTTCTCGCGCCACGTCTCGAGATCGAGCGATGGGTATTGGCCAGTCACGCGATCGCCGATCAGCGCAGAAACGGCAATACCGACCTCGGTCGCCTCGCTGACTGGATCGTTGGGCGGCCCAAGGTCACCATCACCGGGACGGAGCAAGACCGACACCTTCGACACATAGAAGTTCTCTTGTGCGGGCAGCACAAACATTGCAAGCAACGTCGTGGCGACCACAGCAACCGCGATCATCCACCAGCTACGCCTGAAAATTCGCCCGTAGTGTCCGAGCTCTAGTTCGTCATCGTTCATGTGTCATACCATCCACGCCGCGAAAGTCTGAGTACCAACAAAATCGGCCGACAGCGAGCAAAGTTGATAGTTCGTTCCACTCAGGTGAACGCCGCTTGCGGTCGATGAGAACGGTAGAGCTTCGTGATGGCCAGCGCGCGCCGATCCACATCTAGTGCGCCTACGCTCAGCCCCAACCATGCCTTGGACCCACGTGTGATAAATCCAACACGATACGCACGACGCCGTCGTCGACGTCGGCGAATTGGGGTGTGCGTTGTCTTGCTGGCAATGGCTGCTGTCGCGTGCACATCGAGCCCTTCACAGACGACCAGCAGCACGGGTGAGTCCACAACGTCCATCACAGCAACGACTAGACCACCAGCGTCCACGTCGACCTCTGTCGATCAGGCCGTTAACACCATCGCGTCTGGCGAACTTCGTAGCCGGCTGCCCGATATCACGGCCGATCTCGAAGGCGCGCTTCTGGGAGTATCGACGGGCCTTAGCCGGGCGGAACGTGCAAACCGGTTTCGCGCGCTCGAACGCGACGCTGGTCGAAGCTTCGACATAGGACATGTCTTCCACGCCTGGGACCAGGCAATTCCGACCGTAGACGACCTCATGCATCTCGAGGACGGCCGCATTCTTATGATCTCGTGGAACGGAGCGGACACCATCGAGATCACAAATGGGCTGCACGACGATTGGATCCGTCAGCAGGCCACCTCCGTGCGAGACCTTCAAGAACCCCTGTTGCTTCGCTGGCTGTGGGAGATGGATGGACAGCGCCGACGAGACTGGGTTCATTCTGGCCCGGACTATGTCGCTGCCTGGCTGCGCATTCGATCGATCTTCGATGAGGTAGGCGCTGCCAATGCCGACTTCGTATGGTGCCCGAACGAGTTCCTGTTCTGGGAAGGCAGCGATCCCGAACCGTGGTATCCGGGCGACGAGAACGTCGATTGGCTCTGTGCTGATGGCTACAACTGGCAAACCTCCACGGCCCACCCCGAGTGGCTCGCCTTCGATGACATCTTCGGGGACTTTGTCGATTGGGCTGCCCCGCGAAACCTGCCAATCATCATCGGAGAGACGGGGTCGAACGAGGGTGAGGCCGGCGCTAAGGCGGACTGGTTGCGGTCATTACCTCAGATTCTCGAGGCCGAACTTCCCGAGATCGATGCAATTGTCTACTTCGACAAAAACTTCACCGCGTTTGGGCACCCCGACTGGCGCCTCGACACCACCGTCGCGTCGTATGAGGCATGGATCGACGTCAGCAACGATCCGTGGCTAAACCCCCTCGCCCCATAGCTCTCGCCAGACCTCTCGCCGAAGCTCTCCATTTCCCACGCAAAGTTGTCGTATGGAGCCACATCCCCTGCGGTCGGTGCTGGGCGACGGAGGATAGGTGTGAAGCAGATTCTGACGACGGCTCTCGTCGCGGCGTGCGGACTGATCGTGGCGTCGACGCTCATCGTTGGCTCATCGGATGAAGTTGACGCGCTCGGCAATGGCATCATCTTCGGTGCCTACGCCCAGCCCATCAATGGCCAGACGAACGAGCAGGCTATAGGCCTTCTTGAACGCGAGCTCGGTGGAACCTTGCCGATGGTTCGAGCGTTTGGTGATTGGGATGACGCACTCGGTCGGGACAAGCCGCTTCACCGGTGGGTCAAGTCCGCTGGTCGCGACCTGATGGTCTCGGTGAAACCGCGCCGCGACGACGGCTCGATCGTGACCTGGTCCCAGGTCGCCAATGCGCAACCCGGTTCGAGGATCTACCGCGAGATGCAAGATCTTGCGAGTGGCGCAAAACGTTATCAGCGCGCAATAATCGTGGGCTTCCACCACGAGCCAGAGCAGGCAGCCAACAGAAAGTTCGGCTCGACCGCAGATTTCCGGTCCGCCTTTCGAGCCTTTCGTGCGGTCTTTGATGCAGAGGGCGCAACAAACGTCCATTTCGCGTGGATCATGACCGAATGGAGCTTTGAGGTTGGCAGCATCAATCCGCAGGATTCACGGCGCGCCGATTTCTGGTATCCCGGCGACGACGTCGTCGACATGATCGCGTCCGACACCTACAACTGGAACAATTGCCGAGGCAACAGCAGCGATCCGTGGCGATCGCTCAAGGACGACCTTGCGCCACTGATGGCATTTTCGAAAAAGCATCCGACCAAACCGCTCATCCTCGCGGAGTTCGGTTCGGACGAAGGAGTGGCGGGCCGGAAGGCCGAGTGGCTCGACGACGCTCAAGCGCTGCTCAAGACAGCGCCGTACAACGACGCGTTTGCCGCCGTGCTCTACTTCCACGACGACGGCCTCGCGGAGGGTTGGCCACAATGCGACTGGTGGCTCAACTCCACTGCGTCATCTCTCGACGCCGCGCAGCGTTGGATTACTGATGGTTTCTATCGAGCCGACCTTCGGGCGCCGGGAGCACTACCCCAGGTTCCCGTCGGCCCAACGACGGTGCGCCCGCCCGTGGTCGTCAAAGAAGAATGCCGCGGACGAGCGGCCACGATCATCGGCACATCGGGCAATGACCAGCTTCGCGGCACACCGGCTGGCGACGACAAGATCGTCGGCGGAGGCGGAGCCGATCAACTCCTTGGAGGGCCCGGGAGCGATCACATTCTCGGAGGTCTGGGTCCAGACCTGATCATCGGCGGCACGGGCCCTGACCGGATCAATGGCCAGCACGGAAATGACGAGCTGCATGGGAACCAAGGAAACGACATCATTCGAGGCGGTCGTCACCAAGATGTGCTGTTCGGCCAAGGTGGCTTCGACACGCTCACTGGCGGGGACGGCAACGATCGCATCGAGGGCGGTGTCGGCGCAGATACCATCAGCGGCGGCAACGGTGTCGACACGTGCCTCGGAGGCCCCGGTCGTGACAGCTCTCGCTGCGAGACGACCCGTTAGCTGAGAACGACGACGAGGCTACTCACCATTGCGATCGTCAACAGCGACATCGGAATGCCGAGCCGGAGATAGTCGGTAAAGCGGTAACCACCAGGGCCGTAGACCATCATGTTTGTTTGGTAGCCAATGGGCGTCAGAAATGATGCTGACCCCGCCACAGCAGCGCCGATCAGCAGCACCCGCGGATCGAGCGATGCCTGGTCGGCGACGTCGATGACGATGGGAAAAACCAGGACGACCGCCGCAGCGTTCGTGATGAGCTCCGTCAGCGCCATCGTGATCAAGATGATCCCAACCGCGGCACCGATCGCTCCCGCCCAACCAAAGACGCTCAAGAGCTGCTCTGCGACGAAACCTGCGAGGCCAGAGCGGGCAGCCGCCTCACCAAGGCCGAATGCTCCACCGATCATCAGCACCACGTTCACGTCGACGGCGTCACGAGCCTCGCGAGGTCTCAAGACGCCCGCCGCCACGACGACGATCGCCGCCAGAGTCGTTGCGCGGCCGACCGAGAGCCAGCCGAGAAGGGGAAGCACGACGATTGCCGCCAAGGCACCGAGCGCCCACCAGGAGCGGCTGGTAGAAGTCGGCATCGCTGCATCGAGTCGGGACACGAGCAGAAATTCTCCCGTGTCCTTCCAGCGCACCCGGAATCCGCGTTCGGCAACAACCAGCAACGTGTCGCCCGCACGGAACAGCACAGCGCCGAGTTTGGAGTCAACGGGCCGACCACTCCGGTGGATGGCCAGAATCGCGCCGCCGTAACGCTTGCGAAACCCGAGATCTGCTGCGGTTCGCCCGGCGAGCGGTGAACTCGGCCCGATCACGACTTCGAAGAAGCCGGTCTTGGTTGGATCGGCTAGTGCGTCGCTCGCGCCGGCTTCTGCGCTTACGAGGCCAGCAGTACCTTGAAGATCTACGATGTCATCGACCTGGCCCGCAAAAATGAGTCGATCTCCACCGCGGAGATGTTGTCTTGGCCCAACAGGAGCAATTATCACACCGTCGTCACCGCGCACGATCTCTACGAGGTAGACACCTCGCAGATGGCGGAGTCCGGCCTCCTCGACCGTCTGGCCGTCGATCCAGCCATCGGGCTCGACGAGCATCGCGACAGTAAAGGGCCGGCCGACCTCGGGGGTGCGAGGCCGACGCCTTTCAGGCAGCACGATCGGCGCCAGGAAGATGATCACGATGAGGCCGACGAGCGCCAATGGAAGAGCAACAGGAGCTAACTCGAACAAGCTGAGAGGTTCTTCACCAGCTTCTACGAGAAGACCAGAGGCGACCAGGTTGGTGGACGTGCCGATAGCGGTGGCCGCTCCACCGAGAATTGTGGCGTACGACAGAGGGATCAGAAAGGTCGAGGCCGACTTGTGATGTTCGTCCGACCATCTCGTCACCGCTGGTGTCAGCATCGCGACGATTGGTGTGTTCGCGAGGAACGCACTCCCCGCGGCTGCAGGAAGGACCAGCCGAGCAAGATCGGCGCGGACTCGTCCCGGGGCGGCCAGCAGCTTTGAAACGAGCGGCTCGATCGCGCCCGTCCGGTCGACGGCCCCAGCGACCACATAGAGCCCGGCGACAGTAATCGGTGCGGGATTCGAAAAACCCGAGAATGCCTGGGAAGCGGTCGTGATACCGATCACATACAACAACGCGGACGCGCCAAGCACGCCCGCCGGGGGCGACACGCGACCGCTGACTAGACCGGCCACCATCGCCACGAGCACAAGGAGTGTGATCCATGCATCGAGACTCAAGACATACCTATCGGCTGGACGGCGCCGAAAACGAGAAAAGCCCGGCCGATCGGCCGGGGCAATTCCTGCGTACTTATTCGCCTACAAGGCCGACCGCATCGCTGCGATTTGCCAGCCAGTCGGCGAGGTCTTCGTCCTCATCAGCTGAGCTGTAGAACTCCATCGGGGTGTAGTCCGGCGCATGTGGCTCGATCTTGCGATACTCCGCAATGCCGGTGCCGGCTGGGATCAGCTTGCCGATGATGATGTTCTCTTTGAGGCCGATCAGGCCATCGCTCTTGGATTCGATCGCAGCCTCGGTGAGGACACGGGTCGTTTCCTGGAACGATGCTGCCGACAGCCATGAGTCGGTGGCGAGCGATGCCTTGGTGATACCCATGAGTTCTGGGCGACCTTCGGCCGGACGCTTGCCTTCCTGAACGAGCTGACGGTTCACATCGGCGTACACCTTGGTGTCGACGCGCTCACCCGGAAGGAAATCGGAATCGCCAGGTTCTTGCACCGCAATGCGGCGAGTCATCTGACGGACGATCAACTCGATGTGCTTGTCGTGAATCGACACGCCCTGATCTCGGTAGACCTTCTGGACCTCTTCGACCAAGTAGCGCTGCGTCTCGCGCACGCCCTTGATGTCCATGAGTTCCTTCGGATCGCGAGGGCCTTCGACGATTGCGTCACCTGCGGTGATGTCGTCGCCGTCGTTGATCTCGAGTCGAGCTAGGGAAGGAACCGTGTAGACGTCCTCGGTGCCGTCGTCGCCGATGATCAGGATCGTGCGACCCTTGCCATCGTCTTCGCCGACACGCACAACACCACTCGTTGCAGCGAGAGTTGCCTTGCCCTTTGGCGAGCGAGCTTCGAAGAGCTCGACCACGCGAGGGAGACCGCCGGCGATATCGCCGCCGCCTGCAACACCACCGGTGTGGAAGGTACGCATCGTGAGCTGAGTTCCAGGCTCACCAATCGACTGCGCTGCAATAACACCAACGGCTTCGCCGGCTTCGATCGTAATACCGGTCGCTAGCGACGTTCCGTAGCAGTGCGCTGAAACGCCACGCTCAGACTCATCGGTCAGCGGCGAGAGAACACGAATACGGGT
The DNA here is from genome assembly GCA_047638715.1 of Verrucomicrobiales bacterium. Classification (GTDB taxonomy): domain Bacteria; phylum Actinomycetota; class Acidimicrobiia; order Acidimicrobiales; family SHLQ01; genus SHLQ01. Next base: position 22,439 of record JBLIMK010000017.1, read on the forward strand.
GATCGTGCTGTCGTCGCGCATTGCGATCATCATGTCTTCGCTGACCTCGGTACCCGCCAAAAGCGTGGTGCCATCAGCGAGAGGGACGTCATCGGCGAGAACACGGCTGAGGAGACGAGTCTCCAAGTACGTGCGATGGCCAGCAGTTTCGGGTTGCACATCTTCGAGCCAGATGCCACGAACCGTGCCACCCGCTGCGAAGGGGTCTTCCATGTTGATGATGAGCTCCTGGGCAACGTCGACGAGTCGACGGGTCAGGTAACCCGAGTCAGCGGTACGAAGAGCCGTATCGACGAGGCCCTTACGAGCACCCGGCGTAGCAATGAAGTACTCGAGCATTGCGAGGCCTTCACGGAAGTTGCTCTTGATCGGACGAGGAATCATGTCGCCACGAGGGTTCGCTACAAGACCGCGCATACCGGCGATCTGACGAACCTGCATCATGTTGCCACGAGCACCCGAGGTCACCATCATGTCGATCGGGTTGAAGTGCTCGGCCTTTAGGCCAGCCTCCATCTCGTTCTTCACCTGTTCGGTTGCCTCAGACCAGATCTCGACCTCTTTCTGACGCCGCTCACCATCGGTGATGATGCCACGTCGGAACTGGGCTTCGACCTTCTCGGCGTCCTTCTCATGAGCCTCGAGGATGCCGCGTTTGGTTACCGGAGTCTTCACATCGTCGATTGAAACGGTGAGCCCGGACTGCGTTGCGTAGCGGTAACAGAGGTTCTTGATGTCATCGAGCGACTTCGACACAACAGCCTTGGGATACTCGCGAGCGAGTGTGTCGACGATGTCGCCCATCGTGCCCTTGTCGATTGGCTCGTTGATGAAGCGGAAGTCGTCAGGCAACGTTGCGTTGAACAGCGCTCGACCGATCGTGGTCGCCGTGTAGACCGCAGCAACACCATTGGCTGGCGTCTCGAGGAGCGCCGGATGGCGGAACATGATGGCGGCGTGGAGATCCACATCGCCCACCTCGTATGCCATCTGAATTTCGTCGTGGTTGCGGAATGCACGACCCTCGCCCTTGCCACCCTCAATGATACGGCTCAGGTAGAAGGCACCGATGATCATGTCCTGCGTCGGCGTGACGAGCGGACGGCCATTGGCCGGGCTCAACACGTTGTTTGCCGACAACATCAACACGCGGGCTTCAGCTTGGGCCTCGGCCGACAATGGCAAGTGGACCGCCATCTGATCGCCATCGAAGTCAGCGTTGAAGGCAGTGCAGACCAGCGGATGAAGCTGGATTGCCTTGCCCTCGACGAGGACTGGCTCAAAGGCCTGAATGCCGAGGCGGTGAAGCGTCGGTGCACGGTTGAGGAGCACTGGGTGCTCCTTGATGACGTCGTCGAGCACGTCCCAAACCTGGGGCTTGCGACGCTCGACCATACGTTTTGCGGACTTGATGTTCTGGGCGATGTCTCCATCGACCAGACGCTTCATGACGAACGGCTTGAACAGCTCGAGCGCCATCAGCTTCGGCAGACCACACTGATGCAGCTGGAGGGTCGGGCCGACAACGATGACTGAACGGCCCGAATAATCGACGCGCTTGCCGAGCAGGTTCTGACGGAAACGACCCTGCTTCCCCTTCAACATGTCGGAGAGCGACTTGAGCGGACGGTTACCAGGACCGGTGACTGGACGGCCACGACGACCGTTGTCGAACAGTGCGTCGACGGCTTCCTGCAGCATGCGCTTTTCGTTGTTCACGATGATCTCGGGAGCACCGAGATCGAGCAGACGCTTGAGGCGGTTGTTGCGGTTGATCACACGACGGTAGAGGTCGTTGAGATCCGAAGTGGCGAAACGGCCACCGTCGAGCTGCACCATCGGGCGCAGTTCTGGTGGGATCACGGGCACGACGTCGAGGATCATGGCGCGTGGGTCGTTGACCCGGTTGCCACGTTCGTCACGACGGTTGAACGCCGCAACGATCTTCAGACGCTTGATGGCCTTTTGTTTACGCTGAGCCGACAGACCTTTTACGCCTTCAGCCGGATCGATCTGGGCACGAAGTTTGATCTCTTCATCATCAAAGTCGATGCGGGTGATGAGAGACGCGAGCGAACCTGCGCCCATGCCACCTTCGAAGTAGTCGGCGTAGCGGATGTGCATCTCGCGCCACAACATCTCATCTTCGATGATCTGGCGAGCAAAGAGGCTCTTGAACTCATCGAAGCTGCGAGTGAGGACGTCGATTTCCATCTCGTAACGTTCGCGAACAGAGGCGAGGTCCTTATCAACAGCGCGCTGACGCGCCTTGATCTCGGTGTCCTTGGCCTTGTCCTTCTCCATCTGGGCGATCTCTGATTCAAGGTCTTCATGGACCCGAGCAAGCTCGACTTCCATTTCCTTTTCGAGTTCGTCCTTCTCGGCCAACATTTCAGCCTCGAGGTTCGGGATGTCTTCATCGCGACGCTCTTCGTCAACCCAGGTGACCAGGTTTGCCGCGAAGTAGATGACCTTCTCGAGCTGCTTGGCCTTCAGTTCTTCCTTGGCCTCAGTGCCCATCAGGAGGTAGGCCAACCACGAACGGGTGCCGCGCAGGTACCAGATGTGGACCACTGGAGCGGCGAGCTCGATGTGGGCCATACGTTCGCGACGCACCTTCGAGCGAGTGACTTCCACGCCGCAACGCTCGCAGATGATTCCCTTGAAACGGACGCGCTTGTACTTGCCGCAGTAGCACTCCCAGTCCTTGGTCGGACCGAAGATCTTCTCGCAGAAAAGGCCATCCTTCTCGGGCTTCAGCGTGCGGTAGTTAATGGTTTCGGGCTTCTTGACCTCGCCGTTCGACCACATACGGATCGAGTCTGCGGTGGCCAAGCCAATCCGGATCTGATCAAAGTCGTTTACATCGAGCATGTGTTGTCCTTTTCTCAGTTCCGTTAGTTTCCGGCGAACCGGGCAGCGCGCTCGGCCTCGCGGCGAGCATCTTCTTCATCCGACCCACGTTCTGGTCGGGAAAGGTCAATGCCGAGTTGCTCAGCAGTGCGGTAAATCTCGTCGTCGATCTCGCGGAGCTCGATGTCTGCACCCTGCTTGTCGAGGACCTCGACGTTCAGGCACAGCGCCTGCATCTCCTTGATCAGCACCTTGAAGCTTTCGGGGATTCCCGGTTCAGGAATGTTTTCGCCCTTGACAATGGCCTCGTAGACCTTGACACGACCGAGCACATCGTCGGACTTGATGGTGAGCAGCTCCTGCAAGCAGTAGGCAGCTCCGTAGGCCTCGAGGGCCCACACTTCCATCTCACCGAATCGCTGACCACCGAACTGAGCCTTACCACCGAGCGGTTGCTGGGTGATCATGCTGTACGGACCGGTGGAACGTGCGTGGATCTTGTCGTCTACGAGGTGAGCGAGCTTCAAGATGTACATGAAGCCAACAGTGATTGGGTTGTCGTAGATCTCACCGGTGCGGCCGTCGTACAGGATCTGCTTGCCATCGTCTTGGATGAGTCGCTTACCCGCGGTCGTCTCGGGGTTGAGGTTACGAAGGATCTGCTGAATGGTCGGGTGTTTACCCGCCAACTCGACTTCGTCCCACTTCGCACCGTCGAACGAAGGTGTTGCCACCAGCGTTGCAGGACGCGTTGTTGGGCGGGTCTTGAACTCGGTGCCCATGATCGGGTCGAGGCCAACCTGCTTGCCGTCGATCTCCCAGCCCCAACGAGCCGCATAACCAAGGTGCGTTTCCAGCACCTGGCCGACGTTCATTCGAGAAGGAACGCCCAGTGGGTTGAGGATGATGTCGACCGGCGTGCCATCGGCGAGGTGAGGCATGTCTTCGACCGGAAGGATCCGGCTGATGACACCCTTGTTGCCGTGACGACCTGCGAGCTTGTCGCCGACACTGATCTTGCGCTTCTGGCCAATGTAGACACGCACGAGCTGGTTCACACCAGGTGGCAGTTCGTGGTTGTCGTCGCGGCTGAACACCTTGACGTCGATGACCTTGCCGGTCTCTCCGTGCGGAACCTTGAGTGAGGTGTCGCGAACTTCGCGGGCCTTCTCACCGAAGATCGCTCGGAGGAGTCGCTCTTCGGGAGTCAGCTCAGTCTCGCCCTTTGGCGTGACCTTGCCCACGAGCACGTCACCGGGATTGACGTCGGCGCCGACCCGAATAATGCCGCGCTCGTCGAGGTCGGCGAGGATGTCGTCGGAGAGGTTCGGAATGTCTCGGGTGATCTCTTCTGGACCGAGCTTGGTGTCGCGAGCATCAATTTCGTGCTCCTTGATGTGAATCGACGTGAGCACGTCATCGCGCACTAGGCGCTCGGAAAGGATGATCGCATCCTCGAAGTTGTAACCCTCCCAGGTCATGAAAGCGACGAGGAGGTTCTTGCCAAGTGCGAGCTCGCCATGATCGGTCGAAGGACCGTCAGCGAGGATCGCGCCCTTCTTTACGGCCTGTCCCTCAGTAACACGTGTCTTCTGGTTGATCGACGTGTCCTGGTTCGAACGTTCGAACTTTAGAAGGCGATAGACGACCTTGCCGAGCTTCTTATACTCGAGGGTCATCGATCGACCGTCGAGCTCGGTGACGACACCGTCGTCTTCAGCAATGACCATGTTCGCTGCGTCGCGAGCCGCACGAGCCTCGACACCGGTGCCGATGTATGGCGCTTCGGCAGAGATGAGAGGAACGGCCTGTCGCTGCATGTTCGCGCCCATGAGGGCACGGTTCGCATCGTCGTGCTCGACGAATGGAATCAGCGCCGTAGCGATCGAGATGATCTGCTTTGGCGAGACGTCCATCATCTGGACTTCGTCTGGCGGAACGAACGAGATCTCGGTGGTTGCACCGAAGAAGACGTCCTGTTCAAGCTGAAGGCGCAGGTCCTGCAGCGAGGCGGCCTGAGGCGAGCGGCGTACGAGCACGCGCTTGTCGGTGAAGTTGCCCTTGTCATCGACCTTGGCGTTTGCCTGGGCGACGACGTATTCCTCTTCCTCATCAGCTGCGAGGTAGACGATCTCGTCGGTAACACGGCCCTTCTTGACCACACGGTATGGGGACTCGATGAAACCGAACGGGTTCACCCGGCCATACGTGGCAAGTGCACCGATAAGACCGATGTTCGGTCCCTCCGGTGTTTCGATTGGGCACATACGTCCGTAGTGCGAGAAGTGAACGTCACGGACTTCGAAGCCCGCACGTTCACGTGAGAGACCACCCGGGCCGAGCGCCGAAAGACGGCGACGGTGGGTCAGGCCAGACAGTGGGTTGACCTGATCCATGAACTGGCTGAGCTGGGAGGTTCCGAAGAACTCCTTGATCGCAGCGACAACCGGACGGATGTTGATCAGGGTCTGAGGCGTGATTGCCTCGACGTCCTGGGTCGTCATGCGCTCACGCACGACTCGTTCCATACGGGACAGCCCAATGCGGACCTGGTTCTGGATGAGTTCGCCAACGCTGCGGATCCGACGGTTTGCGAAGTGATCTTGATCGTCGAGTCGGTATCCGGGCTCGCCTTTTGCCAGATGGAGGAGATACGAGCACGTCGCAAGCACCTCGGCTTGGGTCAGCACCGACTGGTCGACCTCGGGTCGCTCGAGCTCGAGACCAAAGAGTTTCTCGAGGCGATCCATCTCTGGACCGAGCTTGCGGTTCAGCTTGTAGCGACCAACACGGCTGAGGTCGTAACGACGACTCTCAAAGAAGGCGTTCTTGAAGTAGTTGCGTGCCGACTCGGCCGATGGCGGTTCGCCTGGGCGAGCACGCTTGTAGATCTCGATGAGAGCTTCTTCTTGGGTCGGAGCAAGCTCGCGATCCTTTTCCCATTGGCCCTCGAGGAAGTCGAAGTGATCGACGAACTTGTCGAGGAATCCAGGTGCGTTCTCCTCGTCGAAGCCGAGCGCACGGAGCAGCACGAAAAGGCTGAGGCGACGCTTGCGGGCAACGCGGGTGCCGGCGGTGACGTCCTTGCCAGGCTTTTGTTCGACGTCGAATTCGATCCATTCACCGCGGTAGGGATGGATGGTGCCAGTGACGAGCTGGTGCTTGGCGAGGTTACGCAGGCGGTAACGCTCACCCGGCTGGAAGATCACGCCAGGAGAACGAACGAGCTGGGAGACAACCACACGCTCGGTGCCGTTGATCACGAAGGTGCCGCGATCGGTCATCATGGGGAAGTCACCCATGAAGACGGTCTGTTCCTTGATCTCGCCGGTGTTGGAGTTCATGAATCGGGCGCGCACGAAGATTGGCGCGCTGTAGGTCATGTCCTTCTCTTTGCACTCCTCAACCGAGAACTTCGGTGGTGGGCGCAAGTCTTCATCATTTGGATCGAACTCGAGTTCGAGCTGAAGGGTCTCAGAGAAATCCTTGATCGGGCTGATATCGCGGAAGGTCTCAGCGAGACCTTGCTCGAGCAGCCAAACAAATGACTTGCGCTGGACTGCGATCAGATCGGGAAGTTCAAGAACTTCATCGATGTTTCCGAACGAGTAACGATCGAGGGCAACAGAACGTGAGGACACAGAGTCTCCTGGAGCGACGGAGGGCGACGTCGGGCAGCGTCACAACGAAAGAAGTGCACAAACCACACGCCTGCAAAAATGCATGCGCAGGGGGCGTACACCAAGAACGCCACGACAACAGGGCAGCCTAGCGGCACCTACGGTCAAACGGCAAGCGCGCATGCAGAAACAGCACCCCTTGGTAGGGGCACTGGCTCAAACGGTAACGAATTGCCAGCGGTTTGGTCAAGGGCTAAATGTATCGATCCAACGACACCACCTTCTGGAGGCGCCGTCGGATCGGTACAAAGCTTCGCCTACCACCTGAGTGGTCGGCGTCGCTGACACGGAATGCCAGCGAGATATTTCTACTTAAGTTCGCAGATTCCGCCGGCCTCTTCAATGGCCGCCTTTGCTTTCTCAGCGTCATCCTTCGATGCCTTCTCGAGGATGGCTGCCGGCGCGGCGTCAACCATTTCCTTGGCATCCTTGAGGCCAGCGCCGGTGAGCTCGCGCACGACCTTGATCACGGCGATCTTCTTGTCGCCAGCGGCGGACAAGATGACGTCGAATTCGGTCTGCTCGTCCTCTTCAGCAGCTTCGCCGCCTCCGGCTGGCATTGCGCCCATCATCACTGGCGCTGCAGCGGTGACGTCGAAACGCTCTTTGAATTCATCCAAGAGTTCTTTGAACTCAAGAACGGTCATGCTCTCGATACTCTCGAGAATTTCTTCTTTGGTAGCCATTTCAGCTCTCCTATTTTTCGGTCTTATCGACTAGTGGGTTGATAACGAACGGGGTAATTACTCTTCTTCGCCTGAGGCTGAAGCCTCGGCGTCAGCTGGTGCGTCGTCCTCGAGGGCACTCGCCTCGACAGGTGCAGCGTCAGCAGGCGATTCGTCGGGGTTGCCGGCACCGCCGGGGCCGCCCTTTTCGACGAGGGCTTCCATGAGGCCGACGAATTCCTGCAGCTTGTTGTCGAGCAGACCAGCGAAGTCGCCCAGCATGTGCTCCATTGCGCCAGCGAACTCTGAAAAGAGCACTTCGCGCGATGGGAGGTCGGCCAAGGCCTTGATCTCTTCGGCACTGATGGCCTTGCCATCGAGCACCCCACCCTTGATTACGAGCGCTTGGTTGGTCTTTCCGTAGTCCTTGAGGGCCTTGGCAACCGCGGCAGCGTCGGCTTTCGAGCCGTCCGCCTTTTCGCCGACGAACGCGAGAGCGGTAGGACCGACGAGAAGTTCGTCGAGCTCGATGCCAAGTTCGTTGGCGGCGAGCTTCACGAGCGTGTTCTTGTAGATCTTGTATTCGCCGCCAACGGGCGTGAGGTTCTTGCGAAGCTCAGCCATTGCGGGGACGTTGAGGCCGCGGTATTCGGTGAGAAGGACGCCGCTGGAGGCCTCCAACTTTTCCTTCACCTCGGCGACCACTGCGACTTTGTCCGCTCGTGGTTCTCCCATGTTCTGACTCCTGTTGATTTGCCGCTCCGGTGAAAACCGAAACGGACGCCCACCGAAGACACGGCGAACGTCCGGAGCGTGAACCCCTCACGAGGCTGCTCAGTCAGGTCACCTGCTCTGGGCTTCCGTCACGGTGAAGTGACTGCCGGAGGTCTTGGGCAAGTATGCGATTTGTAAACCTCGGAAAGGTTAGCGACGTTCCCGGCAAACTCCTACCCCGCTCCGAAGACGAGTCGCGAACAGCCCACCTTATTGGGGTCTTCGTCCACCCTCTGACCTCCCTGTTGATCGCTGGGTAGTCGAAGCAACAGGACCAGAAAAAGATGAAACGCCAGGCTCGTAGCCCGGCGTCTCTCTTTGATCTGTAGATCTGCGTGCTGGTTACAGCGACGAAACGTCCAGTTTGATGCTTGGACCCATGGTGGTGGAGATGCTGGCCCTCTTGATGTACTGGCCCTTTGCACCCGCCGGCCTCATACGCTTCAGCTCCTCGACCACCGACTCGATGTTCGTGGAAATGTCGGCTTCACTGAAGCTGACCTTGCCCACGGGAACGTGCACGTTGGCGAACTTGTCGGTGCGGAACTCGACCTTGCCGCCCTTGAACTCTTCGACGGCTTTGGCGACATCGGGAGTCACGGTGCCGGTCTTTGGGTTTGGCATGAGGCTGCGGGGTCCGAGGACACGACCGAGCTTGCCCACGATAGGCATCATGTCGGGTGCAGCGATCGTGACGTCGAAGTCGAGCATGCCGCCCTCGATTTGTTCTGCGAGGTCTTCAGCGCCCACGTACTCGGCGCCAGCATCGCGAGCGGCCTGGGCTGCGTCGCCCTGAGCAAACACGGCGACCCGTACGGCCTTGCCGGTGCCTGCGGGAAGCGACACGGTTCCGCGAATCATTTCTTCGGCCTTGCGCGGATCGACACCGAGCCGAAGCACCATGTCGACCGTCTCGTCATAGTTCCGCTTTGGAAAGCCGACAACGACAGTGGCGGCCTCGCCAATGGCGTGCATACGTTCACGGTCGAAACCGCGTGCTGCGTTCTGATACTTCTTGCCTTGCGCCATGATGGCTCCCTCGTTGTTGAGTCCCGTACCTGAGGTTGTGGCACGGAGACGTTGCTTCGAATTACTTAACTTCGATACCCATCGAGCGGGCAGTGCCCTCGACTTGGAGAATCGCTCCGCGCATATCAATAGCGTTGAGGTCCGGCATCTTGGTCTCGGCGATCTCCGCGACCTGAGCTGCGGTAACCGACCCAGCGGTCTCGCGACCGGGCTCGTTCGCTGCCTTATCAAGCCCTGCTGCCTGACGAATCAGGAAGGCTGTTGGAGGCGTCTTGGTGATGAAGGTGAACGAGCGATCCTCGTAGATCGAAATCTCGACCGGAACGATCTGACCGCGCTTGTCTTCGGTCTGTGCGTTGTAGGCCTTGCAGAAGTCCATGATCGCGACGCCGTGTGGGCCGAGCGCTGTTCCGACAGGTGGAGCAGGGGAGGCCTGTCCGGCGGGGATCTGGATCTTGACGACTGCGGTTACTTGCTTCTTTGCCATGTGAGTTCCTGAAGTACGGATTCGGTATCGAGAGTGGATAACCGACGGATCATTCTGCCGGTGCGTCACGCAGCGCGCAACCTTGTCTTGCCGCGGGGTCGGATCCGTGCCGCTCGGCTCCTCGACCGCCCTGCGGTTGCCTACGCGCCGGAACTGGCTTGCAGCGTCCGACTTGCAGCGTATTTTACAGTCTGGCGATCTGGGAGAACTCGAGCTCGACCGGTGTCTCGCGACCGAAGATGTTGACCAACACCTTGACCTTGAGCTGATCCTCGTTGATCTCGACGATCTCGCCACTGAAGTCGGCGAATGGTCCCTCTTTTACGCGGACGGTCTCGCCCATTTCGTATTCGAGGCGAGCCTTGCTGCGCTTGTTCGGCGTAGCCGGGCCGCCTTCTTCTTTGACCTGCAAGAAGTCTTCGACCTCACGACGCATGAGCGGTGACGGCTTGCCGCCAGATCCCACAAAGTTGACGACCGATGGGGTGTTTCGCACGACGTACCACGCGTCGTCATCGAGCACCGCCCGAACCAACAAGTAGCCGGGGAACATCTTCTTTTGGACGACGACCTTTTTGCCGTTCTTGAACTCGACGACGTCTTCCATGGGGATAACGCTCTCGAAGATGCGGTCTTCCATATTCATCGAGGCGGTTCGAGCAGCGAGGTTCTGCTGCGCCTTCTTCTCGTGGCCACTTTGGGTGTGGACGACATACCAGCGACCGGCACGATCGAAAGGGCTTTCGACTTTGACAGGCTCGTCACTCTCGAAGAGCTCGTCTTCGCCGGCAACATCTGCGTCAGCCAGTTCCTCGACAACCGGGCTCGCTTTCACAACGGGGCTCGTTTCGACAACAGCGATTTCCTCAGCGGCCTCCTGTGGCGCTTCGACAGCTTCTTCGACTTCGGCCGTCACTGCCTCGGTGGTCGCTTCCATGTCTGCCTCGGTGGTCGCTTCGTCGATGGCGTCAGCTGAGTCGATCGCTGGTTCGGCGCTGTCGATCAGCTCGTCAGGGGTGAGATCGGTGTCGCTCATTGACGCGGCTCAAAGAGTTCGAGGACGAGGGTTGAGAAGACCCAGTCGATGGCACCGATGAAGATCGTCAGCACGATGACGGTGATAAGCACGACGATCGAATAATTGATGACCTCGGTGCGCCCCGGCCACGAGACCTTCCGGAGCTCGGAGCGAACTTCCCTCGCGAACTGAATAGGGCCGGTGCGTTCTTCTACAGCAACGGTGTCACGGCGCTTCTTCGACGACTCGTTATCGCCTGCGCCACCCTTGGACGTGGTGCGTCCACCGCTGCCCGAGCCGGAGCCGCCGCCATCGGTCTTGGTCTGAATGACCTGACCGTCCTCGGTAACTTCCTGGCCCTGCTTCTTAAGCATGCGCCGTTGTTCTCGGTTCATTGGTTGGGACACGGTTGCCTCCGCTGAACATTGTCAGCAGGTCGATCTTGCGGGCTCGATTTTTCTGCGCAGCCTGACGACTACTACTAAGGTTTTGGGACTCTTTGCAGGGCGTGAGGGACTTGAACCCGCAACCCCCGGTTTTGGAGACCGGTGCTCTACCAATTGAGCTAACGCCCTGGGTTGTATGAACAGAACAACGTTATCAGCCTAGTGGGCCACGCCCACACCGCGGCCCGGTCCCTGGTCGTTCTATCGATGTATTCCTGCCAGTCACTGAAATGTGTTCGATTCGAATGTTTGCCGATAGTTCGAAGCTGCGAAGCCGGTTCGAGCGAAATGGGTGCACCATCGGCCTGTGGCGAAAATCAGTAGCGACGGACAGACTTGAACTGTCGACCTCTCGATTATGAGTCGAGCGCTCTGACCAACTGAGCTACGTCGCCATGCACATCGACGAGCGATGTTGCGGAGCTCCCTGACAGAATTGAACTGTCGACCTTCTCCTTACCATGGAGACGCTCTACCGACTGAGCTAAGGGAGCAAACGAGTACGAATACCCGGCTGTAAAGCATGCCAGGTCCGACGCCGCTTGAAAACCTCCAAAGTATGTCTCAGGGCTGAGCGCGAGCGTGCCGACTGATTTCTTGTGTGGATTGATCGAATTATTACTACCTCCCCCGAGGGGCCACATACGACCGAGCTGCACCCCCGACTCACCGTCATCTCGAGCATCGACGACGTTCGTCGTCGAGAGGCCTACGAGCGTGTCCTAGGAGCACTGCAGGCAAAGCCTGGCAGCACGATGGAGGTCCGGACCGAATTGGGTGACTTCATCACCGCAACCCGCAGTGCGGAGGGTGGCGCTGCATTGTTCGACACCAACAACAATCTCGCCGTTCGTTCCGACGACCGGGGCCTCGGAATCATTGGTCAACTCAACTCTGGCCAGGACATGGCGAACCACCTCAAGCTCTTTCACGTGACGACGGCAGCGATGCGCCAGCGAGCTAGAGACGATGCCGACTTCATCAACGTCGCCGGAACTCCCCTCGACCAGCTCTTCGAGCTCGCGCAGCAAATCACGACCGATGAGCAGGCCGTGCTCCATGTCGATGACCGTCGATCATCGCTGAGCGACTCGATTCGTCAGCGCGAGAGTCGTGAAGCAACGCTGAGCCAACAGCTCGAGGTCCACACCGAAGAACGCAAGAAGATCGCTGTGTATACGTATGGGGCGGTTGGAGGTGTGTTTCTCGGTGTCGTAGCGGCCCTCATGTTGAACCTTGCGACGGGACTCGTTTTTTGCGTCTTGGCGTCAGTCGTTGCGGCTATTGGCCGTGCCCAGACCAAGAATGCCGCCGCGGATGATGGCGAGATCATGGGCCGGACGCTCGAAATCCAGCTCGGTCGAGTGAACGAAATGTTCGACAGCTTCGACCTCGGCCAAAACCGGCGAACCGCTGAACAATCGCTCACCGACAGCCGCAAAGTGTGGCACAACCTGGCTGGCGCCCTTGAACCCTCGATCTTGCTCAAGGATCGCCCACGGCTCGAGGAACTCGCGAGCCATCTGCAGCTCATCGCCAACGAGCGGGTCGAGGTCAAGGGCGACACATCGCTACTCGTCGGCTTCGCCTCGTTGCTCGCTGATCTGAACCGTCGCTTTCCCGCCGAACGCGTACCGCTGCTCGTCGACGACCTCTTCGCAGAACTCGACCCGCAATATCATGGGGTGCTTCGGGAGCTGCTCTTACGAGCATCGCATCGTCGACAGGTCGTACTTGAATCTGCCGACGTCATCGTTACGAGGTGGGCAGCGGTAGAGGCCGTCGGCGGCGATGGCCTCCTGATCACCGACCATGAAATCGACGTCGAACCAATCATCCAGCAGGCAGTAGCCACGGGGAGCAGCACGACGGTGTAGCGTTCGTCGCCGTGCGAATACGTCCCGCGGAGTTACCCGACGCCGAAGCCATCGTGGCGATATACAACCACGAAGTGCTCAGGTCCACAGCGACGTTCGATCTGGTCCCACGGACGCTAGAAGACCAACGTTCATGGATGATCGACCGCTCGGGGGTCCACGCCGTGCTCGTCGCCGAAGTCGAGATCGATAACCGCAAGGAGATCGCTGGATTCGCTTCGCTCAGTCCTTTTCGATCCCGACCGGCGTATTCCACAACCGTCGAGTCCTCTGTGTACGTACATGATGGACATCGGCGAAAAGGTGTTGCGAGGTTGCTCATGATCGACCTGATCGCCACCGCCCAATCGCACGGCTTCCACTCGATCGTCGCGCGCATCGCAGATAGCCAAGCCCCCTCGCTTGCATTACATGGCGACCTCGGCTTCGCGCTGGTCGGCGTGGAACGCGAGATTGGCCGCAAGTTCGGCCGATGGCTCGACGTGTCCGTCATGCAGGTGCTGCTCTAATGCGCGTTCTGATCGTGGGAGAAGGCAAGAGCGGGACGACAGCGCTGCTGCGAAGTATCTCCGACGCGATGGGAACCCCGGCCGAGCTCTTCGAGCCAACACTGATGACCCCCATAGACCTCGAGGCCGAATCGCTCGTGGTCAAGAAGCTGCTTCTTAACTGGAAGGCCCCGGAGAACGAACTGCTCGAGTCCTTCGACAAACGGGTGTTCATCGTCCGTGACCCACGCGATCGCTTGGTGTCACATCTCCTCTACGACGCATACAACAAGGCAGCATCGCTCGACGCGGAAGAGCGAGAGAAGTGGCTCGGCCTGCTACAAAGAAAAACCAAGAACCCGCAGGGTGTATCGCTCCTCCACCTGATCAACGCCTGGTGGCGTCTCTCCCGTAGCGACCTCGTCTCGCACTATGTTCGGGCGCTCGACCGCTCGACTGGCTTCAATAGGCGGGTCGGCGAGACGTTCTTCACACTGAGCTACGAAGACTATGTCGATGGGAACTTCGTCGATGTCGACAGTTACCTCGGGCTCGAACTCGCGCCCGGCGTCGTGCAGGAAAGCGAAACCCGCGTTGTTCGCAGCAGCACGCACGGTGAATGGCGGAGATGGTTTACGCCGGCCGACGTCGAGGTCTTCCGCCCGTTGAGCCACGAATGGTTACGCAAACATGGCTACGACCACCAAGACTGGCAACTCACCGAAACCGACGAGCCGCTCGATAGTTCGACAACCGTCGGCTATGTGGCAGGGCTCTTCACCCGTAGACCACTCGGTGAGTAGTCAAACCGTCGTTTAGTCGCGGCGATTGGTGAATTGCAACGGGATCCCGTGGTCGCCTTCGCGGAGCGCCTGCATCACTTCCTGCAATGCATCTCGCTTCTTGGCCGTCACACGGAGCTGGTCGCCCTGGGTCGAGGACTGCACGCCCTTGATGCCCATTGTCTTGATCGCTTTGTTCAGCTCTCTGGCCTTTTCCGACGAAATGCCAGAGATGAGCGAGGCTTCCTGACGAACGGTGTTCCCCGACGCCTGTTCGATAGTTCCGTACTCGAGAACCTTCATCGACAGCTTTCGTTTGGCGAATTTCTCCTCGAGGACTTGACGGAGTGCCCCGAGGCGGTCTTCGCTTACCGAGGCCATCTTGATTTCTTCCTCGCCAAGATCTATCGACGAATTCGTGTTCTTGAAATCGAAGCGCTGCGCGATCTCACGAGCGGCTTGATCAACCGCATTGCGGATTTCCTGCATGTCGACTTCGGATACGACATCGAACGATGGCATTTTCGGCTCTCCCGGTACGTGGTCTCAAAAATGTAGTCGCCCCGGGATCAAATCCCGGGGCGAACATGCGTGGGCCGAGATGGATTTGAACCAACGTAGGCATAAGCCGACGGGTTTACAGCCCGTTCCCTTTGGCCGCTCGGGCACCGACCCTCGGCCAAAGATGATAGCCGAATGTACGGAGCTGTCCACCTTCGATAAGGCCGAATCTGTCGGCCCGACGTCGAGCTAAAGCGCGAGTGCGAACACCAACATCATCGTCAAGACGAGGCCGAGACCCAATGCGAGGATTCGCATCATGCGCAACCGTTTGCGCGATGTCGGATAGGGGATGTCGTCCAGGTCGTCGCCGAGTTGCATCAGCGCCACTGGTCGGAACGGAGTGCCGCAATCCGAGCTTCGGTCGGTGGGTGGGTCGAAAACATCTTGCCGAACCGGCCGAACCCACCGAGATCGCTGCGTAACTCTTCTTTCAATGGGTTGATGATGTAGTTCGACGCTTGTGCGGGGTTGACGTGCATTGCTGGCTGAAGGTGGTCGTTGGCAGCTCGCTCGAGCTTCTCCAAAGCCTGCGCCAATGGTTCCCCGCTTCCGAGGAGCCGTGCAGCCGAAGCATCGGCCTGGAATTCGCGGCTTCGACTGATCGCAGAGCGAATCAGCGAGGCGGCGAGGGGCGCCAAGACGATCAGCGCGATCGCTGCGATTGGGTTGCCGTCGCGGTTGCTGCGCCGTCCGCCGTACATACCGCCCCACATAGCCATCCGGGCCAAGAAAGTGAGCGCCATACCAATGGCCGAAGCAACGGATCCTATAAGGATGTCGCGGTTGCGAATGTGGGCAAGTTCGTGGGCTAAGACGCCGCGAACCTCGTCCCAATTCATCTGTTGCAACAGGCCGTGTGTGACAGCTACGGCTGCGTTCTTCGGATTTCGGCCTGTCGCGAAGGCATTCGGGGCAGGGTTCGGAGAGATGTAGAGCTTCGGCATCGGCATCTCGGCACGGGTGGTCAGATCCTCCATAATTTCCCAGTACTCGGGAAACTGATCGCGGTTCGCTGGAACGGCCTTTGCCGAGGCGATCGCGATCTTGTCGCTAAACCAATACGAACCACCGACGATCACGAGGCCGATGATCAGACCAACCGAGGCACCAGCGGCGCCACTCGCGGCCCCGCCGAGCACGACGAACAGGGCGCCGAGCAACGCCAATAGTGCAAACGTCTTCGTCGTATTTTTGAACGAGGCTTCAGACACGTCTATGGCTCCTTCTAGTCCTCGTCGCCGCTGGCGGCGCCAGCGCGGATCGCTTCGACGACGCCCTCGTCGGCGAGGGTGGTCGTATCGCCAAGAACCTTGCCTTCGGCCACGTCTCGGAGCAAGCGGCGCATGATCTTTCCGCTACGGGTCTTGGGAAGGTCGGGCACCAAGAACACCTCTCGTGGCCGAGCGATCGGACCAAGTTTGATGGCCACATGTGCGCGCAATTCAGCCCGCAGCTCATCGCTCGGTTCGGCGGTACCAACCAAAATTGCATACCCCACGATCGCCTGACCTGTCGTATCGTCGGCTGCGCCGACAACCGCTGCCTCTGCGACCGTTGGGTGATCGACCAACGCCGACTCGACTTCTGTAGTCGAGATGCGGTGACCGGACACATTCATCACGTCGTCGACTCGGCCGAGGAGCCACAAATACCCATCGGCATCGAGCTTTGCCCCGTCGCCAGCGAAGTAGCGGCCCGGATACGTCGTCCAGTACGTCTCGTGATAACGCTCCGGGTCGCCCCAAATACCTCGAAGCATCGATGGCCAAGGTTTTGTAATCGTGAGATAGCCACCCCCCTTCGTGACAATATTTCCATCGTCATCGACAAGCTCGGGAAAGACCCCGGGGATCCCGTGACACGCCGAACCAGGTTTCGTTGTTGTGCAACCCGGGAGCGGAGTGATCATGTGTCCGCCGGTTTCGGTCTGCCACCACGTGTCCATAATCGGCAGCGACTCGTTGCCGATGTGTTCGTGGTACCACATCCAGGCCTCGGGGTTGATTGGTTCGCCGACCGTTCCGAGCACTCGAAGCGACGACAGGTCGTATCCATCGAGCTCGCTCGTCCCCCACTTCATAAACGTTCGGATGGCCGTTGGCGCCGTGTAGAACTGGGTCACGCCGTAACGATCGATGATGTCCCACAGTCGGCCCTTCGACCAGGCTGCCCGGTCCTCGCCGTTGCGGTCCTGTTCGCGGGGCGTGTCGGGCGTGCCCTCATACATGACGCTCGTGACACCGTTCGCCAGAGGTCCATAGACGATGTAGCTATGTCCGGTCACCCAACCAATGTCGGCGGCGCACCAGTAGACGTCGTTCTCCGGATTGATGTCGAACGTGTACTTGTGGGTGAATGCGACCTGTGTCAGGTAGCCACCCGTCGTGTGCATGATCCCCTTGGGTTTGGCCGTCGTGCCCGAGGTGTAAAGCAGGTACAACAACTGCTCGGCATCCATTGGATTAGCCGGGCAATCATCAGAGGCATCGGCCATGAGGTCGTTCCACCAGTGATCGCGCCCACTGGTCATCGTCACGTCGGTGTCGCATCGGTTCACCACGATCACGTTCTCGACCGTCGGAGCGCCGTCGGCCAATGCCGCGTCGACGTTCACCTTGAGCGCTGAGGGTGCTCCTCGGCGATAACCCGCATCGGCGGTGATGACCAGCTTCGCATCAGCGTCCTCGCACCGATCCTTGATCGCGTCCGGGCTGAAGCCGCCAAAGATCACTGAATGGGCTACACCGATTCGGCTGCACGCGAGCATCGCGATCGGCAGCTCCAGAATCATCGGCATGTAGATCGCGATGCGATCGCCCTTCTCCAGGCCGAGGCCGAGAAGCACGTTCGCGAACTTCTTTACTTCGGTGAGGAGCTCCGCGTACGTCAGCGTGCGGGTGTCACCGGGCTCGCCTTCCCAGTGATACGCAATCTTGTCGCCTCGGCCTGCGTCGACATGGCGGTCGAGGCAGTTCTCGCTCATGTTCAACCGTCCGTCGCTGAACCACTTCGCAAACGGAAGCTCCCACTCGAGAACCTTGGTGAACGGCTTCTGCCATGTCACCAGCTCGCGAGCCTGGCGGGCCCAGAAGGCTTCGAAGTCGGCGTTGGCTTCGTCGTAGAGCGAGGAGTCAGAGCAGAGGGAAGTGGCCTTGAAGGCATCCGATGGAGGAAAGGTGCGATCCTCAACCTCATATACCTCGATCGTTGGCTCAGACATGGCTTCCCTCCGTTGCTGTGGGTGCGCGATCTTACCCAACGGTGCAGTACAGCTGCGAATGGGGTGTTCTACGAAGCGATGCTTGTGCTGGCGAGGTGAGTGCTGACTCGATTTTGAATGAACGCCGGTGCAAGGCTCGTGGCCTCGACCAACGTATCGATGTCTTCCTCGCGGACGTATTCGGGATGGTCCTCACGAACGAGAGATATGAGCTCGAGGTACGCGAGTACCAACTGCTCACTCGTCCGTGCCGGTGCCAACCCAACGGAGTACTCACCGATCGCAAGATCGGTCAGACCCACCTCTAGGGGTGTACGGCTTGGCGTGTTCATGGCTGAATGGTAACGGTCGCGGGAATCGCGTGCTGGACTATCGAATCAAATTCGAGGTCGCATCTCAGACCGCTGCCTGCTTGCCCATTTATCCAACGACCCATTCGGCGACCGTGAACCCGCCGAGGCCCGTCATCTCGACGAGCGCTTCGGCTTCACGAATTCGACTCCTCGCCTTCAGGGCCGCAAGGTCGCCTAC
>JBLIMK010000018.1:0-38694 GCA_047638715.1 Verrucomicrobiales bacterium
GCGGCCAATGTGTCGACGGCTGCCAAGCGCCCTTCGCATGGCTCCAAGCCGACCATGTGCAGACGCACTCAAAACATGGTCCAACCAACCTCGACAACGGCGTTATGCGCTGCCGCCCCGACAACCAGGCCAAAGGCAACAGCCTCGGGTGGGAGTAGCCGATGACGCATACTGGTCCCATGGCTCACACCGATCAACTCCTCGTCCTTTCGGCCACCGACGTTGAGGCGTGCCTGCCAATGGCCGAGTGCATCGACGCCATGGGCGACGCGTTTCGAATGATCAGCAGCGGAGAGGTGCACAATCCCCTCCGAAACGCGATTGTTCCACCCCTCGACGGAGCTCCCGGAATTTTGGGGCTCATGCCAGCGGTGCGCGGCGGCGACGGCTTCAGCTACGGACTGAAGGAGGTGTGCGTCTTTCCCGGCAACCACGCGCTCGGCATCGATTCGCATCAGGGCTCGGTGCTTGTTCACGAGGGCGAGACAGGACGCCTCGTCGCGATCCTCAATGGCTCGGCGGTAACCGCCATCCGCACGGCCGCGGCGACTGCGGTTGCGTCCCGCGTTCTCGCCCGACCTCAGTCCAATGTCTTGGCGCTTGTTGGCGCTGGATTCCAAGCACGGTGGCATCTCGAAGCCCTCGCGCAGGTGCATCAGCTCGACGAGGTCCGAGTTTGCTCCCGTAACCCAGCATCGAGCCAAGCCTTCGCCGAGAGATGGTCGAGCACCTACGCCGTGCGCGCAGTCGGCACCGTCGAAGAGGCGATGCGCGGCGCCGACATCGTCACGACGGTGACCAACTCGCCAGAGCCCGTCGTCGACCGGCGGTGGGTCGAGACAGGAATGCATCTCAACGCGGTCGGCTCGAGCGTCGCGTCAAAGCGCGAAATGGACTCGGCGACGGTTGCGGCTTCGCGGCTCTTTGTCGACAGCCGGGTATCGGCGGTCAATGAAGCGGGCGACCTTCTTCTGGCGTCGGCCGATGGCGTCGTCGCTGATGAACACATCATTGCTGAAGTCGGTGAGGTGCTGAATGGCTCCAATGCTGGACGTCGAGACGACGATGAGATCACGCTGTTCAAGAGCCTCGGTCTAGCGATCGAAGATCTTCTGGCCGCCGAGGTGGCGATCGGGAATGCGCAGGAACTTGGGCGCGGGACAGTGGTCGACTTCTAATCCCGCCCCCGACTAAGTTGCGGCTATGCCGAGCGAGATGACCACGTTCGCAATGCAGGGGACAACCGAGCTTGCCCGCGCCTTCTTGGCTTGGCCCGAAGGCGACGGGCCCCACCCCGCCGTTCTCGTACTACATGAGATCATGGGTCTGAACGACGACATCGAGCGCATTACAAACCGATTCGCCGATGAGGGATATGTCGCTCTCGCTCCCGACGCGGCCCGGTCGGACGCGAGGGCTGTCGCCACCTTCTACGGCGATGTTCCAAAACGAGCCGAAGCGCTCGAAGGCATCCCACCATGTTTTGGTGGGTATGGAGGCAAGGATCGAATCTTTGGTCCGCTCGCCTATCGTCTCCGAAACCATCTCGAGGAGCTTGACGTTGTGAGCGATGTCGTCTCCTATCCAGACGTCGGACACAGCTTCATGAACCACAACCATGGAGCTATCGCAAAGATCGGCGCCATTGGCCCGATGAATGTCGGACACGACGCCGCTGCGGCGGAAGATAGCTGGGAGCGCATGCTCGCCTTTTTCGAGACCAACCTGAGCGCCACGTGAAACTGAACGAGCTACAACACAACTGGAACCGATTCGGGAACGAAGACCCGATGTGGGCGATTCTCACGGATCCAGACAAACGCGGCAACAAATGGGCCGAGGACGAGTTTTTTCAGTCAGGCCAAGAACATGTCGGCGGAGAGCTCGACTTCATCCGTGGTCGTCATCAGGAACTTCGCACGGGGTTAGCACTCGACTTCGGATGCGGGCTCGGTCGCCTCACACAAGGCCTAGCTGCCCATTTCGATCGAGTCGACGGCGTCGATATCGCGCCCTCGATGATCGAAGGAGCGAGCGAGCTCAACCGCTTCCCCGACACGTGCCGTTACCACGTCAACCCCGCCGACGATCTCTCATTATTCGGCGATGACGAGTTCGATTTTGTGATGTCGTTCATCACCCTTCAGCACATGCGACCCAAGTACGCCAAGAAGTACGTCGCAGAGTTCTTGCGGGTACTGAAGCCCGGCGGATATATGACATTCCAGATCCCGTCGATCCCAGACGAGAAGACGAGGAAACACCACAGCCCACTCGGCAAAGCGAAATACGCCGCCTACCGAGTACTGCGAAGCGAGAAGTATCACCGAGACCCGATCATGGAGATGCACTGGGTAGCGATGGAACAGATGGTCCAACTGCTGCGGAGCCACGGTGGTGAGGTCGACGTCATCCTGCGCGACAACTCCGCAGGCGCGACCTGGACGAGCTACGCCTACTACGTGACCAAGCGAGCCTGATCACCGGGGAGTCTGGTCTACGGAGCGCTGGCGGCCAAGCGTAGGATTCGGGCCGTGAACTATCTCGAAGAGCGTCGCAATCGTGTTGCAGGTCAGTGGAAGAGCGAGGGCAACCTCGACAGCGGTGTGGTCCTCATCGAGGCTGGCGAGCCGTCGCCCATGCCTGGAACCGATCAATACCACCCGTTTCTTGGCCACCCAGACTTCCGCTACCTCGCCGACGAACACTTGCCTGGGGCGACACTCGCATTTGACGCTGGCTCCGGCGATTGGGTCCTCTTCGGGCCGCGCCAAGATGCCGAGGATCGAATGTGGCACGGCGATGTTGCCGAAATCGGCGAGCCCTTGGCATCTCTCGAATCATGGCTCGCTGGGCGAGGCTCAGCTCCCACCTATCGCTTAGGGGTCGCACCCGACGCAGACCAGCGCCTCACATCGCTCGTCGCCGAGACGCGTTTGCGAAAGGACGCCGACGAACTCGAGCGAATGCGGCGCGCGGCGGCCGCCACCGTGGTCGGCTTTGAAGAGGTGTATCGCACAGCCGCGCCGGGGATGACCGAGCGCGATATCGAAGCGGAGCTCGAGGTCGGCTTCCGACGCGGGGGAGGGGACGCTCCTGCCTACGACAGCATCGTCGCTGCCGCTCGGAATGCTGCTGTGCTGCACTTCGAGCCGACGAGAACCGTCGTGAATCCGGGCGACTTTGTGCTCATCGATGCCGCCGCGATGGTCGACGGCTACGCGTGCGACTGCACTCGCACCTTCGTGGTGGGAGGAACCCCGAGTCAACGTCATCGCGATATTCATGCCATCGTCACCGCAGCCCAAGAGGTCGCGGTTTCGAAGTGTGTTCCCGGGGCGGAGTACCGGCAGATCCACATCGAGACCGCTGTCCAGATGGCCGAAGGTTTGGTCGAGCTGGGGATCCTTCGAGGCGATCCGAGCGACCTCGTCGCCCGTGGAGTCGCCGCGCTGTTCTTCCCCCATGGCCTTGGCCACCAGATTGGCTTGTCCGTCCACGATGTCGCCGGATACGCCGAAGGCCGAGAGCGAAGCTCGCTATTCGGGCTGTCCAACCTGCGCACCGATCGACCGTTACAAGACGGCATGGTGGTCACGATCGAGCCAGGGATCTACTTCATCCCCGCCATTCTCGAGATGTCGACCGATTTTCCCGACGACATCGACATGGGGGTTGCCGAGGACTACATCGACATCGGCGGTGTTCGAGTAGAGGACTGCGTCCATGTGAGCGCTGATGGCCCCGAGAACATAACGATCGAGGTTCCGAAGGTCTTCTCCATCTGAAGTCAGCATGTCCAATCCGTGAAACGGATCGCGGCTGACCGGCACAAATTCACGAAGTGTGGTAATGATTGCAGTTAGATTGCAATTAGGTTACGATCGTAACTGAAATGCCATAACCGCGAAGTGCATGGAGCTGAGCATGACCGCAGAAGTGACGTCCTCAGAACGACGGGAAGCGGTCGAACGCACGCTCTTAGCCGTGAAGGAAACCGCCCTCAAGCCGGTGCGCGGACCCTTTGCTCGGATCGTGACGATGCTCGGACGCGTCGAGCTCGGCGACCTGAACGATGATGATCGAGATCGAATCTTGCGTGGGCTTTTTCACGAAGGTCACCGATTCGGTCGTTTCGCGCGACGTTTCGCAGCGCTCATGACGATGAGTGTGCTCATTGCCGTCATGGGATTGTTGGCAGACTCAACCGCCGTGGTCATCGGCGCAATGTTGGTCGCACCGCTCATGAACCCTGTTCTGGGTGCATCGGCCGCTCTCGTGATCGGTCTGCCACAGCAATTCCTCCGACAAATCCTCGTGCTGACGGTCGGTGCTGCAGGGGCGATCGGCCTCGCCGCAGCGACGTCGCTTGTGTTCCCCGGATCTATGGACCCGCTTCCCGCCGAAATCGTGGCCAGGACCTCGCCGAACCTGCTCGACCTCGGCATCGCTCTCGCTGCGGGCGCAGCTGGGGCCTATGCGCAGATCCGGCGCGCCGCAGCAGACGCGCTCACCGGCGTCGCCGTTGCGGTGGCACTCGTACCTCCGTTGGCCGTCGTCGGCATCACGCTCGAGATCGGGGAGTACGCGCTCTCGCTCGGTGCGTTGATGCTGTTCCTGGCCAACGTCGCCGGCATCATCATGAGCGCGGCGCTCACCTTCCTCGTCAGCGGCGTGGCGTCGCATCGTCGGCTCCCAATGCGTGCAGGGTTCGTCGTCGGTGGTCTCCGATGGGCCGCCCTCGCCGTCATCGTCATGGTCCTTCCCCTGCACATCACTCGGGCACGGGTACTACCTCCCACCGACCCGACCGAAGACATCGAGCATTGGCTCGACTCCTATCTCGACGACGTGGACGCAACGTCCGAGCTCGTCAGTGTGTCGGTTGAGCGTCTTGCAGCTGAGCTCTCCATCGACGTTGTGCTCACCGAATCGGGCAAAGTCCCCGGCGCCGAACAGCTCGCGGATCTCTTGGCGAGTGAACTTCAAGAAGCGGTGCTCGTGTCGACCCAAGTCGTCGAGGTCCAAACCGACGCGGCCCGAGCAGACGGCCAGTCCAAAAGTGACGACACACCCAATGACGAAGCGGCGATCGACGACGGGGATGGCTGAGTCAGCCCTGGTGACTTTCGATCGCTGAGGCCAGCGCTTCTGGGTCAGCAACACTCACCCAAAGTGCCGAATGGTCTTTGCCGCCGAGAACCTTCGGGATTCGTTCCACGAAAGCAATGCATAAGCCCAGTCGATGGTTCGTGCCGAACGTCAGCCCGTCGTCGGTGAAGCTGAGTCGAACACCGACAGCGGTGTACCAACGATGCGGACCGGTCACCAGGGTGTGGTCGATATTGGCGATCGGGGTTTCCGTCGAAAAACGACCGTACGTAGCTCGGAGCAGGCCATGGCCGGTGAGCGTGACCCCGTCGTCGTCGCCAACACCAAACGGGATGAACATCGCCGTCCAACGCTTATCGAGCTTGTACGGAAAGAACTTCGAGGTCATGTTTCGACGATAGGCCTGCGAAGTGTCCTCACCTGCTGGATCTGAACGAATCCAGATGTTTCTAGATTGCGCTGCGACAGGCTGTTTGCTGCCTGGGTCGCTGCGAGGTCGCATCCACGATCGGATGCAAGGCGAAGTCGATGCGCGATCAGCGCGAGCTGCAGGCCATGTCCCCGCTCGTGCGGCAGTGCCGACATGCCGCCCAACAACCCAATGCCATCCACGACGGCGAGCGCGGCACAGCCCACCACGCGTCGGTCTTGGGTCGATCGCGCAAGCAGTAGCCCAGGGTCCTGCGCCGCGAACGCGGCGCGTGCGTACAGGTCGCTGGTCGCGCGAGCGTCGTTGGCCTCGTGTCCCCACCCTCGGGCGGTTGTCTCGCACCAGACGTCGACAATGTCTCTTGTGACGCGCTCTAAAGAGAACCGCTCTGTACCTTCGAAATGTTCGTCGCTTCGAAGCCGCCGCGACATGAGCGCTGCACTGCCAGCCGACTCGTACCCCCGTGAGGTGAGGCGTTTTACAAACTCGGGATCGGT
Organism: Verrucomicrobiales bacterium; assembly: GCA_047638715.1. Classification (GTDB taxonomy): domain Bacteria; phylum Actinomycetota; class Acidimicrobiia; order Acidimicrobiales; family SHLQ01; genus SHLQ01. The sequence goes on from JBLIMK010000018.1 coordinate 6,040, forward strand.
CGCTTCGGAAACCTCGATTGCTGGGGCCTGACCAGCAGCGGCGCTCCGAGCCTCGAACTCATCGAGGAGATGATCATCGAGAAACAAGACTCCGATAGCGCGATTCACGTACAGCCCTTCGCCAAGAAGAATGGCCCGGCCATCGCCGACGCTGAATGTCGCTGTGCCGCGCCCAGGATCGAGCACGGAAACCTCGGCAGCGACACGCTCGAGGTCGGCGGCGACGGCGGTCTGGATTCGCATGAAGCCACTGGTTTCCATCCGTGCAGTATGACGCTGGAGCGCTCGTGGTGACGACCACCCCGGCGATGCTCTAGACACTCTGCATGACGAGAATTTTGGACTACACCGGGAACGACGTCGATCGCACCACGACCGTCGCTTCGATCAAAGCGCTACGGAACTCCGACGCGCAGTTCGCACAAGTGACCGCATCGACCGCTGAGGAGGCCGCTGCAGTTGAAGCCGCCGGCATCGAGATGGCGGTGTGTCTCGCTGGGGCTGTGCCAGCTGTGCGCGAGGGGTCGTCACGGCTGTTCGTCACCGCAGCGATCGATTTCGACGGCGCCGTGACCGAAGATGATCTTCTCGGAGCGGCGTTCGATGCATTGACCAACGGTGCCGACGCGGTCATCACCGCTCGCGGGCTGTCGTGTGTGCGTCGCCTTGCCGAAGAGGACCTTCCCGTCATGGGCCATCTGGGCTTCGTGCCGAAGAAGTCGACGCTCTATGGCGGTGTACGCGCAGTGGGAAAGACCGCCGACGAAGCGACCGCGTTATGGCAGCAGTTCCAGGAACTCGAAGATGCCGGAGCGTTCGCCGTCGAATGTGAGCTCATCCCCGCCGAGGTGCTCGCGGAGATCAATGAGCGAACCGGGCTCGTCACCATCTCGCTCGGGTCGGGACCCGATGCCGACGTCATGTTCCTCTTCACCTCCGACATCTGCGGAGAGGGTCCCCGCCGGCCACGCCATGCTCGGGCCTACGCCGATCTCGAAAGCCTGCACCGCCAGGTCGCGGATGAACGGGTGCGTGCCCTCTCGGCTTTTCGTTCCGACGTCGCCTCTCGTGGGTTTCCTGATGCCTCCGAGGTCGCCGACATCGATGCGGCGGAGCTTGCGCAGTTCATCGATCGACTCGGTTGATTCGCGAAAACCTTGACCGCTAGCTCGTGGCCAAGCGCAACGCGGTGAGGCCGCGGATCACGAATGTCGGATGATTGGTCGGTGCCTCGACTAGACGAAGATCGGGGAAGCGGTCAACGAATCCTCGTACGGATCTGACCAGCTCCTGGCGCGCCAGCGGCGCGCCGATGCAGAAGTGAATCCCACCGCCGAAGCCAATGTGGGCAGGGTCGTTGCGACCCACATCGAATGTGTCGGGATCGTCGAAGCGGCGGGGGTCGCGTTGTGCAGCACCGAACAACATGGCCACCTCGTCGCCAACCGCCAGAGCTTGCCCGCCAATCTCAAGGCCTGGTTCAAGGACCCACCGCTCGAACATTTGTAGAGGTGGGTCGAAACGAAGAAGTTCCTCGACCGCCGATGCTGGCTCTACCGAACCAGAGATCAAGCGCTCCCACTGCTCGCGATTATCCATGAGCGCTCGGAAACCATTGCCCAGCGTGTTGACGGTGGCTTCGTGGCCAGCTTCGACGAGGACCATCGTGGTCGAAATGACCTCGGCCTCGGTGAGCGTGTCGCCAGCGTCTTCGACCTTGACGAGCTCGGAGACCAAAAGACCGTCCGGTGCACGACGTTTCTCGGCAATGAGTTCGCGCGTGTAATCGATGTATTCACCCGCGGCCCGGTCCGCCGCGATTTTGACCTCCTCCGAGGCCGTCAGCTCATACATTTTGACGATCGCGTGTGACCAGTCGAGGAGGAGCTGGGTGTCCGAGGTTGGAACGCCGAGCATCGAGCAGATGACAGCGACCGAATACGGCTGGGCGTAGTCGGACAACAGATCGAACGTCCCGAGCGACTCGCACTTGTCGAGCAGATCGTTTGAGAACCCCTCGATCGAATCGGCCAACGTCGCCACCGCACGCGGGGTGAACACCTTCGAAATCAGGCGTCGCAATCTGGTGTGATCGGGTGGCTCGAGGCAGAGCAGCGACCAACGCTCATGGTCGTTGAATTGCTGCCACCGACCATCGGGCCCAGATCGACCAAGTTCGTCATGTGTGAACAGGTGCGAGTAATCGCGCCCGAGCTTCCGGTTCTTCAGCGACCTCGATACATCGTCGAAACGAGTGAGCATCCACTGGTTTGTCTCCTCATTCCAGAAGATTGGCGTTGCTTCGCGCAACTCGTTGAGCACGGGGTACGGGTTCTCGATGAACGAGGGGTCGGCCACGTCGAATCGATCCAAGAGTTCCTTCGATAGACCGGTAGGCCCCGGCGTTGACCACAGCTGCATGTGAAGCCTCCCTCGGCGGACAATAGCTGCGCTAGCTGTTCTTTACTGGACCCAGAAAATACATGCTGAGGATCGAACCGAGAAGACCACCGGTCGAGGACAACAACAGATCTCCGACCGTATCGGTGTACGTGAGTGCCAAGCCGTTCGGACCGCCTAACCACCCTTCGGTCGAGACAAGCCATTCGAAGACCTCCCACCAGATGATCGCCAAGCCCCCGACCCCATAGCCGATGAAGAGCGCTTCGTTCTTCGTGTGGACGTTGCGGAATCGGAAAGCGTGGAATGCCGAGACCAGCAGCACCCAGTTGAGGATGTGCAAAACGTCGTCGGTCGCATTGAATCGTTCATAGAAGCCAGCCACATTCGCAAAGGTGTCGAGCAAGAACGGGGCAGCGAGCAGGGCATCGGCGGTGTGGGGAAACGGTTCCCATCTTCGCCATATCGCGATAATCGGTACGAGAATCGCAGAGCCGATGAACATCGGCGCACGAAACTCCATGCCTTTCCCTTGTGCTCCCTCGGGCTGAAAGATGATCGCTACAGCAAACGCGAGCACGAGACCGATCTTGATTGCGATGTTGGCGTACCTCACCCAGCGGGTTCGATCGAGCGCGAGGACTCGAGTGGGATATTCCATGGCCGTGCTCCTAGAGCTCGTCGGTGTCGGGGACGACGAAGGAGCGGATCTCCACATCGTCTCGAATCCAAAATTGGTTCTTGTCGAGGAACGCGAGATGAACGTGCGCGATCGTTCCGTCGATCATCATTGGACCGAGCGCCATCCCCTCGATCTCCTCAAAGTGGGGAAGTAGCGGGCGGGTAACGATTGGGATGTAGCCGAGGGTTGCGCCCGTGCCCGCGTCGAATCCATGAATGCCCGGGAAGGTTTGGCGGCTCGGCTTCTTCAGGCGCAACATCACCAGCAATTGTTCGGTGTAGCTCAGCTGATCGTCAGATGCGAGATAGAGATTCCCGTTCGACGAGAACGCACCGCCCTGCGTGCGGTTCACGGGTTTCGAAAGCGCGATGTCGTGTTCGGGTGTCGGCGAGCCGGTCGTTGGATGATATGCCGTGAGCGAGACGGCGTCGACCCAATCGCAGGTGTAGAGCAGTCCGCTGCCGGGGTTGATGGCGCACCACGCAAGATGTTTCTTGAAGTCGCTCTCCATCGGGCGATCCACGGTCACGCTCGATATTTCGTCGAGCTCGGGTGTGAAGGTGATCACTCGTTCCGGGCCTTCGAGAGCAACGAATACGCGGTCATCGAGTACCGACACAGCGCCGACATGCCCGGCGTCCCACCGGGGAATATCGACGCGAGCCTCCAGCGTGCCGAAGTCGGCCGAATAACGAGACACGCCCGGAGCGCTGTCGTTCTGGGAAACGAACCAGCTCACGCCATCGGTGGCTACGCCTTGACCGCGGCCGGTCCAGACCGCTCGATAGTCCTTATGAAGCTCTCGCCACTCATCCATTCGAGGATGTCGCAAATCGCCGGCCATTCGGTCGAGGGTAGTGATCAGCGCCGTGTCCGAGGCTCTGCTCGCTCAACTTCAGGTTGACCCAGCCGAGGTGGATTCCATGCCTAAGACATCAAATGCTGGCAAGAACAACATGCTCGTGCGCAATGTCGAGGGGACCGCTCTGAGACGTCACCACGTCAGCTCGTGGCAACCGACATGCGAATCGGGTTCGATCTGAAAAGTGCCATGGTCGATGTGATAGCCGGCGTGGAGCCGGTCACGCGCCATGTCGAGGACGCTGTGGCTGTCGACCCCATCCACGATCACAAGATGTGCCGACGCCGCCTCCATCTCCGATGTGAGGGTCCAGACGTGCAGGTCGTGGACATCGACGACCCCCTCGATCGACAACAGGTCCGCGCACAATGCATCGAGGTCGAGGTTCTCCGGGGCCGCCTGTAAGAGGACGCGTACGGCTTTGCGACCGAGCTGCCAAGTGCGAGGCAGGATCCACAGGCCGATCAGGGCGCCGACCACTGGATCGACCCAGGTCCAATCGAATACTTCGAGCAGAATCGCTGCGATGATCACGCCGACCGAGCCGACTGTGTCGGCGAGCACCTCGAGGTAGGCGCCCTCGATGTTCATCGATTCCTTTGACCCCTCCCGCAAGAGGAGGAATGCGACGATATTTGCGAGGAGGCCGAGCACCGCCACCACCAGCATCTGGATTCCCAGTACCTCGGGATCATCGCTCAATCGCTGAATCGCTTCGATCAGGACCCATATTGCGACGCCGAAGAGCAGCAGGGCGTTGACGAACGCGGCCAAGATCTCGAGCCGGTACAGGCCGAATGTGTGGTTCGACCGTGCGGAACCACCTCGTCCGTCGAATCTGGATGCGAGTTGGATCGCGGCGAGCGCCATACCGATGCCGATCACGTCCGTGAGCATGTGTCCCGCATCGGACAACAAGGCGAGCGAGTTCGTGACGAACCCTGCGATCGCCTCGACGATAAGGAAGGCGAAGATGACGGCGAACGCGGCCTTCAGCCGTCCGAGGTGTCGCTCACCCGCACGAGCGAGACCGGTGCCATGATCGTGGCTGCCTCCCATGAGCTGGACCGTCGCTAGTCGCGGTAGAAGTCGAAAGCGGAGGGCTCACGGTCCGCCGAGGCTGGTGCGCTGTCTTCAGGCTCTGGGTGCTGTTTTTTGCGCTCTTGCAGTAGTTGCAGCCGTAACATCTCGACCTCACGATCGAGCTCGACGATCCTTTGGTCCTTGGTCTCGAGCTGCTCGTCGAGTGAAGGTTCGTCGGCATAGAACTCGTCTTTGATGGCGCGTACGTGGGCGAGACGACGTTCGGTCGTGTTCTGGCGCCTACTGCCCATGGGCAGAACGCTAGTTCGCCCATCCGCCGATGTCACGACGCATAGGTCACCGAGAAGCTTCCATCGGCGTTAAGTCCCGGCGTCTCGGGTGTCTGAGCGATGCATCGAGAAGTGCTCGGCGAGCGTCGAATCCCACTCGTCGAAAGTCACGGGTGTCTCGCTGCTGACGCCATCTCGCACGATGGTCAGACGATCCCGTAGCAGTGTGATTCGATCTGCACCATCGTCGAGCAGGCGCGTCGCGAATGGTTTCTGACTCCACTGGAGCGAGCGATCGGATTGGAGTCGGGCCGACGACTCGTCGAAGTCGGTTAAGACACGAACGTTCCGTTTGTATCGATATTGCGGCACGGGCACGCCGGCCTCGTCGTGTCGCGTGAGCGTTTGCCCTTGTGGGCTGTCGATCAGTTCGAACGTGCCCGACCCGCCGTCTTGTGGGCCCGCACGATTGAGGTCGAGCGGCGTGATGAAACTATTGCCGAACCCAACATCGACCAGATATGCGCGGTCGAGTGTTACCTCCAGCGTGAGGTGATCGACAATGGCATTGGGACCACCGAGCAATACCGCGGCACCGAGCATTGTCACCTCGAAGCCAAGCGCTTGCAGCAGTGCCGCGAACGCGCCGTTGACTTCGAAACACCAGCCTCCGCGTCGCCGATGGATGACCTTGTCGATCGACCAGGCCAGATCGGTTCGGACCTCGATCCCGTCGTAGACATCGATGTTCTCGAACGGGACAGTCCGAAGATGTGCGAGCTGCAATACGGCCAACCCGGCTGCATCGATCGATGGCGCGGCTCGAACACCAATGCGATCGAGGTAGGCATCGACGTTCAGCGAGTCCACGTCCAGCGTCATCAGAATATGATGACGCTGCGCGCCACCGATCCCGTCTTCATCTCAGGGAAGGCTTCATCGATGTCTTCCTCGATCGTCAGTGGGGTATTGATCTCGCGAAGGACGGCGGCGCGCACATCTCAAGGTTACTGTTGCGCAATGGCTACACCCGACTGGCGAGCGCTCATGGAAGTGGCCCGCAGCGAAGCGGCTGGAGCACTTGCACACGACGATGTTCCCGTAGGTGCGCTGGTGCTCTCTCCCGATGGACAGATCGTCGCGTCGAGACACAACGAGCGCGAGCTCACGGGTGATCCGACTGCACACGCTGAGGTGCTGGCCTTGCGTGATGCTGCCGATGCAGCGGGAACTTGGCGTCTCGACGACCACACGCTGATCGTCACGCTCGAGCCCTGTGTCATGTGCGCAGGCGCCGCGCAACAGGCGCGAATTGCTCACGTCGTATTTGGTGCGCTGGACATGAAGGGTGGCGCGCTCGGCTCTCTTTACAACGTCGCCGCCGACCAGCGCTTCGCCCACGATTTCGACGTCACGATGCGGGTTGATGAAGCTGCGTGCGCCGAGTTGCTCACCAGTTTCTTCGCCAAACGACGCCCGTAGACTTCAGCTCATGTCCGTGCCGCTGCATCTCGAGTTCGTGACGTCTGCGGCCCTACACACTCAACTCCCCGATTCGCTCGTCGAGGTAGCTGTCGCTGGCCGATCGAACGTCGGGAAGAGTTCGCTGCTCAACGCGCTCGCAAATAGGAAGTCCTTGGCAAAAACGTCAAAGACGCCTGGCGCGACACGCCTTCTCAACGTCTTTGAGCTTCAACCTGAAGGATCGGGCAAATGGCTTGTTGACCTACCGGGTTATGGCTACGCAAAAGCTCCAAAACACGAGCAGAAGCGCTGGGCGCGAATGATCGAGGACTACCTCGTCGAACGGAAGAATCTTGCGCTTGTCCTCGTGCTTGTCGATGGCGAGGTAGGTCCGACTGCGCTCGATAAACAATCGCTCGAGTGGTTCCAACACATCGGTATCCCGATCAAGATCGTCGCCACGAAACACGACAAAGTGAAGTCGGCGACGCTCGGTTCCCGAAAGAAGGCCGTGGCCGAGGGCTGCGGAGTGGAGAAGAAGGACGTTCGGTGGGTCAGCGCAGCAAAGGGAACCGGTATCCCCGAGCTCCGCGCTGAGATCCACTCGTTCTTGGAGTTCGAGTGAAGAATGTCCTCCGAGCACTCGGTGTGCTCGGAATCATCGGCGGATCCACAATTGTTTGGAGCCGGCGAAAGTCTCACGACGAGGTCGTTGGGTCCATGGGTAGCGCCGGGCGCAACGCCGCCGTTGCCAAGGTCGGCGCTCGAACCGGCGGCCGATGGGCAGTAATCCAGGCTCGCAAGACGTTCGCGTCCGCCGAGCGCAAACAAGAGCTGAAGGCCGAGTTCGAGATGAAGACGACCGAGGACGTTGTCGCTTCACTGGGAAACCTTAAGGGAGCGATGATGAAAGTCGGGCAGATGGCGAGTTATCTCGACCTTGGTCTTCCCGAAAATGCTCGGGCAACACTCGCGCAACTCCAGACGGATGCTCCACCGATGTCGGCCGAGCTCGCTGCATCGGTAGTCGTCGACGAACTCGGCGCACACCCGACCGAAATATTCGCCGAGTGGGACTCGCGGCCTATCGCGGCGGCCTCGATTGGCCAGGTTCACCGGGCGATCACCCACGCAGGTCAAGCGGTTGCGGTCAAGGTTCAATACCCGGGCGTGGCTGAAGCGATCGAGTCCGATCTCCGCACGAACGACGTGTTGTTCTCCGTACTCCGACTGATGTTCCCGGGGATAGACACGACCACGATCACCGAAGAGCTGCGTGACCGACTCAGTGAAGAGTTGGATTACGAGCTCGAGGCGCGGAATCAACGTCACTTCGCCTCGCACTTTGAGGGACACCCATTCATCCATGTGCCGAATATTCTGGACGAGTTCTCGAGTCGGAAGATCCTCACCTCCGAGCTGGTTGTTGGCTCGACGTTCGCTGAAGTACTGACGTGGAGCCAAGAGGAAAAGAACCTCGTCGCCGAGACGCTCTTCAGGTTCACCTTCGGTTCGATCTATCGCCTCGCAGCGTTCAACGGCGATCCGCACCCGGGGAACTACATATTCCACGGTGGCGGCCGAATCACTTTTCTCGACTTTGGTTTGGTCAAATACTTCAATGAAGAGGACACGGCTCTCTTCGAGTCGCTCATCATGAACATGGTTGTCGATCGGGACTTCGGGGCATTTCGAAGGACGATCGAGGGTGCCGGGCTGCTCAAAGGAGGCCAGCGATTTTCCGATGAATCGATCGGAGAGTACTTCCAGTATTTCTACGATTTCGTCCTTGAGGACCGAGACTTCACGTTCGACGAGGAGTATTCCGCAGCTGGCGTGAAGGCGATCTTCGATACAACGGGCGAACATGGCGAGCTCAAGAAGGTTCTTGACGTTCCATCATCGTTCGTGGTCCTTCAGCGAATCAATCTCGGCGTGATTGCGCTGTTTGCTCAGCTCGAGGCTCGGGGCAATTGGAGGAAGATCGGCGAGGAGGTCTGGCCGTTCGTGGAGGCCGGTCCATCGACCGAAATGGGTGAGACAATCGAGCGCTGGGGTCGTGCGAGTCGATCGAGGGGATCTTACGAAGGACTCTGAGTGACCGCTTTTGGCTGACTGGTTTGCAGTATGTTGAGGTCATGGCGGAAGAAATATTCTCAAGTCCTCGGGTGGCTCCACGGCGTCCGAAGGGCAGCGGTAGCAAGGCTCCCTGGGTCGTGCTCGTCCTCATTTTCACTGCCGCGTTGGCTCTTCTGGCGAGCGCCGGTGTTGCGTTGATTATCCTTCGGGGCTGAATTCGCGCGCAGGATCGGATAAACAATGAGGGTGCTGATCGTCGTTTCTCCTGCAAAGTCGCTCGACTACGAATCGAAGCTTGCGACCAAAAAATTCTCTGAGCCCGAAATGCTCGATCGGAGCGAGGAGCTTGTCGCCGTTATGGCGACCAAGTCGCCCGACGAAATCTCGGCGCTTATGCATGTATCGCCTGCACTCGGCGAACTCAACTTTGGCCGGTTCCACGATTGGCAACGCCCGTTCACGCCCCGCAATGCGCGCGCGGCGCTCCTCGCGTTCAATGGCGATGTGTACACGGGTATCGACGCATCGAACTCGTTCTCCGAGCGCGATTTCACCCACGCCCAAAAGACCATGAGAATTCTCTCGGGGCTCTACGGCGTTCTCCGACCATTGGACTTGATGCAGCCATATCGACTCGAGATGGGAACGAAGCTCAAGACGCCGTCGGGCTCCGACCTCTACTCCTTTTGGGGGAACGAGATCACCGAAAATCTGAACCGCGCGGTTGAAACAAGTCCTGGTACGAAGGTTCTCGTCAACCTCGCTTCGAACGAATATTTCTCCGCCGTGCGCCCAGACGCTCTCGACGCTCCGATCATTTCGCCGGTGTTCCTCGATGCAAAGGGCGACGCGGACTTCAAGATCGTCAGCTTCTTCGCAAAACGTGCGCGCGGGGTCATGAGCGCGTGGATCATTCAGAACCGGGTTCGTAGCCGACAGGAGTTGGTCGACTTCGACGGCATGGGCTACCGCTACGATTTGGGGCGGTCGAATGCTGACCGCCCCGTGTTCATTCGTCGCAACGACGGCTGATCAACCAGGAGATAGAACATGTCGGATTCAGCAGCGCCCGGTTGGTATCACGCCGAAGGTGATCCGCCGAACACCGAACGTTATTGGGATGGCACTGCCTGGACGGATGGCCCGCGGCCCGTTGGAGGGCTTGGCACCGATTCACCGAGCCCGCCGCAAGCGCCAATCGATTCCGTACCAGGTGGGTTCGGCACCGTCACGCCGACTCCGGGAGCCCTGCCAAGCTTCGGCAGCACACCGCCCGCAGCGGGCGGCTTCCCCACCGGACCAGCTCCAGGTGGCTTTCCAGGGGCTCCTCCTGCCGGGGTTTATGCCGGAGCGTTTCCCGAGACCAGCCGCGCGGTTCTCGCGTTGGTCCTTTCGATTCTTGGCATCTTTTGTTGTATCACCGCTCCGGTTGGAGCGGTGCTCGGCTACACGGAGAAGAAGGGCATAGATGCGGGTCGTCGCGATCCCGGAAATCGTGGGCAGGCGATCGCAGCGTTGGTCATCGGTGGAGTCATAACCGGCGTGATCCTCGCTGCCATTCTGGTTTTCGTGATCGCTAGCGTGGCCACCGCCTGATTCTGATGCCGCTCTAGCGGTTCGGTGACCACCGGAATGTCTTGAGCGTTATCACCGCACACACCAGACCCCAGCCAGCGATGACCAGCCAATGATTCCAGGGCCATGCCGCGCCCTGTGCGAAGGGGTTAAAGCTCTCCTGGAGAGCCTGGTTGAGATGGCTGACCGGGAAGAGGTTTCCGACGGTGCCTACCCAGTCGGGCACCTGGCTGTCGGGTACAAAGACGCCGCTGATGAAGTAGAGGGGCAGCATGATCGCGTTGGTCAACGCTGGCGCGGCGTCCTCCGATGAGATGATCGTCGTCATTGCGAGGCCCATCGCCGCGAACGACATGGCACCGATGAGCAGCGAGATGAGCAGGCTCGGAAATGTTTCCCACTGAAGGGCTACGCCATAGGCGAGCCGACCAATGACCGAGATGATCACGGTCATCACCATGGCGATCGCAACGCCGGCGAGCATCTGGGAAAGGATGAAAATCGAAGGCGAAATTGGTGTTCCCCGAACACGTTTCAGGACCCCACGTTCACGGCGGGTAGTCATCGTGATCGCCAAGTTGACCGCGGTTGCCGAGACCACAGCGAGGGTGAGAATCCCAGGCACGTAGACCGTGGCTACCTTTGCGCCGTTGTCGAGTGTTTCGTTGCCGAAGATCGACGTGAAGATCACGAGGAAGATCAACGGCAAGACGACGGTGAAGAATGTCGCGGCTGGATTTCGCCGAAAGATCAACAGGTCGAAGGACAGCTGATGTCGAATCATTGAAAGTGTGCTCATCGTCCCTCCACATCTTTTGTCAGCTCGAGGTAGACGTCTTCGAGGGTGGGACGAGCAACGTTGAGTTCGGGTAGCGCCACGCCGGAGTCCATTGCCCAGCTCGTGAGATGGTGCAGGGTTACCAGAGCATCTTTCGTCTCGATGACGACGTGTCCCGTTTGTGCGATGCGAGCCCCGAGTCGATCGGGGGGTTTTGGGTCGCTGGAGATTGGTTTCCACGACACGCGGGTCTGTGCGTTCACTTGTTTCGCCAACTCTTCCGCAGTTCCTCGTGCGACGATCTTGCCTGCGCCGATCACGACGATTCGATCCGACAGATGTTCGGCTTCGTCCATGTAGTGCGTTGTGAGCAATACGGTCTTGCCGATGTCGCGGAGGGCCTCGATCATGCCCCACGACTCTCGGCGCGCGGAGGGATCGAATCCAGTTGTCGGTTCGTCGAGAAAGACCAACTCTGGGTCTCCAACGAGCGCTAGCGCGAGATCGAGCCGCCGCTTCTGCCCACCGGAGAGTTTGCGCGTTCGCTGATCTGCACTGTCCTTGAGCCCGACGAGTTCAAGGGTTTCGGCGGGATTCCGGGGTGCCTGGTAGTAGGCAGCTTGCATACGCACTGCCTCACCGGCCGTGAGCTCAGGAACGGGTTCGGATTCCTGGAGCACGATTCCGATCTGCTCTCGCCACGACAATGGTGCGGTCTGCGGATCATGGCCTAGCACTTCGACATCGCCAGCCGTTCTCTTCCGAAAGCCCTCGAGAATCTCGATCGTCGTCGTTTTTCCCGCGCCGTTCGAACCCAGGAACGCAAGTATTTCGCCTTTTGCGACATCCAGGTCGATGTTGTCGACAGCGACGAAGTCGCCATATTTCATTGTCAATCCACGGACGCTGATCGCATTGCTCACACAGGTCTCCTCGCCGGGGTAACCCCAGACTTGTCGGCGTCAGGGCCGATTATTGTGCATCGGCGTGGGGTTGGCCATTCCGGTGAGCGGAGCGTCGTGGACGCGTAAGAGCGGGCGTGGTTTGCACCATCGCCCGCTCGAACCGCCTCTGAGATCAGTTTGCGCCGATCGCCCGCCAAAGGTTGCAGCATGACCGCCCCGCCAGATCGTATTTCACTCTGCAGCCACAATTATAGCGTCTTTGGACTTTGGATTCAATGTCTAATTGGGTGGCGGGTGACGCCGAGCGGTACGTTCTACGTCACCACATCAGACCCGTACACAGACTGGGTAATCCGATATGCCGGCAGCAAGTCGACAGCGGCTTAGCGCCGACGAAACCAAAGAACGGCTCTTGGCGTCTGGCTTCGCGTCTCTTACGACGTCGGGAATGTCGATCGGGATGGATTCGGTCAACCTCGAGCACGCCGTTCGTGACGCTGCGGTGTCTCGTTCTTCGGCGTACCTCGTCTGGTCGACGGACGATCACTACTCGCCCCAAGAGATGTTCCAACACGCGGTGCTCCGCCGAGCGGTCGAAGCGCGCAACGCCACCGTCGAGCGACTGCAGGAGTCGGCATACTCGGTCGTCGAAGAGCACGGCGCGAGCATGGGGCCCCTCGAACTCCTTCGCGAGATAATCCGAGTTAGCGGGTCAGCGAATGTTCGGGCGATCTCTGATTCATCGAGCTGGCAGCTCGTCATTGCGCTACGAGCAATTCTTCACAGCGCGCCGGACGGCCGGCGCGACGAGGACCTCGCGGATTGGATGAACGAAAGCGAGGAAGAGCTCCGCAACGCAACGATCAACAACGTCTACCGCCCACTCGTGGAACTTATTGGATTGGTTCCGCGGCCCGAGTACGGGGAACTCGCATATCAGTACGGCGAGATCAGTAGCTCGGCACTGGCCGAAGGACTCTCGGCGCGGTACTCGCTAAGAGCTCGCGAACATCTCGAGGGTCTGGTGCACCCCGCCATCAAAGATCCCGAGAAGAGCTGGTCGGTCTATTCGTTGATGTTAGAGAAGATCGTGCAGACCTTCTTTGTTCCAGGTGACGGATCCGATTGGTGAGGCTGCTCAGCCACCTGGCGTGAAGGTTGCCGGCAGGTGCTTGATGCCATGGATAAAATTCGATCTGAGCGGGTCGGGGGGTCCCGATGTTTCAATGTCGGGCAATCGACGGAACAGCTCGCGGAACATGACGCCGATTTCGCGTCGAGCGAGGTGCGCACCAAGACAGAAGTGCGGCCCGGGTCCGCCGTAGCCGAGGTGCCGATTCGGGTCGCGGAGAACGTCGAACTTCAGTGGATCTTCGAAGACGGATTCGTCGCGGTTCGCGGCGAGGTAGAACATCGCAAGTTTGTCACCGGCTTTGATCTCGGCGCCTCCGAGCGTCGTGTCAGACGTCGCGGTGCGGCGCATGAGCGTGAGCGGACTCGCGAGCCGAACGATCTCTTCGACGGCGGTGTTGGTGACCCCGACCACGTCGTTCTGCCAGATCGCGCGTTGCTCGGGGTTCTGCGTGAGGTAGTGCAGGCCCCACGAGATCGCATTTCGGGTTGTCTCGTTACCGGCGACCACGAGAAGGATGAAGAAGCTGGCGATCTCGGCGTTGGTGAGCCGCTCCCCATCGAGCTCTGCGTTGACCAAGATCGACGTGAGGTCTGTGCCGTCGCCGCCCTTTTTCGATTCGGCGACGCTCGCCATGAGATCGGCGAGCGCTCCACCCGCCTCGAGAACAGCAGAGACGATGTCTCCCGCGTGCGGAACGTATTCGGAGTCGGAAGCACCGAGGATGATGTTCGTTTGATCGAAAACAAACTCGAGCTCGCTGCGCGGCACTCCCATTAGGTCACAGACGACGGCCAGCGGAAGTCGGGCTGCGACATCGACGACAAAGTCACACGTCGTCCGGTCGCCTAACTCGTCGATGATCGTGTTTGCCTGTTCCACGATTCCGTGATCGAGCTGGCCGAGCATGCGCGGGGTGAACCCTTTGGACACCAGCTTGCGAAGGTGTGCGTGCCGAGGGTTGTCCATTGCGATCATGGATCCGAAGAACTCGTTGAATGATTGCGGCGCATCGAGGATCGCTATTCCGCTCGCGGAGGAAAACGTTTCCGGCGCACGGGACATCTCGAGGATCAAGTCGTATTGTGTGACGGCCCATGCCCCAGGGCCGTTTGGAATACCGATCGATTCGGTCGGCGTCTCCGAAAAAAACCGAGGTGGGTGTGACCGGAGCTCCGCGAGTTTCGCATCGATCGAGTCTGCGTTTTGGGTCCAGAACTGTTCGAGAACGGGATTGTTCAGCTCAGGTTCGGTGACGGCCATCGGCCCAGAGTACGGACCTGGCTACTCGATTCCGTGATCGAGTGCATACCGAATAAGTTCTTGCTTCCGGTTGAGCTGGAGCTTCTTCAAGATGTTGCGGACGTGGTTCTCGACGGTTTTGGGCGAGATGAAAAGCGTTTCGCCAATCTCTTTGTACGTGTGCCCCCGGGCAACGAACTGCAGAACTTCGCGCTCTCGTTCCGAAAGGGATTCACCGGGCGCCTCGGCGTTGTGCAGACGACGAAACTCGGTGAGCACCAACGCAGCCAACGATGCCGAGAACACCGGTTCGCCCTTGGATGCCTTCCAAAGCTGCTCGCGTAGTTCGGCGGGTTCGGTCGCCTTCACGAGGTAGCCGAGCGCTCCTGCGGCGATCGCGTCCAATAGGTCGGACTCAGCTTCCGAGACGGTGAGCATCACGACGGGCACACGACCTGCGAGCGCTTTCACGAGCGCGATCCCGCCACCCTCGGGCATGTGGAGATCGGAGAGCACCAGGTCGGGATCGGTCGCCTCGATCACCTTGATCGCCTCCGCTGCATCGGCTGCCTCTCCGACGACGGTGAAGTTCTCACCGAGGTCTGCGCGCAGACCGCTTCGCCAGATCGCGTGGTCGTCGGCGATCACGACTTTTACTGCCACCATCGTCGACTCCAATTCGCTACAGCCATGGTCCGTCCTACAGCCATCGTCCCTCTTACAGCCACAGTTGAACCTCGGTCCCTCGTCCGGGCGCACTGTTGATATGAGCGGCTCCGCCGGACTCTTGTAGACGGCCCCGAATCGAGCTCGAAATCCCGATCGACTCGGTTGCGCCGTCAGGGTCGAAGCCGCTTCCGTCGTCCTTGACGCTGACGAACACACTCGCCGTGGTTGTGCCATCAACCTCGGCCGGCGAGGAATCGTCTGCGGGTTCCGCGTAGATGGTCACTTTGGTCGCGTTCGCGTGTTTGCCCGCGTTGGTGAGCGCTTCGCCCACCGCTCCGGAAAGTGCGCTGATTTCATGCGCCTTGAGCATCGGAAGATCGCGGGCGACGATGACGTGCACTTTGCACGCCGGATACAGCCGCTCGTGTCGAGACGCGAGGTCCCGCATCGCTGGTTCGAAAGCGAGCTGCACCTCATCGGGCGACCCGGCGAGAAAGCCACGAAGATCGTGCTCCTGATCGCGTGCGAGCGCCGCCAATTCCGTGTCGCTCGAGCGTCGTTGAATGACCGCCAACGTCTGCAGTACACCGTCGTGGAGTTCGCGCACGATTTCCTCACGGGCTCGAGCAACCGATATCTCGGACTCTGCCTTTCGCAGGCGAGCAACCACATAGCCAGCGATTGTGCCCGTCAAGACCCACAGACCAAGTTTGGAGATCGCACCCACATTTCCGTTGTTGCGATTGAGGAGCAGCACCTCGCCTATGTACGCGGATGCACCGGTGAGAAGCGCAGTGAAGAGGCCAGCTCGTGTTCCAAACACGATGCCCGCAGCCATCACACCGGCAGCGGGCCACGACCATGGAAGTGACTGTGGTCGATCGGGGCCATAGACGAACCCATCGGCGAGGAGCACGATGATCCCCACGCCGACCTCGAACAGCACGGTTCGGGTCGCGAGCGGATTCAGAATGGCAGAGCGACCTCGTGGCGCCGTGAGCAGCGCGGTTGTGAGGATCATCAGCGCGACGAAGACCCACGCCAGCGGCTCGCGGATGAGGTCTTCGCGAGTCAGGGCAACACCCATCACCGCCCACAGCAGTGCAGCGATTCGAAAGACGGACAACGTCCGAAGGAGGCTCGTAATTAGGGCCTCTTCGCTTTCGCGGGGGAGCACCCCATATCGCATGCCGAAGGGCAGATTTCGGGAAGTTGCTTGTCGGTCGATGTTGTCAAGCATGACCACCCCCTAGGGGTTTTTGGGGGAAATCCCCAGGGATCCTCATTATGGATGTCTGGCTCAATGAATACATGACAACCACCGCAACCCGAAACGCCTCCCCCTCGCTGGCTTCAATGGCTGCTGAAGCCAAGGCAGATCGCAACCGTGCGATCGACTTTTACCGCGTCGTTGCGATGCTCACCGTCGCCTTTGGTCACTGGCTGGCGCTCGTCGCAGTGTCGGATGCTGAGGGAGAACTTCTCGGAGGCAACGCGCTTGAATTCGTCCCCTCTCTCGGATGGGCGACCTGGTTGCTGCAGGTGATGCCGTTGTTCTTTGTCGTCGGCGGCTTCTCGTCAGCGATGTCGCTCGATTCCCACGATCGCAACGGCGGCCGGGCGCAAGACTGGATCGCTGCTCGGTTGCGTCGCATGTTGCCGCCCGCTGTGGTCCTCGCCGGAACCTGGCTCGTCGTTCTCGTGGTCGCAGCCGCCTTCGGTCAGTTGAGCCTCGCCGGTACCCCGCTGCACGCCGGTGCCATCCCACTGTGGTTTCTGGCGAACTACACGATCGACACCGCGCTCGCTCCGTTCGTGCTCCCTCGTTTCCGAGCCAATCCAAAGCGCTTCGCACTCGTGATCAGCGGGACCTTTCTCGTATTCGAGGCGATGCGGGTCGCAAACGTTCCCGTTCTTCCGCAGATCAACTGGGTGCTCGGTTGGCTGATGTTCCAGGTGATGGGTATGGCGTGGCGCGATGGCCTCTTGCCGACGGGTCGACGTCTCATCGGCTACGCCGCAGGTCTATGGACCGCAACCCTCGGACTGGTCTTGTCCGGCGGTCCATGGATTGTCTCGATGGTCAATATCCCCGGCGTTGACAACTCTCCAACGAACCCACCAAACCTCAGTCTCATGACGTTCGGTGCTGCTTTCAGCCTCACTGCCATCGCTGCGGCGCCACGGATCTCGAGCGCTCTCGCCAGCCGTCCGAAGGCGTGGGCTGCTGTCGTTGGCGCCAATACCGTTGCGATGAGCGTCTACCTCTGGCACATGACAGCCGCGGTTATTGCGACCGGTGCAATGCAGTTCACGGTCGGTCTGCCGAGTCACGTTGTTGGGTCGCTCGACTGGTGGATGTTCAAAATCCCGACGATCGCTGCTTCGCTCGCGATCCTTGCTCCCATCGTGTTCCTTGTATCGAGGGTCGAGCGTCGTGCGCTTCTTGCGCCTCGCCGTCCGTGGAACGGCGGCCTCGCATCGATCTTCGCTGTGGCGATCCTGACGTCGACCGCTCTGAAGTTGTGGTCCGGTGGCCACATCGAAACAGCGGCTCCATCACTCGTCATCCTGGTGATCTGCGGCATGACCGCACTACGTCCAACGCCAGTAGCGTGAGCGTTCATCAAATGAGGAGAAACTTCATGGCTCAGACAGCACTCCGTGGCAACCCGGTCAACACGGCTGGCGACCTTCCAGCAGTAGGGGCGACAGCGCCAAGTTTCACTCTGACGGGAAGCGATCTCGCCCCGATCACCTCCGGCGATCTTGCGGGCCAACGTGTCGTCCTGAACATGTTCCCCTCCTTCGAAACCGGGACATGTGCAACCAGTGTTCGCACATTCAACGAACGAGCCGCGTCCCTTGAGAACACAACGGTTCTTTGCGTCTCCGCTGATTTGCCAATGGCTGCTGGCCGCTTTTGTTCTGCGGAAGGGATCGAGAACGTACAGACCGCGTCGACGTTCAAGAATGCCGAGTTCCTCACCGCATACGGCGTCGGAATGGTCGATGGCAAACTGGAAGGCCTGTGCGCACGATCGGTTGTTGTCCTCGATGAGGAAGGCACGGTTCTTCATCAGCAGCTCGTTGGTGAGATCACCGAAGAGCCTGATTACGATGCTGCGATCGACGCGCTTGGCTAACCGACCACGTAGTGGACATCTGATCACCGCTGCGCTGGGAGCTGGATTTCTCACCGTCATCTCGCTCGTTCTTCCGTGGTTCGATCTTCTTGGCAAGAAGCGATCGAGTATCGACATTCTGCGCAGCGCAAGCGCGCTTGAGGTGATCGATGGCTTCGTGAAGGTCGTCGTGCTCGCCGGCTGGCTGCTCGCACCACTGTTGGTCGCGATCGCTATGCCCATGGCAGCGTCGGGGCGACATCGCGCTGCTGCTGCGCTGCTGGTTCCCGTCGGCGTCGTCGTCCTTGCGGCGGCGCTGTTCGGAGCGCTCGTCGACGATATTGACCTCGCCTGGGGTGCGATCTTTGGCGCCGTGTTCGCAGCTACAGCTTCGGTGTTTGCCATCATGGTGTTTGTGACATCGAAGGTTTCGACGTGAGTGAACTCCATCTCTTCTTCATCGACGAATTGACCGTCGTGAAACCAGGCGACGTCGTCACGTTCGGACGAAGCGGAGACATCGAGCTCGACGAAGCAAACCAGTACATGCATCGCATCGTCGGAACGTTCTTCGAAAAGGACAATGTGTGGTGGCTCGCGAACAAAAGCCGTCACGCACAATTGACCCTGGTTGGCAACACGGGGCGCCTGACCCGACTCCCACCAGATGCCGTCTCGGCGATCAGCGAGGTTAGCGGTCTCCTGCGTTTCGATGCCGGGCCATCGACCTACGAGCTCGGTTGGACACTGCCCGGTCAAGATCCGCTCATGCCGCCGATCGTCGACGGCGACGGCGATCTTTCGATGGCGACGAGCCAGTTCGGAATAGTGCCGTTGAACAATGAACAGCGGTTGCTGCTCGTCGCGTTCGCCGAACGTTTCATCGAAGATTCGTCGGTGTCCACGGCCGACCTACCGGCGAACGCAGCGGTCGCTCATCGCCTCGGCTGGTCGGGCAAGAAGCTAGATCGAAAGCTCGACTATCTGTGCGCACGACTCTCAGCTGAGGGTGTTCGCGGGCTTCGAGGCGAGAAAGGCTTCGAGGCGATCGATCGACGGAGTCGTCTGGTCGAGCATGCGATGTCGTCGGGGATGATCGGGCCAGCCGACCTCGAAACGCTCCCCGACTAAAGTCCGGGTGAAGTCCCTATAGGCGGGCCATCGGTGTTCCGTAAAACTCATTACACCGTGGATCTTGTGCACGGTGTCCCCGAGGTTTACTGAGGAGATGGCAGACAATGGGTGAGAACGTGAATCAGGGCGATGAAGCAGTTCCGGCGGGCTGGGGGATTGGCGCAACGACCGCTCCGCCAGTCTTGTCTGGCGACTACGGGGTCACCGAGCCGCCCGTTGCACCGCCGGCTCAGTCGTCCGGGAGCAGGCTTCCGTGGATCGCCTCCGTCATCGGTTCGCTGGTGCTTCTCGCCGGCGGCAGCTTTTTTGCGCTCACCGCTTTTGGCGCGTCCGGCGGAGCGGATTCTCCCGAAGCTGCCGTGGACGCCCTGATCGAAGCTGCGAGCAACGAAGACTTCATCACGATCGGTGAGCTCCTCGATCCCGGTGAGCGTCGCACGATCGTCGAGCCGACGATCACCCAGTTGTTGCCTGAACTCGTGCGTCTCGGTGTGCTCGATGAACGCGCTGATGCTGGCGACGTCGAGGGATTCGACTTGGAGTTCACCAACGTCACGTATCGCGTCGAACCGATTCCTCAGAACCCCGACATGATGCATGTCTACTTCACCGGCGGCGAGGCAGCGGCCGAGTTCAACTCCGCCGAATTCCCTTTCGGGGATTCGTTTCGTGATCGCTTCGGAGACGAGTTCGAGGATCTGCCGCGAGAGACCGAACAGATCGAGGATTCTGAGAATCCCATGGTGCTCGTGGAGCATGAGGGCCGTTGGTACGTGTCCGGGTTGTTCACCATTGCGGAGAGTATTCGCCTCGAAGCAGGCGCTCGTTTGCCAGATCGATCGGAGGCACCCAGCCCGCTCGGTTCGGCCACGCCACAAGCAGCGGTCGAAGCGATGTTCACGGAGATGGTCGAGATGGATCTCGCCGGCCTGATCGGCCGCATGGACCCCGAGGAGATGGCGGTGCTCTACCGCTACTCGCCGCTGTTCCTCGAAGGCGGACAGATGCGATTGGACGAACTCAAAGCTGAGCTCGAATCGAATGACGTGTCGTGGGATATGACCGACTTCGACTTCGATGTCGAAGAAGACGGCGACGATGCCGAGGTAATTCTCCGGGGGTTCAGCCTGTTGGTCGCATCGACAGACTTCGAGCTCGACTTCACGTACGGCCGCGAGCAGGTCAGTGGCAGGATTCTCGCGAGTGATTTCGGGAGCGGCACCCTCGAGGCGACAACTACGAAGTGGGTCGTCAACGGTGTGGTCAGCGGTGAGCCATTCGAGGCTGAAATCAACGTCGATCCCGACACGTACACGATCGCCGGTTCGGGATCCGCTGCTGGCGAGGCGGCCAGTGGAAACGTGACCCTCGACCTAGATGGCGTCTGCTCGCGCTATTCGGTCAGCGTCAGCGAGGGTACCGAGGAAAGAGGCTGCCTCGAGGACGATTTCGAGTCTGACCAGCTGATAGCAATCGACCAGTACTCGAGGTTCTTCGACGGCCTGGCTGACGAGTTCCCAGGTATCCCGATGACCGCTCGCCGAACTGACGGCGAATGGTATGTGTCGCCGATCGGCACGGCATTCGACGGCTTTCTCTCCTTCTTCGAAGAATTTGACGAGGGCGAATTCGAACAATTCATGGACTCGATGGATCAGGTCTCCGACCTTCAAACGATAGGCACTCAGCGGGTGTTCAATGGCCTGCTCGGCTCGAGCGACGAAAGCTCCGAGGTCGAGTTCGCCGAAATTGAAGAGTTCAGCACCGACCCCAGTTTTCCCGACGATGGTCAGGTTGGAAATGCGTTCGCCATGACGCCAGACGTTGGGGCAACCGCCGGTGTTACTGGTGAGCTGACGGCTGGCAACTACGACGTCATCACGATCGATCTCGCTGCTGGCGACTCGGTGCTTATCACCGCAGAAACCGATGACACGTCGAGCCTCGACACCACGGTGACCTTGCGCGATGGCGATGGTGAGGTGATTGGTCACAACGATGACGCTGATTTCGAGGTGGGTCTCGCTGGCTTGTGGGACAGCCAACTCGCCGTCGATATTGCCGAGACCGGCACGTACACGATCGAGGTTCGCTCCTTGTACAACGGCGGCGACGGTTCGTACACGTTGTCGGTTCAGCGCTCGTAGTTCCCCGACCACTAGCGTTGCGCCGTGGCCATCAGCGATACTCCCTTCCGCTTCTACGACAATCGCCAGAAGTACCTTCAGTTCGTCACCACTACGAACGAGAAGTGGAAGGTCGCCGAACGCACTGCCCGGGAACTTTCAAATCTTCGCCCGGAGCCACCAGCGCTTCGCGTGTACGACGCTGGGATCGGTGATGGCACCGTCCTCGCTCATCTCATGCGTGCAATGCACCAACAGTTTCCGACGATCCCGTTCTACGTCGTCGGCAAGGAGATTAGCCTCGAAGATGTCCGCCTGACGCTCGACAAGTTGCCCGACCGCTTCATCGAACATCCCCAGTCCGTCGTCGTGATCACGAACCTGCACTACGCGGAGTCTCCTTCGCTTCGGCCGAATACCGCCGAGAAGCAAGAGAAGATGGTGCTCGAGTACGTCGAGCTCGACGGCACCGGGTCGTATGCCTACGGCGACCAGCTGCGCTCGATGGAGGACTTTCTCGTCGATAACTGGGCCGTGGCGCCGAGCGAGAGCACCGGCAATCCGCTGTACGTGACACCCGCGGCGATGGTGATCTATCGCAAGGATCAGAAGTTCGCGCTCGACAATGTGATCCCGAGGCGAGACGAGCACAAGGCGGACTTCGATCTGATCGTCGCTTCACAACCTTGGCGCTCCCGAACCGGTGCGGACTTCAAAGTGACGAAGATTCTTTGCCCGCTCAGTCGCAGTCTTCGCAGCCACGGCGTGCTGCTCGGAATTCAGTCGAGCGGCGACGATCCAGGGCTCGAGATCGTTCAGGCGATCTGGCCCGACGAACAGCCATTCCCCGTCGACCGCCACGAACTCCTACAGAAGCTTCATTCCGAGCTCGGCGATGCGGTCCGCGATTTTGACTTGATGGCCATGCCAGATGACCGGTCGACGCTTACCTACGAGATGCATACGCTGCCGAGCGAGATTGGTTTGAGCATCGGCACCTCGACGTTGTTCGCGGCGTGGAATGCCGCGATCTACGTAGCTCAGATCGAGGATCAGCGCGTCGAAGAGGCCGCCCTCGACGGTCGGTATCTCGAGGCGACGGCCGATGTTCTCAAGGAGCGCGGCGGACTCTGGTTCAATGATGAAACCTTCATCGTCAGACGTAACTAACGATCGATAGCCGCAGGATTTGGGTTAACGCCTGCACCCAATTGGGCTTCCTCTGACCGGCTATCGCCGGACGGTGCGGTGAGCTCCGCCGTCGAATCTGCTGTCATGAGATCGGCCAGAATGTTCTGGAAGCGGTGCACCGGCTCTTCGAATCGTGGAACGAGCGGCCCAGGAGGCACCGCGCCATGCGTGAGGCCTCGCTGACCGCGTTGCACGATGTCGATGTCTTCGCTGTTGATGTCGAGCCAGAAGGTGCGCGTTGGGTCGAAGGCCTCGTCGGTCGCGTCGGCACCAGACTTCGGAAGAAGCCACGTGCAGATCTCTCGAGTCACGCCCGGCGCAACAGGGTCGAGCTGCATAACAAACACATGGTTCGGAAGTACGGAAAGCAGGACATTCGGGAAGATCGCAACGAACCGGCCGCTGACTTCATCGGACTCGTTCAGACCATCGGCGGGAGGTAGCAACAACCAGTCGTCTCGTTCTTCTCCGCTGACAGGAGTCGTGGTCTGGCCGCAGTACATACCCGCGCCCTGGTACCGGTAGTGGTCCTCGACCCGGCTGACCTTCGACAGCTCAGGGTGTACCCAAGTGAGGTGGTAGTACTCCTGGAAGTTCTCCGTAATCAGCTTCCAATTGGCGTTGATATCGATCTCTTGGCTGAGTCGCGGCTGCCAGTCATCGAGGCCATACCCATCCATGCGAGCCGGCAGGTCGCCGAGCCACTCAAGGAGGGGCATCGTGTCGTCGTCGAGGCACGCGAAGAGCAATACGCCCCACGCTTCGACCCGCACGGGAATAAGACCGAAGTTGGCCTTGTCGAAGTCGTCGCGCGGAACGTCGTCGATACGGGGAGTTGACTTCAACGATCCGTCGAGGCTGTAACCCCATCGGTGATACGGGCAGCGGATCGTGGAACCGACCTCGGCGTCGCACTCGTAGAGCTCGGTGCCGCGGTGACGACAGCTGTTGAGAAAGCCGCGGAGCGCGCCGTCACGATCTCGCGTGATGAGGATCGACCGGCTTCCGACAGAACGAACCAACACCCTTCCAGGCGCCGCGTGAGCAGCGATTCCCACGCAGACCCATGCCCGTTCGAAAACGCTCTGCTGCTCGTCGGCAAAGAACGAGTCGCTCGTGTAGGCAGCAGGATTCAAACCCGTTGAGGAGCGAAGAGGCTGCCTCGTGCCCGTCCAAAATGCGTCGGTCTTCCAGGGCGGCGTGTGTTCGCCGTGAACCTCGATCTTCATACCTGCATAGGTTGCCACAGCTCGGTCGGCAGAGGCCAGAACCAATCTGGTCTGCGGCCGACGAATCGCCTCCGAATGGTGTCGTCTCGGATCCGAATGGATTGCGTGCAGATGCCCGCTACCATTGCGTGTCGGTCTGTGAGAGCAGATCGAATTGGCCCCCATCGTCCAGCGGCCTAGGACGCCTGCCTTTCACGCAGGTAACACGGGTTCGAATCCCGTTGGGGGTGCTAGTCGTTCGTCGGCGCCGAAGGCGCCTCCTCTCTTCCGGCCTTTCGGCCCTGACGGGCCGAAACGCTTCTGGCGGGTCTCGGGTTCGGAGAACTCGATGTTGACCCACTTTGTGGGATCATCTGCAATGAAGCTTCATATCCATGCGGGAATTCGGGCAGTGGCGGCGGTTACTGCTGGATATCTGCTGGGAAACGTGCCCTCGGCCGATCTCGCTGCACGCTTCTCGGGCGGGCCGGACTCCGATAACCAGGATCTCCGTTGTGTCGGATCGGCGAATCCAGGCGCGCTGAACGTTGGTCAGACCCTCGGGAAGAAGTGGGGTGCTGCTGTCTTCGCCGCTGACGTATTGAAGGGGACGGGCGCAGCCGCGATCGGTCGAGCGTGCGCCGGTCCAGCGGGAGCGAACTTCGCCGCGACCGCTGCAGTGGCCGGCCATTGTTTTCCGATGGGGACGCGAACCGGAGGGAAAGGCGTTTCGACGAGCATTGGTCAGGTCCTCGGAACCTTCCCGTACTACCTGCCGCTCGACATCGCTGTAGGCGCGGCGACGGCGGCCCTCCCGCTCTGGACCCAGCGGACATGGGCAGCCACCGGCACCGCATCAGCCGTCTGGATCTCGAGTGCCGCACTCGCGTATAGACGAGGGTGGCCGACTGGAATCGATCGACGAGCGCCTCTGAGCCTTCCACTGGCTGCAGCTCTGTCGAGTGCGATCATCGCCAGGCGATTCCGCGATACTCCGCTGGTCGACGGGAAGCCTACGAACCCCCAGGGAGTTGGTAACGACGAGGGATTGGACGCACCATGAGCATCGCTATCATCACCGATTCGAGTTGCCAGCTGAGCGCGCAACAGGTCGCCGAGGCCGGGGTGGCAGTGATTCCGATCCCCATCATCATCGATGGTGTCGAATATGCCGATGGTGTCGATCTTTCGGCGGCCGAGTTCTACGACCGAATCGGTGAGGGTGTCGCGCTCTCAACCTCGTTACCTTCACCAGGAACCTTCATCGAAGCGTGGACGAAGGCGGAGAAGGAGGGCGCTTCGGAGATTGTTTCGATCCACGTCGGGCTCGAGCACTCGGGCACCTTGAACTCTGCTCGTTTGGCGGCCGACGAGCTCGACATCCCCATCCATCTCATCGACTCCAAGACCAGCTCCTACGGCCTCGGCATCGTCGTGCTCGAAATCGCGAAACACCTTGTCGAAACCGGCTCGACCAACGGCATTCACAAGTTCGCAGACGCACTGATTGCGGGCATCGGCACGGTCTTCATTCTGCAAGACCTTCAGTACGTCTTGAAGGGTGGCCGCATGCGCCAAGCGAAGCTTCCGACGGGGGTAAACGATATTCCCGTACTCGGCGGCGTCGGCGGCGGTTACCAGCTGCTGGGTGACGGCCGAACGATCGACGAACTGGTCGACATGATGGCGGCAACCCTTCTCGAAGGCGACCACCAACGCCACATAGCGATCGCACTCGCCGCCCCTGACACGATCGAATTCACCGAGAAACTGGAGGCGATCGCACGAGAGAGTCCGCTGGTCGAGAGCGTGCATCGCTATCACATGGGACCCGCGATCGCCGTCCATACGGGGCCCGGCACAGCCGGTGGGTTTCAGTGGCTTGCGTAAGCGTTGCTAGAGCGAACGTATTCGAGCGTGGGTGAGCTCTTCGAGGATGTGTGACAAGACCTGGTAGATGATCATGCTCGTGGCGTTGGGGTCGCCTTCGTCGACCGCACCGTCGCCTTCGCCGACATCGAGCTGTGTTCCGAGGACGAGTCGGATTTGATTCACCGTCGCCATCCAGGCGTCGGCAACGTCGATGCTGATCGAATCGGCTTCGATCGACGCTTGTAGCTGATCGATGCCGTCGAGGCGCTGCATCAACAATTTGTCGTGTACGACCTCTTGATACTCGCTCTCGAGTTCGTCATCGTCGGGGTAGGCCGTGGGGTAGAGCCGACGGGTCTGGGATTCATCGTCGACGAGCAGGACCTCCCGGAGTTCCTCGCTCACTTGGCGGAGCAGGACGCGCATGGTGTCGTCGAGGCGCACCTGTATCTCGCCGTTCTTGGCGACGAAGAGCCGACGAGCCATCAAGTGTCTTTCTGCATCGTGGCCCACAGACCGTGCTCGTGGAGGCGAGCAACGTCTGCCTCGGCCTTCTCTTTCGTCCCGTTGGAAACCACAGCTCGGCCTTTTTCATGGACGTCGAGCATGAGCTCGGTGGCTTTCTGCTCGCTGTAGCCGAAGAGCTTTTGAAAGACGAACGTCACGTATGACATGAGGTTGATCGGGTCGTTCCACACGAGGACGACCCATGGAGAATCGGTCTCGAGTCCGACTTCGCGGTCGGTATCGGGGTTCGCTGTTTCCATCGGCGCCGTCATGCCGTTGCCGCGCTCGACCGGGGTGTTGCGTCGGCGGCGTATCGAACGACCTCGGCAAACAACAGTACGGATCCTGTGATGTGGAAAGCGACCAAGAGGATGGGAACACCGGTGAAGTACTGCAAATATCCAATAGCTCCCTGCAGGGCCGTCAAGGCAAAGATTCGAAGCAGGCGTGGCGTGTGCGGACCTCCGTCGCGAGTGGTCCAAAGTCCCCATAACAGAACCGCCGCAAAGACCCAGATCAGACCGCTATGCAGCCTGGTGATCTCGCGAATGTCGAAGCCGAGGCGGGCGATGGGCTCGCCGGATTTTTCGCTACCCGTGTGTGGTCCCGATCCGGTGACGAGGGTTCCGAGAACGATGATGACCGACGTGAGTGCCACCATGAACCACGCGTGAAATCGCAGTTGCTTCCAAGAGTCCGAGGATGCATCCGCCGTCGACGTGTACATCGGGTGCTTCGAGGCTCGATGGTCGAGAAGCACGGCAAGAAAGATCAGGACGATCGACAGCAAGAAATGTCCGAGCACGATTCGAGGGTCGAGCTCGGTGCGCGTGACCAACATGCCAAGAAAAACCTGACCAATGAAGCCGACGATCAGCAGGTAGATCAAGGGGAGAAGGCCGCGCAACTGGCGTCGAGCACCGATGAAGGCCGCGATCACCGGGATAATCGCGAGGCCCGAGATCATCCGGTTGCCGAATTCGATCGCTGAGTGAAAGCCAGGGGCGTCAAGTTCGGTGTTGACGTTACATGTCGGCCAATCCGTGCAGCCGAGACCAGAGCCGGTGAGACGCACCGCCGCGCCGGTCACGGTGATGATCATGAGCCACCAGAGCGTCAGCCGAGTCCAAAAAGTTAACGTTCGACCCCAGATGATCGGCGACTCGCCACCGGGTTCAGACGAAACGGACATGTGACAACGATACGCCCGATGGCCTTGGCAGAAACACCCAATGCAGCCGTACGATGAAGGCGTGACGACCATTGCGCCCGGGCCAGCCAAAACCCGATCCACGGTGGCCGCCTACGTCGCGCTCACGAAGCCGCGCATCATCGAACTTCTCCTCATTACGACATTGCCCACCATGATCGTGGCCGAGCGTGGTTGGCCGAGTGTCTGGTTGATGGTCGCAACATTGATCGGTGGGACGCTCGCCGCCGGCGGAGCCAACGCCGTCAATATGTATGTCGATCGCGATATCGACAAAATCATGGATCGCACCAAAGGCCGTCCATTGGTCACCGGCGAGATCGAGCCTCGAAATGCGCTGATCTTTTCGGTGTCGCTCCTCGTGGCGGCAGGCCTGTGGCTCGGCTTCCTCGTCAATCCACTATCAGCATTCTTCGCTCTGGCTGCTGCGGCGTTCTACATCTTCGTCTACACGATGTGGCTCAAGCGCACGTCGACGCAGAACATCGTGATCGGTGGTGCTGCTGGATGTATGCCGGTGCTGGTCGGCTGGGCTGCTGTCACGAACAGCATTGGTTGGGAGCCGGTGGTCTTGTTCGGTGTGATCTTCTTGTGGACGCCGCCGCATTTCTGGGCGCTCGCGGTGAAGTACAAAGATGATTACTCGGCAGCGGACGTGCCGATGCTCCCGTCTGTAGCAAGCCTCGAAACAACAGCGCGTCAGATTCTCGCCTACACGCTCGCTGTCTGGGCCCTATCTCTGGCGTTCACCCCGATTGCCTCGATGGGGTGGATCTACACCGTGACCGCCTTCATTGCTGGCGCCTTGTTCACGATGTACGCAGTGCAGTTGCTGCGCGATCCCACGCCGAAGCGCGCAATGGCAATGTTCACGTTCTCGATCACGTACTTATCGGCGCTCTTCATCGCCATGGCCATCGATCAACTGGTGCTCTAGTCACCGAGTTGCGAGAGCGAGACCTTGCGTCGGTGACTAAAGACGATCGCCGTCCGCTCGCTGACCACGTTCGGCGCAGATGCGACGTGGCTGAGAATCGTCTCGGCGAGCGAAGTTACTGACCGATCGCTCAGGTGTAAGAGCACGTCGGATTCGCCGGTCACCAACCAAATGGCGATCGTCTCGTCGAGCGCCCAGATCGCCTCCTCGAATTCGGCGACGGCTTGGGGGCTCTTGGGCTGCAAACTCAGCGAGACGAGCGCTTGAACGTTCCGTCCCAAGGCGGCCGGGTCGACATCGGCGTGGTACCCGCGGATCGCTCCGCTCGACTCGAGGTTTCGCAGACGGTTGACCATCGTGGAGGGCGAAACGCCGACAGCGTCAGCAAGATCTTTGTTCGAAATCCGCGCGTTCATTTGAACGATCCGCAGAATATCGAGATCAATATTGTCGATCATGTACTGCTCTATCCTCTATCTAGTTAAGTGTGCAGAGTCTAGTTAATATCTATGCACAAAGACGAAACCTGCACCATTATCAAAGACGACCAAAGGGGCTGCGATGACGCTGATGGACGGGTACACACTCGCCGACCGCTACCTGCGAACGGATGGCGAAGTTCTTCTCACGGGAATCCAAGCGCTCGCTCGAATACCGATCGAACAGCTCCGCTCTGACCGGTTGGGCGGACACAACACCGCGTCATTCATTTCGGGCTACCCCGGATCTCCGCTCGGAGGGTTTGACCTCGAGCTACAGAGAGCACTGCGGGCAGTGCCAGATCTACCGATCGTTCATCAGCCAGCGGTGAATGAAGAGCTCGGCGCGACAGCGGTGATGGGTTCCCAGCTCGCAGCATCTCGCCCAGACGCTCTGTACGACGGCGTAGTCGGCCTCTGGTACGGCAAAGCACCGGGATTAGATCGAGCAACCGACGCGCTTCGTCACGGCGTCTTTGCAGGCTCGAGCCCAATGGGTGGCGCAGTGGTGCTCGTCGGCGACGATCCGGCGTGCAAGTCCTCGACGATGCCTTCATCTTCCGACGCGTCGCTGGTCGACCTTCATATGCCGATCCTCTACCCCGGAACTGTCGAGGAGTGCATCGAGCTCGGCCTCCATGCTGTGGCGATCTCGCGCGCAACAGGACTGTGGTCAGCAATGAAGATCGTTACGCCTGTAGCGGACGGGTCTGGAACCGTGCGATTCCCAATCCTTGAGAGCCCTCCCACGATCCCGACGGTCGAGATCGACGGGGCGACGTGGAGGTGCGTTCCATCGGCGGAGTTTCTTGGACCGCGCATGCTCGCGGTCGAGCGAGAGTTCCGCGAGGTCCGACTGCCCCTCGCACTCGAGTACGGCGCACTCAACGACCTGAACCGCGTCACCGCCAATCCAAAAGATGCATGGCTAGGCGTCGTCGCGACGGGCTACACCTATTTCCAATTGCTGGATGCGTTTCGGCGACTCGGACTCGAAAACATCGCTGAGATCGAAGCCGTCGGCATCCGACTGCTGCATCTCCGTATGCCCGTGCCTTTCAACGCGAGTCGCGTTCGTGGTTTTGCTGGAGGTCTCGACGAGATCGTGATCGTCGAGGAGAAGAATCCGACACTCGAATGGCTGATCAAAGACGCGTTGTACGGCACCGCGAATACTCCTCGGATTCTCGGCAAGACGGGTCGCTCCGGTGAACCCCTCTTTCGCTCCTGGGGTTTGCTCGATGCCGATGCGATGCTGATCCCGCTCCGTTCGGTACTCCAAGATCGTCTCGGCGGTCATCTCATCGCCGAACCCGTCACTCGCGAACGGATCCGGATCCCGTTGGCGGTCAGCCGCACGCCGTTCTTCTGCTCCGGTTGCCCCCACAGTCGAGGAACCAGGGTGCCCGAAGGCGCTTTGGTCGGAGCGGGCACCGGCTGCCATGGGATGACACTGCTCATGGACCCCGAGCGCGTCGGCGAGGGAATCGGGATCACCGCAATGGGAAACGAAGGTTCGCAGTGGATTGGGATGGAGCCCTTCGTCGAAAGCGAACACCTCTTTCAGAACTACGGCGACGGCACCTTCTTTCATTCAGCTCAACTCGCGCTTCAGAACTGTGTCGCTGCGGGTAAACACATGACCTTCAAGATCCTCTGGAACTCGACGGTCGCCATGACGGGCGGACAGGACAGCCGCGCGCAAGCCAACGTAGGAATCGGCGAACTCATTTCGATTCTCCAGGCCTACGGAGTGTCCAAGGTCGCAATCACGACGCCCGACGTGAGGCGATATCGATCGTTGCGTTTGCCGTCGACCATCGGAGTCCACGATCGATCGAAGATTTTGGAGGTTCAAGAGGACCTCCGGGCAACGCCGGGGGTCACCGTCTTGATCCACGACCAGGAGTGTGCAGC
Organism: Verrucomicrobiales bacterium; assembly: GCA_047638715.1. Classification (GTDB taxonomy): domain Bacteria; phylum Actinomycetota; class Acidimicrobiia; order Acidimicrobiales; family SHLQ01; genus SHLQ01. The sequence continues at coordinate 36,847 of JBLIMK010000018.1, forward strand.
TGAACTGCGTCGCGATCGCAAGCGCGGATTGGCCGAAACGCCAAAGACGCGAATCCTGATCAACCAACGGATCTGTGAAGGGTGTGGCGACTGCGGAGACGTGAGTGGGTGCCTTTCGGTTCAGCCGGTGGAGACGCCGTTCGGACGCAAGACCACGATCGACCAGGCGTCGTGCAACCTCGACTTCAGTTGTGTGGAAGGGGACTGTCCAGCGTTTATGGAGGTCGAGATCGGCACAGCTGACGCGACCGCTCGGCCCGTTCCTGATCGCGATTCGTTTGACCTTCCGTCGCCCCCTGCGTCGTCGATGACAACCGACGTTCGAATCCGCCTCGCCGGAATCGGCGGGACTGGCGTCGTGACCGTTGCCCAGATACTTGCGACAGCGGCGATGTTCGATGGCTGGAGCGTGCACGGCCTCGATCAGACGGGCCTCAGCCAGAAGGCGGGTCCCGTCGTCAGCGATGTTGTCCTTCACGACGGAGCGCGCTCTTCCTCAAACCTGATTGGCGACGGCGAGTCCGATGTCGTGCTCGCATTCGATGGGCTCGTCGCCGCGAGCGACAATGTGTTGACCTCGACCGGACCGAACACGACGGTCGTGAGCTCGACGGGCCAGACGCCGACGGGTCAAATGATCACCAGCCCCGAGCTCATGTACCCCTCGGCCGAGGTCGTCGACCGCCTCACACGGTCGACCAAAGCGGACGCGCTTCGGCTCGTCGATACAGTGGGTCTGGCCGAGTCGCTCACCGGCAGCCCGGCCCAAGCAAACATCGTGCTCCTCGGGGTTGCTCTGCAGCACGGGGTTCTTCCCATCTCGGTGGCTGCACTCGAGCGGGCAATCGAGCTCAATGGCGTTGCGATCGAGGCGAACCTGAATGCGTTGTATTGGGGACGTCGTTGGATCGTCGATCCAGAGACCGTCGAAGCTCTGGCCGCCGATCCCAAAGCGCATCACCCTTCGCCGATCGACCGCCGTCTCGTCGAGCGGATCGACTCGATCAGCGCCGACGCAGCGCTCACGGAGCTCCTCACGCTCCTCGCTGGTGATCTCGCGACATATCAGGATCGTTCCTTTGCCGAGGGTTTTCTCGACGTTGTGGCGACGGTGTCGGCGACAGAAGCAGCGGTGGCGCAACCATCGAACGTGTTGACGATGACGGTTGCTCGGAGCCTCCACAAGCTGCTGGCGGTGAAGGACGAATATGAGGTGGCACGACTGATGTTGCTCGACGAGGCGCACGATGCAGCGAAGGAGCTCGGGGGCGATGGTGCACGAGTCACGTGGAAACTGCACCCTCCGATGATGAAGGCGCTCGGACGCGAGAAGAAGATTTCGCTCGGTACATGGGCAACCCCGGCCGTGAAGATGCTCGCCCGAGGCAAGCGATTGCGCGGCACGCGCGCCGACGTCTTTGGCCGCACCGAACACCGCCGCATGGAACGCGAGCTCGCACCCGAATTTGTTCTGGCGATCGAGCGCATCATGGCGCACCTGAGCACCGCCAACCTTGACGAAGCTGTCCGGATCGCTGCGTTGCCCGATCAGGTGCGCGGGTTTGAGGATCTCAAGACCCGGAGGGCAGCGGAATACCGTGTCGAGCTCCGCGCGGGCGTTGACAACTTTGCGACGTAACTCGAGAAGGACGTCAACGTGAGACTGTGACTTTCGACGCTCGGCTGGCGTTGGGCGAGAGGGCGCGCGACAACTAGTGTTTCGTTTGCCTGTAATACGCCGGAATCGGCATGGATCCGCCTACCATCGTGTGGTCCGCTTTGCCGTGGCGTGACCACACATGCCCAAGGGTGACAACGTTTCGATGACAGCGACTGACACGCACACAG
>JBLIMK010000019.1:0-37823 GCA_047638715.1 Verrucomicrobiales bacterium
CGACCGAACGGATGCCGGCATCTTGGAAGATCGGGAAGTGCTCGAACCCGGTTGCGAGATGATCGGCGAGGTGCTCGAGATCGGGGGTCAGGAGCTGCATACCGAATTCCCACGGCGTCTGCTTCTTAGACCACGGAATGCCGTTTGGCTCATACGTGCCGAGCAGCAGGCCGCCAGCTTCCTGGCGCATGTAGATTTCGCCGCCGAAGTCGACCGCGTGCACGACCTCTTTGCCCGTGGTCCGGTTGATCTCGGCGACCTCGGGAAGGTCTTCGGTGAGAATGTATTGGTGCGCCATGGCGAGGATCGGGAGCTCGAGACCGACCATGCGGCCGACCTCACGACCCCAGAGGCCACCAGCGTTCACGACGTGCTCGCAGTGAATTTCTTCGAGGTCTTCGCCGGTTGAGGTACGGATTGTCTGGATGTCCCAGCCGCCATCAGCTGAGCGGTTCATGCTGCGCGCCCATGTGTCTTTGTAGACCTCAGCGCCGCCCATTCGTGCGGCCTTGGCGTAGGCGTGGGTCACGCCGGTGGGGTCGACGTGGCCATCGTGGGCGTCCCACATGGCGCCGACGAAGTACTTCTCATCGAAGATCGGGTGAATCTCTTTGGCTTCTTTGACCGAGATGAGTTCGGTGTCGAGGCCGAGGTACCGACCCTTTGCATGCGTGGCCTTCAGCCAATCGGCGCGTTCGCGGGTGTCGGCGAGCATGACGCCGCCGGTGATGTGGATGCCACAATCCTGGCCCGAGATCTCTTCGATCTCTTTATACAACTCGATGGTGTACTTCTGAAGTTTGGCCACGTTCGGGTCGCCGTTGATCGTGTGCATGCCTCCCGCGGAGTGCCACGTCGATCCGGCGGTCAGCTCGGTGCGTTCGAGCAGGACAACATCGTTCCACCCGTTCTTCGTAAGGTGATAGAGGATCGATGCCCCAACCACGCCGCCGCCGATGACAACTACTTGCGTGTTCGTCTTCATGGCTTCGAATAGTAGTGAACACGGCTAGTCGTTCTCAATATCAATCAGAGACCCATTAGTATGGATCTCGGTATGAATCGCGTCGTCTAGGAACGACCGACTTCTCCACCACGATGCCGTCGGAGACGAAGAGGTTGCGCATATACCGATCTACTCGTCGCAGGTTCCCCGTGAAGGTGATCGAGTCGCCTCGGCCGATCGTCGTCCCGTCGGGGAAGTGCACGATCGCGTTCACTCGGCTGGTGAGCAGACGGCCGTCGCCGAGGTTTCCAAGAAGCACGATCGTCTTCAGACCTGAGCCATCGAAGTGGGCGTCGCTTCGGAACTCGCGAATCTGCTCGATCTCGCCGCTCCATCGAATCGGGCGACCAGCGTAAACACGAAGAAAATGCTCCTCGGTCTCGTATCCGAGGCGGCTCGACGAGAAGAGATCGTCGATGACCGCCTGCTGGTGTAGGTCGGACACCGCTGTGTCCTCCGCAGCGGGCACGTCCGGCGTCTCGGGGTCGGGTCTCACGCTGTCCTGCGGAGGTTTCCGGTGTGCAGCGGCGGCCTGACGCCATCCGGCCACTTCCGTATCGACGCCGGTTGTGATCGTGGCCAAGACTTCACTGGCCGCGGCGCCGTCACCGATGGTCATCAGCGCTTCGGCCTCGAGGAGCTGTGTGAACGAGTTTGGCTCGTCGCGCTTTTGGAAACCTTCGTTGACCTCGTGCAGCGCGGACACAGCGTCTTGGACGTCGCCCTGGGCCTGGTGCTCGAGTGCCCTATCAACATCGGTGGGCTCGCTGATTATCAACGCTATGTCGACGAGGCGTCGGACACTCGTTGTGAGCGCCGCGCTCGATGTTTCAACTCCGCGCCGCTGGACGACGAACGATCCCTGGCTGACCGAGGCTTTGTTCCAGGCTTCGAACAGCGACAAGACCGCCATGCGGCGCGCTGGACTGAGGAATTGCGCGGCGTGGGTCGGGTCGGCGGCGTCGATGACCACCCGTTGATCGAAGCCAGGGTCTCCAATTGCTACGTCGCGACCGCCGAAGAGTCGCTTGAAGATCGATCCGAATCCCTGCTTCGTCAGAGTAATTTGGGGGGCACCGCTCTGATAGTTGAGGGTGTAGCGCGTGTACTTCGGGCGGTCTTCCCCACCTCCACGAAGCTCGATATCGACGATGACTTGAACGCCGCGGATCGAGCCGGCCATACGCGGGTTCTTCGTCAGGTGCCCAGGTTCCAATGCGAAACCGAGTTCGTTGGCTGCGAGTTGCCAGGCGCGTTGTACACGTCGAACGCGTAGCATTCCGGCCGCAATACTGACGGTAACCAGTCCAATGATGATGATGTTCAGGAATCCCATGGCCTCCGGCGCACCTTTCGACGTTTGTCAGATGGCGTGCGCTCGCAGATCGGCGAGATCGATCCATTCGAGCGCTTGCGCGTGGGTCGATTCGAGCACGACCCTGGGCGCTGCGCCCGCTTCGAGCGCGTCGACCCAGCGACTTGCACATAGGCACCAGCGGTCGCCAGCTTTCAGACCGTCGAAACCATGCTCTGGTCGAGGGGTGCTCAGATCGTTGCCCTGATCCTTGGAGAACTTGAGAAACGTGTTCGTGACGACGGCGCACACGATGTGGAATCCGCCGTCTTGTGGATCGTGGTCGCAGCATCCGTTGCGCGTAAACCCAGTGAGCGGATCTGTGCCGCAAACTTCGAGATCGGTACCGAGCACATTGCGAGGCATAACAAAGAGAGTCTGCCGCTATCGAGGCAAAATGACACAGGTCACTCCTACGATTGCGGTTTATGAACGTCTCGCAAGTGGCCGCTGGTCGCACCTATACGTTGGCAATTCGCGACGCGATCGCGGTTGCCAAAGCTGGTGATCCACTTCGTGCGGTTCGGGTGATCGTGCCCTCCAACATCGCTGGACTGAGCCTGCGCCGGATGTTGGGTTCCTCGCTACTTTCCGACGGTGGACCGTTGCTCGCCACGGCGGGCATCGCCAACGTCAGCTTCTCAACCCCGTTCCAGTTCGCGTCTCTTCTGGCAGCACCTTCTTTGGCTGCGTCGGGGCAACGCCCGCTCACCACACCCGTTCTCGCCGCCGCGGTTCGCCACGTGCTCTCCACCGAACCTGGCCGCTTCGGCGCCGTTGCCGAACACGTGGCCACAGAAACAGCGTTGATCCGTGCCTACGGCGAGATCACCGAGATGCCGCCGGCCCAGCGACGGGCACTTTCGGAGAAGGCATCGGGTCGCACCCAGGACCTTCTGCGGTTCGTCGAAGCGGTCGGCGAGCATCTTCAGTCCGGCTCATCGCTGCGGTTCCACGATGAATATGCGGTTTTGTTCGCTGCGGCAACGGCGATTGAGAAGCGCCCGATCCCCGAAACCATTCTGCTCGCGGGGCCGTTCGGTCAAGGGCTTGCTGTCGTGGAATTTCTTCAGGCCGTCGTCAAATACCTTCCCACAGGCGCCGTCTTCTCGCTCACGGGCGATCACGAGGTCGATGAGGCCAGCCGAGCACAGGCCGAACGGATTCTCGCCCAACCCGTGCAAACAGCATCGGTACCACGCCCCACTCCGACGCAAATGCTCCCGACGGCGGACCCCGATGAAGAGGTGCGTGCGGTGGTCCGCCAAGTCTTGTCCGCGGCCGAACGGGGTGTCCGATTCGATCGAATGGCCGTGTTTGTTCCCGTCAGGGCCCCGTACCTCCGCTCGATTCGTGAGCAATTCGAACAGGCCGATATCCCGAGTGCGGGCCCAGACCATCGCACGCTCGGCGATTCCATGGTGGGCCGGCTGTTGCTCCGGTTGCTCAGCTTGGCCGACTCTGCGCTCGCAATCGCTCACGACAAACGGTTCGACCGTGAAGGTGTGCTCGCCCTCGTCGAGGCCGCACCCCTCCGCGGTCCCGATGGACGCCGGATTCGGTCCGGGCCGTGGGAGAACATCTCTCGATCTGCCGGTGTCGTGTCGGGGATTGACGATTGGACCGCACGTCTTGGGACCCACGAAGTATCGCTGACGAAGCGGCTCGACGATGACCGTGCTGACTTGTCGAGCGGTGCCCGCTCTGGCTTCGAACGCGAGCGAGCCGCTGCCATTGAACTTCGGACCTTTGTCGAATGGCTCGCCGATCTCACCGAACCCCAACGTGTTGGACGATCGTGGTCCGAGCGCGCTGCTTGGGCTCGCGAAGCGCTCGAAGCGTTATTGCCACAGGAGAACCGTCGGAGTGTTTGGCCAGACACCGAGATCGAAGCCGCAGAGCGGGTCGACAAGATCCTCACCCGTGTTGCGGTGCTCGACGAGATCGAACCCAACCTCAACTCGTCGGCTTTCCTGCGAGCGATTCAGCTCGAACTCGACGCACCAGCGGGCCGTCGTGGGCGGTTTGGCACGGGTGTGCTTGTCGCACCTCTCGCCTCGGCGGTAGGTCTCGATCTCGATGAGGTCTTCATCCTCGGTATGGCGGAAGGAATTTGCCCCCGCCCTATCCGTGAAGACACGTTGCTCCCCGATAGCGAACGGGCCCACTCCAATGGCGGGCTTGTAAGCCGGGTGGATCGAAACCGTGAAGAACGACAGCGATACCTGCAGGCATTGGCGTCCGGCGACGTCGCGGCCACGTTGGTCTTCCCCACGGGCGACCACAGGTCGGGGCGCGAACGCACCGTTTCTCGGTGGTGGGTCGAAGCGGTCCGCGATCGCACTGGCGATCCTTCGATCAACTCAAAAACGTGGAGCGAGACCTCGCTCTTCGACGACATCTCGTTCGGGTCGTTTCAGGAGGCGCTGACGGCTGCGGTCGATGACGGCATGGCGACATCGGCCGCCGATCTGCAACTCCACCTCGTCCATGCTGGGCAGCTTCAAGGTCTCGATCCGCTAGCCGACGACGCGCCGATTCAGCTCAACGCATCACTTCGTCGAGGCCTCGACCTCACGGTCAGCCGGCTCTCAGGTTTCAATCGCTTCACGGGGGATCTGGCGGCAACGGATGTGCCCCAAGTGGTGGCCGACGACAAGGCCATTAGCCCAAGCCGACTCGAATCGTGGGCGAAGTGCCCCCGGCGCTACTTCTTCGAGCAACTTCTTCGCCTCGGCGAGATCGAACGACCCGAGGAGATCGCGGAGATCAGCGCGATGGATAGGGGCAACCTGTATCACCAGATCCTCGAGGACTTCATCGCAGGATCGTTGCCGGGTGAGGAGCACGCCTTCGATAGCCCCGATTACCGCTGGACCGACGAAGATCGCGCTCGCCTCTTCGCAACTGCCGAGAAGCGCTACGACGAATACGAGGCGTTAGGCCGAACCGGCCGACCGATCCTGTGGGCCATCAAACGCGAAGAAACAACCGCCGACCTCGATGCCTTCTTGCGCTCTGACAACGAGATGCGCGCCGAGCGACGGTCCCTGCCAAACAACGTCGAGATGGCTTTTGGGCTCCCGGATCGAACCAGTGGAGTTGAGGAACCAGCGGCTCTGGTTTCATTGCCCGATGGGCGGACCCTCCGATTGCGCGGCTTCATCGATCGACTCGATATCCGCACCGTCGATGGAGTGCCGGTGGTCCATGACTACAAGACCGGTGGCTTCAGAGGGCAAGAACAAAAGAAGTTCGATGAGGACCCGGTTCTTGGCGGGACCAAACTTCAGCTCGGGGTGTACGCCGAAGCGGCACGGCAACGTTTCGAGACCGACGAAGCGCAGGCCTACTACTGGTTCACGTCGGCCAAAGGCGGCTTCAAGCGGGTGGGGTATTCCTGGACCGATGAGCGCAGCGCCCGTTTCACCGAAGCGGTCGAAACGATTGTCGACGGCATCGAGCGAGGCGACTTTCCACCAAACCCGGGCGACTTAGATCAGTTCTTCGGAGAGTTCAAGAACTGTAGTTTCTGTCCTTTCACCCGGATCTGCCCGGTCGACCGTGACGAGGAACTCGAACAGGCCATCAAGTCCGGTCGACTCGTCGACTACGTCGCGATGCATCAGCCGTCCGAGGTCGCATGACCGACATCGATGACCTCATCGCCGCCGATACTGCGTCGCGCAAATCGATCGAAGAGCAGCTCGATCGCACGCTGTTTGTCGAAGCGGGAGCAGGTACCGGAAAGACGACCGCTCTCGTGGGTCGCATCGTGGAGCTCGTGCTCGCCGAAGACCACGGTGTTCGATGCCCACTCAGCCAGATCGCGGCGATCACGTTTACCGAGGCAGCAGCGGCCGAATTACGCGAACGAATTCGGATCAGCTTCGAAGACGAACTGCACGCAGCGACCGCCGCTGGCCTCACTGAACGGATCGAGCGTTGTGCCCAAGCACTCGTCGATGCCGACATTGCTGCGGTGTCGACGTTGCACGCGTTTGCTCAACGGCTGCTGTCGGAGTTTCCGGTCGAGGTCGGCGTGCCACCGCGCGTCGAGGTCATCGACGAGGTTCGGTCACAGCTGGCATTCGATCGTCGCTGGGGAACTTTCCTCGATTCGCTTTACGAGGACCCCCAACTCGAAGAGTTCATTGTTCGGGCGTCGATTCTTGGCGTCAAATTGAATGGCCCGCAGCTGCGCAACATCGCCAAACAATTCGACGACAATTGGGACCGTCTGCTCAACGTAGAGGTCCCCGAGGCCCGAGCTCGCCCGATCGACTTTGTTTCGGTGCGCGAACATATTCAGCTCGTTCGTCAACTCCCCAACGAGTGTTCCGACCCCGACGATTTGTTGTGTATGCGAATTCGCAACGACTTCGAGCAAATCTTTGAACGTTTCGACCGGGCCGGCACCGACTACGAGCGACTTCGAGTTCTCGTGGTGATTGCGGGCCTGACGCCAGGCGCAGGCGGAAAGAGGCCGAACTGGGGAGGCGACGTCGACTCGATCAAAGAGACGTGCAAAGAACTTTTTGCTCACTGCACCGAACTCAAGGACGGGGTGTCGGCCGAAACGCTGACGCGGTTCGCCGGAAAGATCGCCGAGTTCACTCGTGCCTCGGCCGACGAGCGTCGAAGCGAGGGTTTGCTCGAATTCCACGACCTCTTGGTCCTCGCCCATATCTTGTTGCGAGACGCCCCCGATGCTCGCGAAGCGTTGTCAAAGCGATATCGGGTCCTGATGTTGGACGAGTTCCAAGATACTGACCCGATCCAAATCAGTCTTGCGATGCTGCTCGTATCGTCCGTCGATGAACAATCCCGCGGCACGTGGTCCACGCTTCGACCGCACGACGGCCGCTTGTTCATGGTCGGCGACCCCAAACAGTCGATCTATCGGTTTCGGCGGGCCGACATCTCGCTCTTCCTGAAAGCTCGCCGCAAATTTGACGACGGCAGGCTTCTGCTACAGCGCAACTTCCGGACCGTCTCGCCCGTTATCGACGCGGTCAATGCTCTCTTTGGCGAGATAATGGCTGAGGAGACCGAGTCCCAAGCGGCCTATTCGCCGCTCCTGCCCGACCGAGCGCCAAGCAGCGCTGATCATCGCCCGATCGTGTTCGGCGGATCGAGTGAGAAGAACGCCCGCAAGTTGCGCGAGGACGAGGCGGCCGACGTGGCAGCGCTCATTGTCGACATGCAGGAGAACCCGCAGAGCTGGCTGGTCGATGATGGCCAAAAAGGGTGGCGAGCCCCGAAGCTTCGCGAAATCACGATCCTGTTGCCCACGCGAACGTCGATGTCTCAGCTGTCCCATGCACTCGACGACAAGAACATCCCCTTCCGCGCTGACACTGGGACGTTGGTCTATGAGACCCAAGAGGTCAAAGACCTGCTCAGCGTGCTCGCTGCGATCGACGACCCATCCGACGAAATCGCCCTCGTCGCCACGCTCCGCTCGCCGCTCTACAGCTGCGGTTACGACGACCTGTACGCGTTCGGTCAAGGTGGAGGAGCGTTCGATATCCGCGCACCGATTCCCGATGCACTTCTGGGCTCGGTTGTGGCCGCGGGTATTGCCCACCTAGGCGAACTCAGTTCCTACCGGTGGTGGGATGAACCGAGTATGTTGCTGATGCGTATCATCGATGACCGGTTTGCAATGGCGCTTCCCGCTCACGGCCGGCGTGCCCGAGATACGTGGCGCCGTCTTCGTTATGTCGTCGATCAGGCTCGGGCGTTCGCGGAGTCTGGCGGAGGTGACCTACGCGAATATCTCGATTGGACTCGCCTGCAAGGCGCGGACGGTTCGAAGGCACACGAACCAATGCTCGCCGAGCCTGACGATGACGCGGTGCAGATCATGACGATCCACGGGTCGAAGGGACTCGAGTTCCCAATCACGATCGTCTCGGGCCTCACCACCCAGCTCGGCAACAGGGGATCGGTGGGCGAAGTGATTTGGCGCGAAGCAGGGGTTATGCCTGCGGTCAGCGCAACGTCAAAGGTGAGCACGAAACACTTCGATCTCGCCAAAGAACTCGATGACGAGATGGACGGTCCTGAACGTGAGCGCCTGCTCTACGTTGCGTTGACCCGGGCAAGAGACCACCTCGTGATGAGCGGACACCATGCGGTGAACGCGAAGGGTGTCCCGAAGGACAGCCACGGGGCGACGCTGCATACGTTTGCAGCAGATACCGGCGCAGACCTCGTGCGGACCCCGTCCTGGCAAGTGCCGTTGTTCTCGCCAAGTGCGCAGCTCTCCTCTGGTGATGAGAAGCCAACGTTCGAGGTGGCGACGCCTGCTGCGTGGAGAGAGTCCCATCGTTCCAGGATCCGAGATGGTGAATTCCGATCGGTCTGGTCGGCGACCGCCATTGCCCAACAAGCCAATGGCGACGCTGATGACGCCGCCCGGCACGGCGACTGGACGGACGACTCGATATCCGATGATGACGAAGGCCTGAACGACCAACAACTGCCCCCTCAGGTCTTTCGACGGGGGAGGGCGGGCACGTCTATCGGCACCGCTGTACACGCAGTGCTTCAATTCCTCGACCTCGCCGATATCTCCGAGACCGATATCGACTCGCTCAGCGATGCCCAAGCGTGGTCCGAGTCTGTGGCCGAACATGTCGACACGATTCGTGCATCGGTTCGATCCGCTCTCCAGGCCCCGATCGTTGCGAGCTGCGAAACCGCACGCCACTGGAAAGAGCTCTTCGTCGCCGCTCCGGTCGGCGACATCACGGTGGAGGGATACATCGACCTTCTCGTAGAAACCCCGGCTGGTCTGGTGGTCGTCGACTACAAGACCGATTCAGTGAAGAGCGAGGCGGAGATCGATGCAAAGCTCGATCGTTACTCCCTTCAGGGCGCGGCCTATGCAATGGCTGTCGAAGCGTCGACCGGACAACGCGTCGTCGATGTCCAGTTCGTCTTCGCTCGAGCAGGTGGACCAATCGTTCGCTCGATCGACGATCTCGACGCGCGACGTCGGCAAGTGGAATCTGTTGCGTCGACGCCGAAGGTGTAGATGGGCTAACCAACGACTCCTAAGATCGTCATCTCGGTGATGATCGTGGCGTCGGCAGGAATCTCGCCGCTCGGATCGTCGATGCCGAGGCCGGGTGGAATGACCATGCGAATAACATCGCCCACATGAAGGCCGGGAAGTGCAAGGTCCCAGGCCGGAAGTGACTGGCTAACTTCGGCGTTGACTACGAACGACGCTGGCTGTCCGCTCTCCCACGATGAGGCGAATACTTCGCCGGTTGTTTGGAGGACGGCCCGGTAGTGAAGCTGGACGGTCGAGCCCTCTCCGATCACGACGCCGTCTCCTTCTTCGAGCACGGTCACTTCAAGTTCGGTCACAGGCGCCGGTGCGTTTTCCACCGTCGGTGGTGTTGCCACCGTTACGAGGTCGACCACGAATACGAGTGCGCTATTTGCCGGGATATCGGCGCCGCGCTCTTGATCGCCATAGGCCAAGTCGGCTGGGATCGAGAGGAGGCGACGTCCGCCCTCTTTCATTCCGACAATTCCCTGATCCCATCCCTGAATGACGCGACCTTGACCGAGCACGAAGTCGAAGGTTGTGCCGCGATTCCAGCTCGCGTCGAATTCTCCGCCGTCGCTGTGGCGCACGCCGACGTAGTGCATCACGAGATGGTCGCCTATCGCAGCCTCTTTCCCATCACCCTCGATGAGATCGTCGATGACGAGTTCGGTCGGGGCGGGGCCGTCGGGTACAACAACCGTTGGTTTGCCAAACACCGACTCGGTTGCCGCGGACAGGGCAGAGGACGCCGCGGACAGGGCAGAGGTCGAGGGCGGAGCAGAAGTTGAGGGGTCGGTGTCCACGAGAAGTGTGGTCGATGAACCACACGCAGAGGCGAGGAGAACGAGCGCGGTTACGACGGAAAGAGCGGAACGAGACATCCTCAAAGGCTACCGCTCGGAGGTGAGCGGATGGCAGCGGCTACAGTCGCCGATCGTGGCGAGGTCAGGGCAGTGGAACATGTCAGCCGATGTAGCTCGGCGAGTCGCGCTCGGCGCTCAAGGATTCGCTGACGCATCGCCGAGTGGTGGGGTGACGAAACGACACCTCAGGCGCGCGATGGGGCGTATGAAGGTCGTCCAGCTCGACTCGATCCCGATCGTGACCCGGACGCAATACTTGACGTTTCACAGCCGACTTGGCCCATATGACCCGCTCTTGCTGGATCGCGTCGCTTATACGGACGACGCGTGGTTCGAGGCGTGGTCACACGAGGCGTCACTTTTGCCGGTCGCGAGTGAACCACTGTTTCGATGGATGCGCGAGCGGGCGAAAGCGGGTCAGACGTGGAAGAGCTTGCACGAGGTTTCTGTTCGGGAGCCCGGATATGTGCAATCGATTCTGGATGAGGTCCGAGAACGAGGATCGGTCACCGGCGGTGAGTTATCGGATCCACGCCCGCTTCCATGTGATGGATCCGGATGGTGGCATCGATCGCTTGGGGTCATGGCCCTCGATTGGCTCTTTCGGGTGGGCGAGTTGGGAGTGCGCCGACGGGGAAACTTCGAAAAGGTGTTCAGCCCAATGGACGCGATCATCCCGGCCGACGTGTTGACGCTTCGGACTCCTTCCCAGGACGAGGCGCTCACGGAGCTGATCGTGCAATCGGTGCAGGGGTTGGGCGTCGGTACTGCCGAGGATATTGCCGACTACTTTCGACTTCCGATTCGCGACATCCGCGCCAAGCTCCCCGAAGTCGTCGAGGAGGGGCGCATCTTGTCGGCCGAAGTCAAAGGATGGCCCAAACTGGCGTTTGCCGATCCGGGCGCGAAGGTCCCGCGCGAAATCGATGGGTCGACCGTGCTGTCTCCGTTCGATCCCGTTGTTTGGCATCGAGACCGCGCGGCGCGGATCTGGGATTTTGAATACCGCATCGAGATCTACGTGCCGGCGGCAAAACGAAAGTGGGGGTACTACGTGCTCCCGGTGATGATCGACGGACATCTCGTTGCTCGGCTCGACGTGAAGACCGATCGCGATGCTGGTGTGCTGCGGATCCAAGCAGCGCATGCTGAGTCTGGGAGTGCGTCGATAGAGACAGCGTCGAGGGTGAACGAAGCCGTCGAGGACCTGGCCTTAATGGTCGGTGTTGAGACGGTCGAAATCGTGGATCGCGGTGACCTCTCCCCCTATCTCCGAACGGTTCGGTAGCCCGCCATATCATCGGTCGCGTGTCGACGCTGCTGACGAGTCCGCCTTCTGCAACCGCAGCATGAACCAACAACAACCCCCGTCTCACCCAGGGGGGAACTCCACTGACCCGGGGCCTTTCAGCACTTCCAATTTAGTGTCCGTGACCAATGACACCTAGGGTTTCGTTTCGGTGAACGCGTTGTTCATCAGAACTTCCGGCCTGTTCGCCGGAGAGAAGGGGTTTTTTTCATGTATACACTCGTCGCCTTTGTGTTGTTGGCTATCGCGCTCGGCATTCTTATGGATGTCGTTAACTTGGTACTCAGCACGCTCAAGCTTGATGAAATGGTTGCCAAGCTTCCTATTGTCGGCGCTCAGCTGACAGTCGGAGTGAGCATCTTGATGGTATGGCTGCTTGACGTCCGTCTTGTCGAGGTCTACGCGGGCAACTTACGCGAGTCCTGGATTCAAATCGTGGTCGACGGCATCTTGATTGCGGGCATGATTCCCGTGAAAGACGCTGTGATTGCGGCAATCGGAAAGGGCCTTCGCGCCTGACCTCGGATTGGTGGCGCTGCCCACTTGAGGCGAAAGCCTTGAGCGGGCGGTGCCTTCGATCACGCCCACGTCGATCACCATTCGACGAGCACCGTCGAAGCGCGCTGGCGTCGATCGATCTGAGACGTTGGTCTCCGGACACCGATGCGGGTTGAGCGACTGAGGCTGGCGGTCCAGCTACGATGCAGCAGTGGCAGCCTTCCATGAACCACCCGACTGGATCACAGGAAAAGGTGGGGAAGCCGCACCTATCTTCTATCAAATCTTCCCCGATCGTTTTGTTCGCTCCGGGCGGGTCGACCTGGATGCGCGACTCGACGATTGGGATGCGCCTCCGACCCACACCGGCTACAAGGGCGGCGATCTGTGGGGCGTGATCGACAAGCTCGACTACCTGCAAGACGTCGGAATCACCGCGATCTGGTTCAACCCGATCTTTCAGAGCGCGTCAAACCATCGCTATCACACGCACGACTACTTCCAAGTAGATCCGCTGCTCGGGGGCAACGCAGCCTTTGATGCCTTAATCGTGGCGACCCGAGCCCGCGGCATGCGGGTCGTTCTTGATGGGGTTTTCAACCACGCGAGCCGAGGGTTCTTCCCCTTCAGCGACATTGCCGAGCACCAGGAAAAGTCGGCGTACGTCGACTGGTTTCGTGTAAACGAGTTCCCGATCGCGCCCTACGACGAAGACACGCCGGCAAGTTATGACGCATGGTGGGGGCTCCATGCGTTGCCAGCGCTGAACACCGATACCGAGGCGGTCCGGGAGTTTCTGTGGTCCGTCGGTACACACTGGATCGAGCGCGGCGCCGATGGCTGGCGTCTCGATGTTCCCAACGAGATTCGAACGGATGGATTTTGGGACGAGTTTCGCCGTCGGGTGCGCGAGGTGAATCCGGACGCATATTTGACCGGCGAGATCTGGCATGCCGCCAGCGGATGGGTCGGCGATCACGGCCCGTTCGATGGGGTGATGAACTACCCGCTCACGACCTCGATCATCGCATTCGCAATCGGGAATCGAATCGATGAGACGGCGATCGTCGACAATCACGACTACGACGTGACACCCGGGCTGAACGCTGGCGAATTCGCAGATCGAATCGATTGGCTTACCGGTTTGTACGGTCCCGATGAACGAGTGGCGATGCTCAATTTGCTCGACAGCCACGACACTGGGCGAATCATGTCGATGGCGGGTGGCCAGAGTGATCTGGTGATCCTGTGTCTCGCTCTGCTTCTCACAATGCCGGGTGCTCCGTGCATCTACTACGGAACCGAGGTCGGCCTTGAAGGCGGGCCGGACCCAGACAATCGACGAGGATTCCCCTGGGATCGGATGGACGACGCGCCGTTGCTTACCGCGGCGTTGAAGGATCTGATCGCTCTGCGGCAATCCCATCCCGGCTTGCGCTCGGCCGAGATCGAACGACTCGGTCCAATGCCAGGGCCCGATTTCGGGCGGACCTACCTCTTTGCGCGGGGAAGCGCTGCCGACCGGCTCGTCATCGCGATCAACCATGCCGATGAGGCCGACGTCGTGCCGTTGGAAACCGCGACGATGCGTCCGGCCGCTCAGAAGTTGTGGGGCGAGCCAGTTCTGGACGCCACGAATACGCTGACGATGCCGCCCCGATCTGTGGGCGTGTGGAAAGACCCGAGGTAGGAGCAATGCGCGAACTTCCTTCCAGCGCGCAGGCTGTAGTTGACGCAGCTCGTGATCATGGACTCGTCCTCGACGTCGTCGAATATCCCGACGGTGCTCGAACGGCGGTCGATGCCGCCAATGCTGTGGGTTGCGACGTGGGCCAGATTGTGAAGTCGCTCATCTTCTCGATCGACGGAGAACTGGTCCTTGCGCTTACGAGTGGCGCCAACCGGGTCGACACCGGCGCGCTCGTCGCGGCGGCCGGCGGCGAGCGCTGCGATCGAGCCGACGCCGATCAGGTTCGGGCGACAACCGGATTTGCGATCGGCGGCGTACCGCCATTTGGTCATGCCAACCCGGTTCGGGCCTTCTTCGATCCAGCGCTTTCGGAGTACGAGGTCGTGTGGGCGGCCGCTGGTACTCCTCGGCACGTCTTTCCGATCGATCCCAGCGATCTGCTCCACGCAACCCAAGCGACCCTGGTGGACTTCTGTGAGTGACGAACCGATCTACAGCCGACCCCCCTGAGAGTCCGATACCAAATCACATGGCGTCCACCGAACAACATTCACCAGCGTGGTACCCCGATCCCCTCGGCCAGCATGAGCATCGTTGGTACGACGGAACACAGTGGACCGACCATGTCTCGTCGCACGGCCGGCAAGGGGTCGAACCGGTCGAGAAGGGCTAGAAGATGGTCGTCGGGACCGTCAATCCTGGGACAGAACAAGTTCAAGAAGCTCGTTCGTTTCCTGGGCAGTCTCGACCAGTTTTTCACGCACAAGTATCAGATCGTCGGGATGTCGGGGGGACCGGTGCTCACGCTGACGCGTCCAGCAAAGTTATTCAAGTCTCGAATCATCGTCGGCGACGCTGATGGAGCCGAGGTGGGCCAGATCGTCCAGAAAAACGTCTTTGGCAAGATCAGCTTCAACTTCGTTGTTGGCGGCCAGTCCATCGGTGCGCTGAAGGCCGAGAATTGGCGAGCCTGGAACTTCAGGATTGTTGACAACACCGACACCGAGGTCGCCCGTATCACCAAAACGTTTGAGGGTGTGTTGAAGACGATGTTCACGACGGCGGACAATTATGTGCTCCAGATGCATCACCCGCTGGAGGATCCATTGCGCCTGCTTGCCTTTGCCTCCGCGGTGACGATCGACGTCGCGCTAAAGCAGGATCATCGGGGCTTCAGCCCAATGGATCTATTCAACGGCTGATGCGCCCAACAATCCATCGAGACCCGCAGCGACCGCTCCGTGCTGCGCTGCATCTGGTGTTGTCTCGGCCAGGTCACCGAGCCACGTCACCGATACAGCGTCGTTTCGGACCAGCCACGCATCGGTACCGGGCAGCGCTTCGCCAGCCGCGCCCCAATCGATCGACAATTTGAACACCTCGCCGAGTTCGTCGGGATCGTCGGGTACGAGTTTGCCCGTGACCAGCTTTCGAGGAGGTTCGGAGCCGACACGAGCGAGCTTCCAACCTTCGAGCTCATGCAGCGGTTTGTTGGGCACGTTGCAATTGATGACCGTCGGTGTCGATGTCGGCGTCGCGATCATGCCTTCGACGATCTTCGACGCGATGGTGGCTGCGCTGTCCCACAACATCCCTTCGACGATCTCGCCCCAGGTTTGTCCCTCGACGTCGTTGCCGCTGAACCCAATACTCATCGCCAACCCGCTTGCACCGCGGTTTCGCCCGGTCAGCGCGGCGCCGATCGTGCCCGAGTGGTACACGGACCAGCCAACATTCTGGCCTGGGTTGATGCCCGAAACCACGAGATCGAAGGGCTCTCCAAACGAGCCCAGTTGGGCGTACAGGACACAGAGGGCTGGCGGACCGCTGACGGACCACGTGGTGAGACCGTCGAGGGCTTCGATGTCATGTGGTCGAGCGATCGGCTCGTCGAATGTGAGGGTGCCAAGCGAAGCACCTGCGCCCGAATATTCACTTGCCGGGGCCACCACGGTCACGTCGCCGTGAGGGCGCATGGCATTTGCGAGTGCATGAAGACCGATCGAGTCGATGCCATCGTCGTTTGTTACCAGGATCCTCACGCCGCAAACCTACCCGGTGGACGGGGGCGCTCACCAGGAGCTCTCCATCTCGTGAAATGCCCTAGCTGATGAGTTCTTGCGCCCGGTCGTTCGCTGCTTGTAGGGCGGTGCGCATCCGATTGGTGAGCTCGGTCAGTTTCGAGCGAGGCACCCGACCTTCCGGCATCTCGATCGGCGCTCCCACAGCGACACCGACAGCGGTTCGTCGGGGCCGCTTGGTCCCTGGTGGCATGGCTGTTTCGGTACCAGCTATGCCTACAGGCACGATCGACGCGCCAGTTTTTGCGGCGATCCAGGTTGTCCCATCAAAGAGTTCGCCGATCCGTTGGCCGGTTTGGCGAGTTCCTTCAGGGAAGATCATGAGCGGCTTGCCCGAGTCGAGAATCTTCCGGGCGGCGGTCGTCGCCTCTCGGTCAGCGGCATCGCGGTCGAGCGGGATAGCGCCCAGTCCCGCGATCCACCAGCCGAGCGGCTTGATCTTGAACAACGACTCTTTCGCGAGAGTGGGAAGGCGGCGTTGGCCGAGAGTGCCGACGATGAGACTGTCGAGATTCGATCGATGCACGGGAGCGATAATCACGGGCGGGGAAGTCCTCAAGTGTTCGAGGCCCTCGGATTGGATGTCGAGGATGCGGAACAGCGTTTGTTCGGTGAGTCGCCTCGTTATGGAGTAGATCCGTTCGCCATACGGTTTCGCTGCGATCTCGGCTGCCCACTCGGCAAGTTCGTTTTCTGCCACTCGTCAATCCTATGACGCCTATGAGGAGGCTGCGTCGAGGGTGGTGGTAGCCAGTTCCCAGTCCACCATCAGCGAAGCCGCCTTGTCCTTTGCTACTTCGTGAGCGGCGACGAGTGTCTTTACCTCGTCGTTGTCTTCATAGATTGCGGGGTCGGCGAGCTTGGCTTGCAGGTCGGCGACCTCCGCCTCTGCTTTCTCCCACTTACGCTCAGCCGACTGCTGCTTCTTGCGCAGATCGCGGGTGTTTGCGTGGGAATTATTGCGAGCCTCTGCCTCTGCTCGTTTCTTGGCTTTCTTGTCAGCAGACTTGGACCCCGACGCCTGTTGAGAAGATGTTGGTCTCGGACGTTTCCCAGATGCGGCTTCTGAGACGCCAAGGTCGGCGGCGAGCGACCCGAGCGGGTTGAGGACCTCTTCGTTCACGCCGTCGTGCCAAATGGCGCGTCCCCCTCGCACTTCGATCAGGGCATCGCACACGCCACGGATGAGATGACGATCGTGCGTCACGAGGAGAACCGTTCCCGGATACGCCCCGAGCGCGTCCTCGAGGACGTCGCAACTCGGCAGGTCGAGATGGTTCGTTGGTTCGTCGAGAACCAGCAAATTGACCGGAATTATCATCGTCTTGGCCAAGGCGAGGCGGGTCCGCTCGCCGCCGGACAGCTCGGCGATCTTGCGGTCCGCTGCTTCACCGGAGAACCCGAACGAACCGAGCACGGTGCGCCAGTTTCGCGTCGTCTGTTTCGGCGTGACCGTCATCAGCTCTTGATAGACGGTGCGGGTTGGGTCCATATCCTCAGCCTGATCCTGCGCGAATGAGGCCAGATCGACGTTGTTCCCAATCGTTACGGTTCCTGCGGTTGGCTGGAGCGCTCCGGTTAGAAGTCGGATCAGTGTGGTCTTGCCAGCGCCATTGGGTCCAACGAGACCCACCTTGCGGCCGCGCTCGACCACGATGCTGACGTTCTCGAGAATCGTCGTGTCGTCATACCCGACGGTGGCGCCATCGATTTCTGCCACGAGTCGAGACGAACGTTGTGGTTCGGGGAAGTCGAACTTCGCCGCGATTTCCTTCTGGGTAGGGACCTCGATCAGCTCGAGCTTCTCGATTGCCTTGATGCGACTCTGAACCTGTCGCGACTTGGTCGCCTTGTATCTGAAACGATCGATGAACGCCTCGGTCGAAGCGATGCTCTTTCGCTGTTGAGCAGCTTGGGCCTCGAGCGCGGCGATACGTTCTTCACGCGCGGCGACGTATTCGACGAACGTGCCGACGAATACCTGTGAGGTGCCAACGGAGATCTCGAGGATCCGATTCGCCACCGTGTCGATGAAGTCGCGATCGTGCGAGACAAAAAGCAAGGCACCGCCCCAATTTGCGAGGTGGTTCTCCAGCCAGGCGACCGAGTCCACATCGAGATGGTTTGTGGGCTCATCGAGGATGAGCACGTCGGGATTACTCAGGAGCAGTCGAGCGAGCGCGACACGCATGCGCCAGCCACCCGAGAGTTCGTTGATCGGCCGATCGTTCCACGCGGGAGGAAACCCGAGGCCGGCCAAGACCCGGTGAGCCTCGGACTCGATGGCGTAGCCGCCGTGGGTCTCGAATTCGGACTGAGCCTGTCCGTACTGCTCGATGATGCGTTCCATGTTCGAACCATCGTCTGTTTCGAGTTCGTGTTCGAGACGACGAAGACGATCGGCAATATCGCGAATGTGCTCGGCACCGTCGAGGGTCTCGGCGAGGACCGTCCGCCCGCTCGCCTCGGGCAGTTCCTGGGCGAGATAGCCGATCCGCAGCCCCTTTGGCTTGTGAATGACGCCGGCGTCAGGCTCTTGGACGCCCATGATCGACTCGAGAAGGGTCGTCTTTCCAACACCGTTTCCGCCGATGAGCGCTATCCGACGGCCGTCGGATAGTTGCAGTGTGACATCGCTGAATAGACGTCGAAGACCATGAGCTTTTGCGAGACCGGAGACCGTGAGCACTCGTCAAGGATAGGACCGTCTGCGGCAGGCCTCTACGCTCAGATACGTGGTATCTCCAGCGCACGCATCTGACGACACTCGGCGTGCGTCGAGCGAGGACGCTCAACGGTCGCAACTTCGCCGGATGAAGATCGTCGCAACCTCCATGCTCGTCGTCGCTGCGATCATCTTCATCGTGGCTCGCGGCATCGAGCAAGATCACGGCTGGGCTGGATATGTGCGAGCGACAGCAGAAGCCGCGATGGTCGGTGCGCTCGCCGATTGGTTCGCCGTGACGGCTCTTTTCAAACATCCTCTCGGCCTTCCAATTCCGCACACCGCAATCATCCCGAAGCGCAAAGACGAGATTGGCGAAGGACTCGGCGACTTTGTGCAGTCGAATTTCCTGACGGGTGCGGTGATTGCCGACAAGCTGTCGACTGTCCAGATGTCGCGTCGACTCGGTGAGTGGCTGCGTGAGCCAGCGAATGCTCGATCGATGGTGTCCGAGGTCGCCGTTGTTGCCTCGGCGATATCGGAGGTCCTCAGCGACGATGAGGACGTGCAAATGATGGTCGACTCGCTGGTACGAGATCGGCTTGGACGTCTTCCGGTCGCTCCGATCCTCGGTCGTGTCATCGACGCCGGGATGGATGGCGAACACCATCACGAGCTCTACAACGCGGTGCTGAGTGGCGCAGCAAACTTTCTCGAAGACAACCGGTCCACGTTCCGTCGACGGTTGACAAATGAATCCCCCTGGTGGGTGCCCGAGCCGATCGATGACCGCATCTTCGACAAGATCTATGGGGCGGTGATGACCTTTCTTCGTGAAGTCGATTCGAACCCGCAGCATCACATCAAACGCGACATCGATTTTCGCTCTCGCGAGTTCGCGGACAGACTCCGCTCCGATCAGCGACTCATCGAACAGGGTGAGAAGCTGAAGCAGGAACTGCTCGACCACCCAGAGTTTCGTGCCTGGACGAAGGATCTGTGGTCCTCGTTACAACGAGGCTTCGGCGAGGCGACCCAAGACGCCGACTCCGATACTCGCCGTCGAATCGAGGAAGCGATCATCGCGCTCGCGAACCGCCTCGTCGACGACGCCGACCTGCAAGAAAAGGTCGACGCATGGATCGAGTCGATCGTTGTCTATCTGGCCGAGGCTGGTCGCACCGAGATCGCTGCATTGATCGCAAATACCGTGGAGGGTTGGGATCCTGACGAGACCGCCGATCTCATCGAACTGCAGGTCGGGCGAGATCTCCAGTTCATCCGCATCAACGGCACGATGGTCGGTGGGCTTGCGGGACTTCTGATCCACACCGCCAGCGAGTTCTTCTTCTAGTCGGTCCAGATCCATGGCTGAAGTGGGATCACCGTGGGGTCATAACGCGAGAGAAGGTCGCTCATCGTCGGCGCTTCGCCTGGTTCGGAAAGGTTCAACGAGCATGCGAGGCGGGCTCGCACATCATCGGCCTTCACGCCGATAGAGGCCAGATCGAACATCGTCACCGCTCCGTCTCGTTTCGCGAGTCTTTCACCAGCCGTGTTCATGATCAGTGGGACGTGCGCGTGCTCGATCCGTGGAAGCTCGAGAACCTCGCGAAGCCACACGTGTCGGGCCGTTCCGACGAGCAAATCGGCGCCACGAACGACTTCGGTGACCCCTTGCTGAGCGTCGTCGAGCACGGTGGCGAGGTTGTACGACGCAACGCCGTCGTTTCGTTGTATGACGAAGTCGTCGATGAGTTCCTTCTGCGCCCCATAGTTTCGATCGACGAATTCGACGGACACGTTTTCTGTTCGAACACGGAGTGCCGCGGGCCGATCCTTCGCCCGTTCGATGCGTTGCGCGGGTGAAAGATCGCGGCAGGTGCCGGGGTAGGCCCCGTCGGGCAGATGCACATGCGGTGCGCTCGCTGCTTCCCGGATCTCTCGACGCGAACAGAAGCAGCGGTACACCAACCCTAGATCGGTAAGCGAGGCAATCGCATCGGTGTACGCCGCCGTCCGCTCGGACTGACGCAGTTCGGGGCCGTCGAAAGTAATGCCGAGAGCATCGAGGTCACGGCGTTGATGCTCTTCGTGTTCGAGCGTCGACACACGGGGATCGAGATCATCGACTCGAAGTCGTAGCTCGCCACCATGGTGCTTTGCTGACAGCCAGGCCAGCATCGCTGTCCGCAGGTTGCCGACATGGAGGTCACCGCTTGGCGATGGCGCATAGCGACCGATGTTCACGAGGCTCGAGGTCTCATCGGCGGCTGAAGAAGGGCACCAAACCAGCGAGGAGGCCGAAGACACCCAAGATCATGAACCCCCATTCGCCGGTTAACCACGACGCAATGAGCAAGATCACAATGAGAGACGCCATTGCCGCCAACAGCGGCCCTGGCGCTTGACGCTGGCGTACGGGCGCTTGACGTGGGCGCCGCGGCGTCGAACGGTCGGGGGTTGGTTGCTCCTCCATCGACATGACCCTATTGGTCGACGGGCGTGATTCGAACCTTGTAGATCGTGGGCCACAATTTGCCGGTCAGCAAGAATGTGTCGTCGCTGGGGTCGTATGCGATCCCGTTGAGGACGGCCGAAGAGCTGTCGAGCAGGTCAGGAGGTGTCAAGGAACGAGCGTTGAGCACGGTGAGAACGTGGCCGGTGATGGGATCGATCTCGATGATCAACGAGGACTTCCAGACGTTCGCCCAAACGGTGCCATTCACACATTCGAGCTCGTTCAGGTCATCGATGGGTGTTCCCGAGAACGTCACATCGACCGTCGAACGAAGCGCAAAAGTCTCTGGGTCTCGGATCGATAACGTCGGCGTGCCGTTCGACATAATCAATTCGTCGCCAGCGTTGCAGAGACCCCACCCCTGACCGTCGTAGGTGTAGGTGTCGGTTCGCTGAAAGGTGTCGAGGTCGTACCTGTACGCAACACCGGCACGCCAAGTGAGCTGAACCGCGGAGTCGCCCACAATTGTCAGGCCTTCGGCGAAGACGTCGGATACGGCGAGGTTGCGAAGAACGGCGCCAGTATCGAGATGGAGCTCGCGGATCGTCGAGCGGCCGATCAGGCCGGTGCTCTCGAAAAGGCGACCGTCGTGAATTTCAAGACCTTGGGTGAAGGCCCCGACGTCGTGCGGGATCGTGTCGACGATCTCGAACACTGCACCCATAGGCGTAACGCGCGAACCGGGCGCCCGAACGGCGGAGTCAACGACCGCTGGGAAGTTGTCTTCTGCAGAGGGGGAGGGAGGTGGGAGTTCGGCGAGTTCGGCGAGTTCGGCAAGTACCTGATTTTGCGACGCTGGGCCACCGCCGAGAAACGCCCAAGCGACGAGGCCCGCGCCGACTGCCAGCACGGCAATACCGATCGAGCGAAGCGCGGCGGAGCGCATCAGCGGTTCGGGTCGACCAATGGATCGATCGGCGTCGGAACCTCGACCGGCTCGAAGATCTCCAATTTCGGTGGCTCTTCTCGATACACGAAGCCAGGACCGATTCGGATATCACACTCCTCTTCGATGTAATCGAGTGTTGCCTCGATCCCGAAGACCGGCCGGGTAGCGAGCGCGGTCCATTGGTCGCTGAAATCAGATTCCGCGAGCACTTCGAGATCCCAGAGCGCGGGTTCGCCGATCTCGACGAAGTGAGCAAAGTAGTCGGCAGAGGCTGCGAAGTCCGCCGCGATCGTTCCGAGACGGAGAGCCGAAGCGGTGGTGTAGAAGGTGAGTGCGATGTTTTGTGGCTCGCCCAGTAGGCCGGATCCGAGCGGATCGATCTCGGCGGTGTCGATGATCAGCGGAGGCGCTTGTGCGATGCTCTCGGCTGGATCGGTTGTAGAGGTCACCCCGAGCGCTGGTAACTCGCCGTCTCGATGTAGGCCGATGTCTATCGGTAGTGCTCCCGACCGACCGATCCGCTCGCCGGCAGAATTGACGAGCTCGACCTCCACGTTTCGCAAGTCTGAGCGGAACGTTGCTGTCAGCGAACAAAGGCGTTCATTGTCGTCGACGACCAGTACTGCTGTCGTGGTCGTGGTACGAGGAGCCGCTGTTGTTGTTTGTGCGAGGGCCCGTTGTTCCTGCGCGTCGGCTCGATCGTCGTTGAGGCGGGCGAACAACCACACGATCATCAGCGCGATGAGCAACACAACGAGTGTGCCGCGGAGCTCGCGGGCGAGGATGTGAGAGCGATGCATCGACACAATCCTACGGTCACCCAACCCGGGGCTGTCGTCACCGAGTCGGGAGTATCTCGTTGGCCAAATTGCCTATGAACCGAGTCGCGCCTACCTTTTCCGACATGCGTGGAGGGTGGAGACGATTTGGACTGTTTGTCGTGGCTGTCGCCGCGCTCGTTGTCCTGGTGAGCTTCGCAACGCGAGGCGAGCAGGGGACGCTCGGTCTCGTGCTTGCTCAGGTGGGCTTTATCTCTGGCATGTCCTACCTGATGACATTCCTTGTTTGGCCTCGTCGCGTACGATCGCCGGCACATCCGTCGATGCGCGCGACTCGCCGCACCGCTGTCCCCAACGAGCCGAGCCCCGAGCTCGATCCACGGCCCGTGCTGGTTATTGGCAACCGTCCGGCTGGTTCACAACCGGCATCTCGCGTACACGTGCCCGAGTCGCCCACATCACGGAGTGCGCGCGGCCGTCGCCCCGATGACCGTCAACCCACGGGTGAAATTCGGTGGCCAGCGCAACACTGATCGCAACAGGCGTTCGCGGCGCTGCGGCGTTCAATGCCCAGTTTGACCCAGACGATGTTTCGGGGATCTAGACCAGAAGTGTGTAGCGAAAAACGGCATACTGAGCCCATGGATCACGTTCGAGCACGTGGGGTCGAAGTGGCCGCTGTCGACAAGTCGTTTGACGACTCGTCGGTTTTGCGCGGCATCGATCTGTCGGTGGAGCCAGGCCACAGCTTGGCGCTGCTCGGTCCGAGTGGGTGTGGCAAGACGACGCTCCTGCGACTGATTGCCGGGCTCGAACGACCCGACGCCGGCACGATCACCGTCGGTGATGAAGTTATGGCCGGAGGTTCGTCTTGGACGCCGCCCGAGAAGCGCAATGTCGGCATGGTGTTTCAAGACTGGGCGCTCTTTCCGCACCTCACGGTGGGGAAGAACGTTGGTTATGGCCTACCCCGGGCTGAACGAACCGGACCTCGGGTCAAAGAGGCGCTCGAGATGGTCGGCCTCGCCGACCTCGCCGATCGAATGCCTGAAACGCTTTCTGGGGGCCAGCAGCAGCGAGTTGCGCTGGCACGCGCCATCGCCCCCCGACCAACGGTCCTGCTGCTCGATGAGCCCTTCTCGAACCTCGATTCAGCGCTTCGTGTCGGTGTTCGTACCGAGGTGCACCGTTTGCTTGTCGAGTTGGGTGTCACGTCGATATTCGTGACACACGATCAAGAAGAAGCTTTCGTGCTCGGCGATCAGGTCGCTGTCATGCAGGATGGCAGAATCCAACAGGTCGGTTCCCCTCAAGACATCTACCGCTCGCCATCGTCATCATGGATCGCGTCGTTCGTCGGCGACGTCAATCTGCTCGACGGAACGGGGCAGGGGGTCGTTGTTGAAACGATCGTTGGAACGATTCCGCTCGCGTCTCCCGCAAACGGCCCGGTTCGGGTACTGGTTCGGCCAGAAGACCTCACCCTCTCAGCCGAGGGCTCGGGAATCGTCACTCTCACCGAATACTACGGGCACGACATGATGGTCAGCGTCGCAATCGACGAAGCCAATGAGGTGCAGGTCCGTGCGTCTTCACGGGCACTGTGGACCCGTGGCGACATGGTCTCGGTCTCCTACGTGGGTGAGGCAGCCAACGCTTTCGAATAGGCGGACCACACCTTGGAAGGTGTGAGCGGCATATCGATGTGGCGCACGCCGACATGGCCGAGAGCGTCGATGACCGCGTTGTGCACGGCCGGTGTTGAGCCGATGCTTCCGGCCTCGCCGATACCCTTTGCCCCGAGCGGATTTAACGGCGTCGGAGTTTCGGTCAGCGTTACTTCGAAACTCGGTAGCTCGGTCGGTCCAGGGATTGCGTAGTCCGCAAAGTTCGCGGACGTGAGGTTCCCGTACTCGTCGTATGTGATCTCCTCGAAGAGCGCCTGGGCCACGCCTGAGGCAACGCCACCGTGAATCTGGCCTTCTGCGATCAATGGGTTGACCAGCGTTCCGGCGTCGTCTGTGGTCACGAGCCGTTCGAGGGTAACCGCACCGGTTTCAATATCGACTTCGACGACGGCGAGATGGGACCCGAACGGAAAGGTCGCGCCAGTTTGAGAAAACTCGCTCACGCCGACGATCGCCTGTTCGGCGGCGACAGCGATCGCGGTCCAAGAGACGCCCTTCGCAGGGGTCCCGGCCACGTGGAACATTGCGGATTCGCGGTCGAAGACGATGTCGGCTGGAGCAGCCTCCAGCAGCGCGGCGGCGTGTTCTATCGATGCGGAGATGACGCGATCTGAGGCGTCGGCCATCGCGGATCCAGCGAGCTGTACGGATCGCGATCCGCCAGAAACCTTCGACGAAGTGACCTCGTCGGTGTCACCCCACACGACGGTGACATCATCGAGCGCGACACCCAATCGGTCCGCGATCACCATGGACCATGTTGTTTCGTGGCCCTGTCCATATGGCGTCGACCCGGTCCGTGCGAGAACTTTGCCATCGGCCAACAGCTCGACGGAGCCAAATTCGTCGTCGGTTCCCAGGGCCCCTGGCGCCGTGATCTCGACGTACGAGCTCATCCCAATTCCTAGAAGTCGGCTCGACCCTTGCTCGATTCGGCGTCGTTGCTCGGCTCGGAGACCCTCATAGTCGGCGTTAGCGAGCGATGTTTCGAGAGCCGACCGGTAGTCGCCCGAGTCGTACACCTGACCCATTGGTGACGTGAAGGGAAACTGGTCTGATGAAACGACGTTCATCCGACGGACATCGGCGGGGTCGAGACCGATCTCGGCTGCGAACACGTCGACGGCACGCTCGAGGGTGGCGGTAGCTTCGGGCCGGCCGGCGCCACGAAACGCGACGATTGGAGGTGTGTTCGTCGCGACGGTGATCCAGCCGCACGCGGCGTGATCGAAGTCGTAGACACCCGTCGCCATGAGCTGGGTGAAGTAGGGCAGGAAGGACGTGCCCTGCGGGTACGCACCGGCTTCGGCGGTGATGTCGAGTTGATAGTGCGTGAGACGCCCGTCGACGCCTCCGCCGAGACGTACCCGATTCAGCTGTGAGCGCGCATGGCCCATCGCCAGGAAGTTCTCCGTGCGTGTCTCTGCCCACATGACGGGTCGGCCGACGAGCTTTGCGACCGCACCGAGCACCGTTTCTTCGGGTCCAGGGCCAGCCTTGGACCCGAAGCTCCCGCCAACATCGGTCGTGATGATGTGTACGTCGCTCCGGTCCAAGCCGAGCACTTCTGCGATGAGCCGTTGGGCTGGGTGAGCGCCTTGCGTGCTGGTCCAGCACGTGAGTCTCCCATCGTCTGCCCACGACGCAGCGGCGACGCGTCCTTCGATCGGTGCGCCGTTGATACGACTGTTCGCTATCTCGACATCGATCACGACTTCACAGGGGGAGAAGTCGAGATCGGCGGCCCGCTTATCGTCGACGATATTTGTACCCAATTTGGGAAAGACGAGCGTGTCGTCCTTCAGAGACTGTGTAATCGAAGTCACGGCGTCGACCGAGTCGACATCGACCCACACGAGCTCCGCTGCATCGAGTGCCTGCACATACGTTTCTGCAACAACGACGGCGACCGCTTCGCCTGC
The DNA here is from genome assembly GCA_047638715.1 of Verrucomicrobiales bacterium. GTDB lineage: Bacteria > Actinomycetota > Acidimicrobiia > Acidimicrobiales > SHLQ01 > SHLQ01. The sequence continues at coordinate 26,335 of JBLIMK010000019.1, forward strand.
GAACCTCACATCGTCTTTGGGGAGAGGGAAGCGACGCATGATGTCGGACGACCCGTTTGAGAACGGTTGTAGATCGAGATCGTGAGCGGTCAGAACCGCAACGACACCAGGCGCCGAGCGAGCCTCATCGGTGTCGATCGACACGATGGGCCCCGCTGCCGTGGTCGAACGAACGAACACGGCGTGAACAGCGTTCGGAAGATCGATGTCTGCGGCGTATATGCCGCCCTGGGTGAGAAAGCGAGGGTCTTCGGATCGAACGACGGGGTTCCCAAGAATGCTCATGCCAAGACGCTAGCGAACCCTGCGTCGATCGGTTTGCCCTGGACGTTTTAGGCCCGCTTGCCTTCGCGGGTCAACAACGCTCCGACGGCGATGAGAACGAACCCGACGATGAGCAGCGCTATCGCTTGGGTGCTCGGGCCTGTAATTGCCAGTTGTGCGGTGGCCGGCAGAGGTGACTCGACGATCCCCTTTACTTCCGCCTCGATCACAGGAGGAGGCGTGACCTCCGGATCACGCGCCAGTGCCAGCGGTATCAAGATGTCTTGTTCGGGTTCTTCGGCGACGGGCTCAGCGATCGCCTCGGGCGTAAAGCCGACACAGACGACATCGACGGAATTGATCCCTTGAGTTCCAACATGTCGCACGCTGATCTCGGCGGAAGCATCGATCTGTTGCCCTGCAAACGTCGTCGTCATGTTGTTTGCTGTGTCTGGGATGTCGCTGGAGGCTGGCGAGACATACCCGGAATCGAGGACGACGTGGTATTGCTCAGCGAGCTGACTTGGGATATCTACTTGGGTGTCGTGATGGTCATGAGAGACCAGTGTCACGGTGTACGTACCGGTAGGAATGTCAGCAGCGAATGGTCCTGCGGAGTTTGAGATCCCATCGTTGAGCAACCTTGTGCCGTCGAAGCCGAAGCTGTAGGTTCCGCAGCCGTCGGCGGCGCCCGCTGGCGAGCCAAGAAGAGCGAGCGTGCCAAACGCGAGCATCAGAGTCACCATCGCCACAAGTGGCAGCGCGACGATCGTACGAAGGGTTCGAGTCGAACTGAGAGTGGTCATCGGTGTGCCTTCCAGATGTGGGTCCCGCAACCCGATAGCCCGAACACTACTGACATCGCCGGAAAAGTTGAAGCAGCAGAGGATCACGCAATGTCGTGATCTGTAACGTTCAAACCGCGCGTAGTGAATTTGGCACATGTAGTACCACGACAATCGCGCGTGCCGGGGTGGAAAAACCGCGAACGGTGGTGGAAAAACTTGATTTGTGTCGAACGGGTTGCATCGCTTCGCACGCGTGAAGATCGCGTGACGGTTGTCAGGTCAGATCGGCGACGACGGCGTCGAGCAGTGAGACGAGCGCGTCGGGTGCGAGGGCCAGGTCGAGACCACGGCGGCCTCCGCTCACAAAGATCGTGTCGTGGATCAGTGCTATTTCGTCGATCGCTGAACGACGCCTCGTCCGTTGGCCAAACGGGCTGATGCCTCCAGCCACGTACCCCGAACTTCGTTCGGCGAGGTGCACCGGAGCCATCGCCGCCTTCTTCGACCCCATTGAATGAGCGAGACTCTTCAGGTCGAGCATGCAAGTCACTGGCACGATCGCAACTACGAGCTCACCGTCATCGAGTTCTGCCATGAGTGTCTTGAACACTCGATCGGCTTCGACGCCGAGCGCGGCAGCGGCCTCCTCGCCGTACGAAGAAGCTGCTGGGTCGTGCGTGTACGGGTGCAACCAATAGTCGATGCCGGCGGCATCCAACGCGAGGCACGCCGGTGTCATGAGTACCCCGGCGAGACCTGCGCCTGCATGGTGATCGAGGTGACGTGAAGGGCGCTCGACCGGACGTGAAAACTCTGAGGGCTGACAGAAACTGGTTCGCCGTCAGCCCATATGTCGATATATGGCGTGTCGAGGTCGATCCGCTTGGCCGTTCGACGGAGGACCTCGGGTCGGTCCGCGGTTCCGCCGGTCCGGCCGACGAGGTGTCTGAGGATCCCGATTCGACCGACCCCTTGGATCGAGGTGAGGTGGACAAGGCCGTCGTTGGGGAGTGCATCGGGGCATGCGAGCATCCCGCCACCGAAAAGTTTGGTGTTGCCAATGGCGAGCATCGCCGTATCGGTTTCGATCGCGACGCCGTCGAGTCGCAGCGACAATTGCTGGCGCTGAAACCTAGGAAGCTCGAGCGCAGCCGCAACGGTGTAGACCTGCGCACCGAGTCGAGGGGACAGGTCGTTGGCCCGTCTGTTGATCGCTGCGGGAAAGCCGGCGATCGCGATCGATGCAACCCATCGAACGTGGGCGCCGTTGCTCACCACTTCGATCAGGTCGACAGGCGACGCTGTCGTATCGATGACGAGTTCGCCCTTGCCGGTGATGCCGAGCGCGTTCGCGAAGTCGTTCCCCGTCCCGAGGGGCGCCAGAGTCACCGCGATCGTGGTCGTCGCGAGGTGCTGAATCGCGAGGTGTACAAGTCCGTCGCCGCCCGCCAACACAATGCGGTCGACCTCGCCCGCTTCGACGGCTCGCCCAAGATTCTCCGAGGACTCGTTAGCTGTCGTGCCGGTGAGATCGACAACGTCATGGCCGCGCGCTGCGAGCTCACCGACGAGTTTTGTTGCTCGCCTTCTCGACCGGCTACCGCCACCAGCTGGGTTCCGAAGCACATGCACTCGCACGAAACGACCCTACTTCGTTGGCCTTAGAGACGGGACAGTTGGTCGAAGACGACGACCGCGCGGCCGAGGTCTCGTGAACGAGCGAGATCGACCCACCCGGTCAGACCCCATTCGTCATGACCTTCAGGGTCCCGGACGACCTGGCGGACAGCGACGGTATCTACGCTCTCGTCCCAGGGAGCAGCGTCATGGTGCGCAGCATCACCGAGGAAGAAGAAGCCAGCACTGCGGGCGTCGGGACCCGAGCGAACCTCGGAATGTTCTTCAAAGTAAGCCTCGACCATTCGTTCCACTTGTTCGGTGGGGCGGAGTGGTGTCGAGGGGCGTTCAGAGTCCGCGGCATGATCAGGATCCGAGTACCGGCTGAGCTCGCCAACCTTGCGTCGACTGAGGAGTTGGACCCACCGGAAGGCCTCGTTGCGAATCATTACGGCGAAGGCGCGTTCATTTTTCGTGATATCACGCGGCGCGGTCTCGATGAGGGTAAATCGTGAGTCCGGAGCAGCTTCGTCGGGATCTGGGTTGATCAGCCGTTCCCATTCGTCGATGAGGCTCGAATCGACCTGGCGCACCAGTTCTCCGAGCCATTCGATGATGTCGACGACCTCTTCGGTCTTCTCGGAGTCGGGCACAGTCTGGCCGAGCGCTCGATAGCAGTCGGTGAGATAACGAAGCACCAAACCTTCGCTTCGTTTCATCCCGTAGTCCGAGACGTACTCGCCAAACGTCATCACCCGCTCGTACAGCTCTCGCACGATCGACTTGGGCTTCACGTTTTCCTGGCCAACCCATGGGTGTCGGCTTCGGAATCCGTTGAAGGCCTCATAGAGGTCGTCGCGGAGAGGTTTGGGGTACTCGACGGTCTCGAGGCGCTCCATGCGCTCCTCGTACTCGACCCCACTGCGCTTCAGCTCGCCGATCAGATCGCCTTTGGCCTTGTCGAGTTGTGCGGCCAAGATCGCACCGGGGTTCTCGAGCGTGGCTTCAATAACCGACAGGACATCGAGAGCGTGATCGGGTGCCTCACGATTGAGACCCTCGATGACCTCGAGCGCGAAGAGTGAAAGAGGCTGGTTGAGTGCAAAGTCGTCCTGCAGGTCGAGGGTGACGCGAACCAGGCGGCCGTCTTCGTCTGGCTCCGCCAGGTGTTCGACAACCTCGGCGTCGAGCAGCGATCGATACATCGAGATCGCTCGGCGAATGTGCGCGCGTTGGGCCTTCGGTGTCTCGTGGTTGTCGCGCAGCAGAAGTTTGACAGCGTCGCATCCTCCGGGCTGGCTGAAGTCGCCCGAGATCGGTGGACGATCGAGCAGGTTTAGCAGCATCTGGTGAGTCACGTTGAAGCTCGAGACCATTGGTTCGGGCGAACCCCCGACGAGTTTTGTGAACGTGTCCTCGGTCCAGTGTGCGTACCCGCGATCCGGCGGTTTCTTCTTTTGAACCTTCTTCTTCTTTTTGGGGTCCGCAGCTGCCTTGCGATCTGCGGTCAGGTTCTCGATGACGTGTGGCGCTGCTTGAACCCAAACGGTTCCTTGGTCGTCGAAACCCTTGCGGCCCGCCCGTCCGGCGATCTGCTGAAACTCTCGCACGGAAAGGATGCGAACTTTCTGGCCGTCGTATTTGAACAGTTGTGTCAACAGGACCGATCGGATCGGAATGTTCACACCGACGCCGAGCGTGTCGGTGCCGACGATGACCTTCAACAGGCCCTTCTGCGCAAGTTTCTCCATGAGGAGCCGATACTTGGGCAGCAATCCAGCATGGTGAATGCCAACGCCATGGGAGAGGAAACGTTTGAGGTCCTTGCCAATGGGGGAGTCGAATCGAAAGTTTCCGACCTCGTCCCTGATCGCCGCCTTCTCCTCCTTGCTGCAAATCGAGAGGCTCGTAAATGACTGCGCTGCCTCGAGGGCCGACTTCTGCGTGAAGTACACCACGTAGACCGGGGCGCGTTCGGTCTCGAGCAGGGTCTCGACCGTCTCGTGGATCGCCGAGGTCTGCCATTCAAAGTCGAGGGGAACCGGTCGCTCGGTGCTCGAGACGGTTACCGCTTCACGGCCGGTCCGTTCCTCGAGATCAGCTTCGAAGCGTTCGGTTGGCCCGAGCGTCGCAGACATGAGAAGAAACTGCACCTGGGGCATCTGAAGGAGTGGAACTTGCCATGCCCAGCCACGTTGCGGATCGGCGTAGTAGTGAAACTCATCGACCACGACCAAACCAATATCTGCGGCTGCGCCGCGCCGCAGAGCAATATTGGCGAGGATCTCCTGGGTGCAACAAATTATCGGGGCGTTGGCGTTCACCGCGGCATCTCCGGTGACCATGCCGACATTGTCCGAGCCCAGTTCACGGCTTAGTGCAAAGAACTTTTCCGAAACAAGCGCCTTGATAGGTGCTGTGTAGTAGCTGCGTTGTCCCCTGGCTTTGGCAGCGAAGTGTCCTGCCATGCCAACGAGCGACTTCCCCGACCCGGTAGGGGTGGACAAGATGACGTGATTGCCGGCCAGGAGCTCAAGAATCGCCTCTTCTTGGGCCGGGTACAACTCGAGGCCGACACTGGCGCTGTAGTCGACGAACGCGTCGATCAGCTCGTCAGGTTCTGCTCCCGAAGGAGGAAGGTGGTCGAGGAGTGAGATCTCCGCGCCTAACGCGTGACGCCGGCACGCTCGAGCGCGGCCTTGGTGCGATCGAGCAGATATTGCGGCACGCCGAAGGCGTTGTCGGCCGCTGCGGTGGCGCCTTCAGTGCTGCTCCCGCCGGCGGTTGCGCCATCGAGTGCGGCGTCCTCGGCAGCTTGTTTCTCAACAAAGAACTGATCCCAAGCTCGACTGATCACGATCTTGCTGTGGTCGATGTGTCCAAGCAGCTCTCCGTTTTCGAAACGAACCCAGTAACGCTTCCACGTGAGGCCATTCGACATTGCGACCTTGCCAGCTGTTCCTTCTGGAACGCCCGGAAGATCGATCGTTGCGCGCACCTTCGCTCCCGACTTGATTCGTCTGGAGAGATCGACTGTCTTGGCCATCTCGATAGGTTAACGGGCGAGACTCGGCGTCGACGTCTTCGGCGGTTGGGAATGCTGCTCAACGCCGGTGGGGTTCGCGTTATATGACCCGACGTCTGCTCCCCCTAATCCTCCTGATCGGTCTCGTCGCAAGTGCCTGTTCGAGTGGGTTGGTGCCGTCGTCCACGAATGACGAGGACCCGTCCACGAATGACTCGAATCCGTCCGACGATGGCCAGTCTCGGACCGCTCCGGATGCTCCCGACACGACCGGCGGAGCGCAGTTCGACCGGTCGAGCGCCGATGTGATCATCGAAGCTCAACCGGACCATGGCGCCCTAGCGCAATACCCGTGGCCGACCGACTGGACGAGACGTACGGTCGAAGACTGGAACGAGTTTCAACCAGGCCTGCGATCCCGAGACCCTCGCGATGGAATCCCGCCGATCGACGGCCCGATATTCGAGACGACCGCTCTGGCGGGCGAATGGATCGGCCCACGCGAACCGGGCGCTCTCGTCCAGGTCGATGGTGAGGCACGCTTTTATCCGCTCTCGATCCTGACGCGACACGAGATCGTCAACGACACTTTCGGCGACGTCCCCGTCGCTGTCACATTCTGTCCGCTGTGCAACACAGCGATCGCCTTCGATCGCCGTATCAACGGAGCGGTCCTTCGATTCGGGGTGTCTGGCCTTCTTCGAAACAGCGATCTGGTGATGTGGGACAGTGCGACGACCTCGTTGTGGCAACAGATCACGGGCGAAGGGGTTGTCGGCGAATACGCCGGAGCCAAGCTCGACAGCGTGGCCACATCGATCGTCTCGTTCTCACAATTCGCCGAGCAGTTCCCCGATGGGAAGTCGTTGAGCGGAGAGGGCGGGTTCGGTCGCCGGGCATATGGCGTGAACCCGTACTCGAACTACTCATCGTCGGATCGTCCCTTCCTCTTCAACGATGAGATCGACGATCGACTACCAGCTCTCAGCCGCGTGGTCGGGGTGACAGAAGGAGATGGTCTCGCGTCGTACTCGTTCGCTCGTCTCGAGACCGAGCGAGCTATCAACGACATCGTCGGCGATCAGCCGGTCGTCGTCCTCTTCGCCGGCGATACCGCCGACGCACTAGATGACCGAGCAATCGCAACCTCCCAGGCGATCGGGTCCGGTGTGGCCCACAGCTCTGTCGTCGACGGAGAGACCCTCACGTTCGCCGCGAACAGCGACGGCTCGTTCACCGACGCCGAGACGAACTCGACGTGGTCGATCCTCGGGATTGCGACGGACGGTGAACTGGTCGGGACCCAGCTCGAACCGGTCCAGCACCGGAACGAGTTCTGGTTCGCCTGGCAGGCATTCTTTGGCCCGGAGAGCTTGCGGGAAGCCTAGAGGCCTTAGCGAACCCTAGAGATAGGTGCCTGGGCGGCTTGCGGCGTCGATCGCGTCGCCCTGGGCGACGGGTGCTGCACCCGGAGGTAGTTGTTGCGGCGCTCCGCCGCGTGCCTGAAGCTGTTGGAGTTGCTGCATCGCCGCGGCTTGTTGTGCCATCGCCATTGCCTGGAAGCCCTGGTGGAGGCCCTGGAGCCAGCCCACGAGTTGGGCCTGGGCAATTCGGAGTTCGCCCTCTGACGGCAGCTCGTCACCACAGTCGATGCACAGCTGGAATTCGCGGAGTTCGTCGAGAAGATCCTCGCTCATGGTGTCTTCGAGCGCCGCCATGGTCTCGCCATGGATCTTCGCGAGGAGTGCTCGTCCGGCATCATCGAGCGGAGCTTCACGAGCTTCTGTCATGAGCGACTGCGTCATCGTTCCGAGACGGATCAGCTTTGCGGCATCGGTAATCGCCCTGCCTTGGGGCGCTTCTTCCTCGGCGGTTTCGATGTTCGTTGGCTCAGGGGTGATGTCACTCATGACCCAGAGTGTATGCGCCGCCGACCAAAGGTTTTTGGTCGTTTGGTCGATACTGCACGTATGCGTGCTCGTGGCCTGGTTCTAGCGTTTGTGTTTTTCGCATCGGCGTGTTCGAGTTCGGGCGACCAAATCGACAGTGGAGAAGGCGCGAGACCCCTCGGTGAGCCGACTGGCGCGATCGATGCACTACTGGATGACGATGCGGACACTACCGATCGGACGTCGGCGATCGACGATGGATCGGCTCCTGGCGTAATCGCATTCAACGCGGAGACGGAAGGCGATCCTGTTGACGCGGAGACGGAAGGCGATCCTGTTGACGTGGAGACGGAAGGCGATCCTGTTGACGACGCATCGCTCGAGGAAACGAACGAGGCGGAACCCGAAACCGAGCTCTCGCTACTCACCGATGAGCTCATCGAGTTTGTCGAGGCTGCACGGGGCTACACGTTCGAGACACGTCCAAAGATCGAAATTCTCGGTGATGTCGCATTCGGTGACTCGTGGCAAGAATTGGTCAGCGAGGACGCCCAGAAAAACAGGGTCGACTACACGAACTACACCGACATCTATCGAGCGATGGGCGTCATCGAAGGCGACCGCACCCTCGAGGAGATCTGGACCCGGTTCGGTGGTGCCGGAGTGCTCGGCTACTACGACCCCGAGACGGGCGGCATCAAGCTACGAGCGGGCGAGCTCACGACGTTTACGAAGACCGTGCTCGTACACGAACTCGTTCACGCACTCGAGGACCAAATCTTCGGACTTGAACGGAACGAATACGACGACCGCGACGACGAGATTGGCTGGACGTTCTCGGCATTATCGGAGGGATCTGCTCGATACATCGAGAGTCGCTATCGAGAAACGCTGTCCGCTGCCGAGCGCGATGACGAACTCGCCACTCGACGAGCACTGCCACGCACGGTCTCGTTGACGGAATTCACGACGTCATTTCTCGAATTGCAGTTCGGCCGCTACCGCTATGGCGAGTCGTTCGTTGAAGCGTTGTGGAATTCGGGACAACACGAAATTGACGCCGCGTTCGTCGACCCGCCCTCGACATCTGAACTGATCTTGGATCCAACCGCGTACCTCGGTGGGCAACAGCCAGACGGCGGCGTTGGCGCACCACCTGCAGACGGCCCGACCTTTGAGTCAGGCGTATGGGGGGAGGCTGCGTGGGCTGCTGTCCTGGCCGACACGTTCGATCGCGGCGAAGCGCTCGAATTTGCGAACGGCTGGGGTGGCGACCGATTTGTCGCATGGCGAACTGGCGGTTTGGCATGTGTTCGAATCCATGTCGAGGCGGACACGCCCGCCGAACTCGATGAGTATGCCTTTGCCCTCGAAGGCTGGGCTCGAGAAACAAATGGTCGTGAGGTTTTCTATCCCACCGCCGATCTGGTTCGGGTCACGGCGTGTGCGTAGAGGTCACCGCTTCTCCCCGGGCAGCAGGGCCTCAGACAGGTGTTCCTGCGTAAGGCGCAGGATCCTTTGGGCCAGGAACCGAGATTGGCGTCCAGGCCGTAAGCGATTCGGTGGCCTCGGCGACGGTGCGCCATTGGCTCGGGTCCCACCCCTGCGCTGAGGAGGCGATCGAACCGTCTTGTTTCACGAGGGCGAGCGCCGGCAGCGTGGTGAGTCCCAGTGCCTTGATGGCAGTCCGATCGGGGTCAGCGAAGGTCAGAAATTCCTCTGCGTAAGCACCGAGGAACGCAGCGACGCCATCGGGGGGTCCAGCTGCGAGCCAAGCGACGCGTACGTCGGCTTCCCGGTAGTGATGGAAGACTCGCTTCATGGTGTCGAGCAGCCACGAGCTCTGGTGCGTGTACGGATCGATCACGCCAACCAGCATGGGGAAGGTCGTCAGCCAATCCGAGAAAGGGCGAGCATCGCCATTCAATGGTTGCAGGTCTGGATCACCGTCGAGTGTTGCCACGGCGGAAACGGTAGCGGATGCACACCGTCGACGCACCCATGTATCGTCGTCATTGTGCACCCGATCGAGCGCCTGCGATATGTAGCTCGCGCTGGGGCTGCGCCCGACCAAATCTTAGTTGCAGAGTCCGTGCCGGCCTTCGCAGCGTTTGCCGACGATCCGAGAGCCATGTTGGTCGCTCTCCGTCAACTGGTCACCAGACAGCCCGACTCTCCCGGACTCCTTGGATTGGCCGCCCATATGGTGCAATCCCTCGATCCGGTCGACGCTGGATGGGTCTTCTCAAATGAGCTTGAGTTCGACACGACGAGCGAGGTCGCTGCATCGATCGCGATCGCTGAGTCTGGCGGAACCGACGTGATCGACTCCATTGCATCGGGTCCTGACGCGGTTCTATGCCCCGCAGGAACCACGGCGTGGATCGAGCACGCGAAGTCGCTTGGACGGTCGGTCGCTGTAGTCACGCCGTTCGGCAGCAGATTGCCGAATCTCTTGTGGCGCAGCTATCTCGAACGAAACGGTGTCGCAGCGCTATCGGAGCACGCCAAGCCTGAGCCAATGAGTGCCGAGTGCCTCGACATCGAAGTGTTCGATGATCTGATCGGGCCTGATGGGGTTGCTCCGATCAGCTCGTGGAAGCCGGATTGTCCAGACGTTGCAGAGGTTGCTCGACTCTGATGTCGATCGATTGTCGAAGTTCAAGGACGGGTTCTTCGAGCCGCAAGGCCTTTTGGACCGCGCTGATAACCCGACTCTGATCGCTTGCGCTCAGCGACGATCCGCTCGGCAAACACAAGCCGTTCTCGAAGTGGGCAACGGCCGCCTCTCCACCGGCGACCGATGCGTCAGAGTAGAGCGGTTGGAGATGCATTGGTTTCCAAGCCGGCCGAGCCTCGATATTGCGGAAAGATTCGAGAGGCGATAGGCGTAGCCGAGCTCGCTGTGTTGATAGTGCAGTTCGTCGTCCACGAGCTTGGGTAGCGAAGTGGCGAGCGCGATCGATCAGGGTCTTCGAGCCAACGATTGCGCCGCCTCCACCAGTCGTGACCAACTTGTTGCCGTTGAAGCTAAAGGCCCCAACCGGCCCAAGAAACCCGCTCGTTCGCCATGATGGGTTGCACCGATCGCCTCGGCGGAGTCCTCGATGATCGGGACGCCAAAGCGCTCGGAGATGGGTGAGATCTCTGAGTAGATCGCGCACGAACCGTAGACGTCGACGGTCATCACCGCAGCGGGCTTGTAGCCAAGTTTCGTCAGATCGTTCAGGGCTTGTTCCAGGCGGCCGGCGTCGATGTTTCCGGTGAGCGGGTCGCAGCCGATGAAGTGCCGAATGGCGCCGACATATCGAATCGCGTTGGCAGACGCAACGAATGTCACGGTCGGCGCAAGCACGATGTCGTCGGGGCCGATTCCCAAGACGATCATCGCGAGGTGGAGCGCAGCGGAAGATCCGCTAAGGCGCTGGTGGCGATGTGCTCAGAACACGCCCACATTGAGTCACTTGCACACCCTGGAGTCGGACACCAACCGTCACTCAGTGTCATGATCTTGCTGTCGACCGAAGCTCAACGTGCAGGATTACGCGCTATTTCGGCGCCACACAGCAATCACTGACTTGCCTGCCTTGTATCGCAAGATGGCGTCGATCAGGCGCGAAGCCGGCACCATGACTCGGTCCCGTAGCAGTATCTGCCTCTGCGTTGGGTGAGCGGAGCGAGCAATCAGTCGATTGCCAGCCGATGCGAGTAGACCAACGCTATCCAGGTAGCGGAGTTCGACGAGCGAACAATCCCGGGGACGGAGGTCTTGCAGCGCTGGGACTGTGGATTTGTGTGTGTAAACGTGTGGTGATCTGACTTCGGTCCGCGGCTTGATGCTGTGGTCCGGGAAGGATTGCAAATATGAAGAATGAAGGAAACGAGATCGTGCAGACGTCGTCGGAG
>JBLIMK010000020.1:0-37430 GCA_047638715.1 Verrucomicrobiales bacterium
CGAGGGTGGCACCACGGCGACCGCTGGCTGAGCGCGATGACCCCCGAACAGGTCAAGGCCCTTCGAGAGTCCGCAACGAACATCATCGCTCACGAAAAGCAGCTCGAGGGTCAGCGAACAAAGCTGTACGACGAGCTTGAAAAAGTAAGCACGAACGCGCGCAAGGCAGTCATGATGGCCGAGGAGGCGTCGCGCTCCGGCGAAGTTGAACAAGCCACCCGCTTCAACGAATCGGCCGAGATTCTGTCTCAATCGATCGTGTCGATCGACACCCAGATCGCCTCGATCGATATCGAGCTGATCGAAGCGCGCCAGGCATCTGACGAAGCAAAGTCGATCGCCTCAGACTCGGCGATTCATATGACGCAGATGCGAACAAAGGGAGCTGAGCTCCGCGCCGAATTCCAGCGGGCAAAGATGGCGGAGTCGTCCCTCGAAACGACGGGAACGCCGTCCTTTGAAGACATCAGCGACAAGATCGGAAATCGAGTCGCTCAAGCCGAAGCCCTAGCCGAGCTCGCCGAAGTCGAGGGCAACGCCGACCTCAGCGGTGCAACAGCGATGATCGAACAAGCAGCGCTCGAGGCGAAGGCAGCAGCACGATTGGCCGAGATTCGATCACAGATGGGCGTCGCGACGCCGACGATTGATTCCGCGTCAGTAGTCGAGTCCCCGGACTCCGGGCCCAATATTGAGGCCGACGAATCAACTGACGGAGCCGACCAGACTCCGCCCACCGGCACACCCTGAAATCCACCGACCTCATCTGACCACTCGACGTGGTGGTTTTGCTACGCGATACTTCCCGAAGTGGCGAACAGGCGTGGACGTAAACGAATTGGCGTTGTATCGGGGTGCCTAGTTCTCGTCGCGCTGATCGCCGGGACGACCGCGAGCGCTTCTGCTCAGGACGGCGAGGTTGTCGTCGGCGGCGGCGAAGCGAATGTCACGGTGATCTACGAAGCCGACATCGTCGCGAATTCCCCGGGAGACGGGAGCAGAGAACCGTGGCCATACACCTGCCGATGGTTTGCGCTGATCGGCGGTTCAGAGATTGAAGCCTTCCGGACGGCGAACCCAACTGCGGGGACTCGCTATCGTTTGGTTTGTACACCCCGAGACCAATTCGATGTACCTCCGATAAGCCAGATCGTGATCTACAACCCCGCCGAGCCAATTCCCGGTGGCCCGTTCGTCTCGTCACTTCAGGTGCGCGACGTCGCCCGAGACGTTCTGCGCCCCAACCCGTTGTTGGTCGGCGTCAGCCCCAATGACGTACAGATCACCGGCGTTGAGACGTGGCTGTGGCCCGACGGGTCGATCGATCGTGTCGCAGCGACAGCGGCCGCAGGAGGACTGGTCGTCACCGTGCAAGCACGCTGGCGGGGCACCACGTTCGATATGGCCGAAGATGGTTCGGACCCCATCCGTTGTGTTCAACAGCGCGCTTGGACCGAACGCGCCGTAAACCCTGACTGCGCGCACACGTATCTCACCGAGGCCGCGCTTCGAACGATCACAGCATCGAGTGATTGGGACGTCGTCTGGAGGGACAACGCAGCCCAGCCTGGCCCGGTCTTCCTCGAGACGATTACTGCAGTCGAAGCTATTGACGTCGAGGTAATCGACCTCGAAGCGGTGATCTCAAGAAGTCGCTGAGGCCACGACTTCAGTTGATGATGACGAGATCGTCCGCGTGGATGATCACGCCATCGTGAGAGTCTGACGACTCGAACTCCTTCGAACTCGTGCGGGTGATCCCCTTGGCGAAGACGACCCCTTCGGAATCTGCGACCTCCACCGGCTCACGCCGTTCAAAGGAACCGTCGACCGCCGACACCCCAACGGCGAGCAAAGAACGTCCGCCTTGCGTGAGCGCTCGTTTCGCGCCGTCGTCGACGTTGAGCGTGGCCACGGCAGGCATAGCGAACCCGATCCAAAGCTTGCGAGCCGAGAGGGTCACTGGGCGAGCCGCGATCGTGGTGCCAACACCTTCGACGGCCGCCACAGCGTCGCAGACAACATTGGCTCGAGTCGCGTTCGCAATGACGGTTCGAACGCCTGACCATGCCGCGATTCTCGCGGCCGTAAGTTTCGATGTCATACCGCCCGAACCGCGGACGGTGCCAGCGCCCCCAACCGCAGATTCGAGCTCTTGGTCGAACTCGACGATCTCTTCGATGAGAGAGGCGCCGGGGTCGCGACGGGGGTCGGCCGTGAGAACGCCATCGGTATCGGTAAGCAACACCAAGGTGTCGGCACCGACAAGTTGTGCGACCAGCGCAGCGATCCGATCGTTGTCGCCATATCGAATCTCTACGTCGGTGACCGCGTCGTTTTCGTTCACGAGCGGAAGGACACCAAGGTCGTGGAGCCGTTCGAGTGTCGACCGAGCATGCAGATATTGCGCTCGGTCACCGAAGTTGTGGGGAGCGAGGAGGATTTGGCCGACGATGATTCCGTGTTCGGCGAAGGCCTCGGTCCAGTTCCGTACCAACGCTGGTTGACCAATAGACGACATGGCCTGCAAGGTCACCGCATCGGAGGGCCGGTCGGAAGCCGCGAGTCCAAGCACGGGTAGTCCTGCGGCGATCGCGCCAGACGTCACCACGGTCACGTCATGTCCCTCGGAGCGCAGAGTCGCCACCTCGGCAGCGACCTTGGCAATTACTGCTTCATCGATGACGCCGTTCAGATCCGTGAGCGACGACGTCCCGATCTTGACGACGACTCCCGTCACTGATCGTCCTCGTACTGGAAGGCGAGGTCGCCAATCCGCACCAGATCGCCCTCCCGCGCACCAGCGACGCGCAGCGATCGGTTGACGCCCAATGAATCGAGACGATTCTGTGCGTGCTCTAGCGCGGACGGATCGGTGAGGTCGCTCAGTCGCACAGCTCGCAACGCTGAGCGTCCATGGACAACGAACTCGTTCTCTGCGACCTGTTCGATCGAGATCGTCTCGGCAACCGGCCGATGAATGACGATCTCGGTGTTGTCCGCCGCGACTTCTACCGCCCGAACTTCCTTCACCGCGTCGGCCATCTTGCCGAGGAGTTGGGGAAGGCCCTCGCCGGTGATCGAGCTGATCACCAGGCCGTCGTAATCGGTCCCGTCGGCCTGCATGTCGCCTTTGGACCCCACGACGATGCGAGGCCGGTCGAGAAGATCGGGCTGATAGGCCCCGAGCTCCTTTAGAAGGCCAGCCTCTTGATCTTGCGGGCTGACCGCATCCCATGGCGCCAGGTCGAGCAGCATTACAAGAACGCGCGCACGCTCGACGTGCCGGAGAAATTGGTGGCCGAGCCCTTTGCCTTCCGCCGCACCTTCGATCAAGCCCGGGATATCGGCGACGACCATCTCGAACTCATCATCGTCGTCGTCGATCCGGACCACGCCAAGGTTCGGCTCGAGTGTGGTGAAGGGGTAGTTCGCAATCTTTGGTTTCGCCGCTGAAATACGAGAGATCAGCGTGCTCTTTCCAACGTTGGGAAAGCCCACAAGGGCGACGTCCGCGACCAGCTTGAGTTCGAGGCGAAGCCAACGTTCTTCGCCCTCTTCACCCTGCTCAGCAAAAGCAGGAGCGCGACGTTTGTTCGACAGGAAGCGAGCGTTACCTTTGCCGCCCTCTCCCCCCGCCGCTGCGAGAAAAC
This sequence comes from Verrucomicrobiales bacterium, assembly GCA_047638715.1. GTDB lineage: Bacteria > Actinomycetota > Acidimicrobiia > Acidimicrobiales > SHLQ01 > SHLQ01. Next base: position 3,654 of record JBLIMK010000020.1, read on the forward strand.
GATCGCCGTTGTTGGCGAGGTCCGCCAGTTCCGTGCCATCGAAGTGGTAGACGACGGTTCCTTCGGGAACCTTGATCTCGATATCGGGAGCCATCGGGCCGTGTTTCTTACTGCCCTGGCCATGTCTTCCTGAAGTCGCTTTGCGATGCGGATGGTCTCGGAAGCTCAGAAGTGACGCCGCGTTGTGATCAGCGACCAACCAGATGCTGCCGCCACTGCCACCATCGCCGCCGTCGGGCCCACCTTTGGACACGTGTGCTTCGCGTCGAAACGACACGCACCCCGCGCCGCCATCGCCGCCTTCCACATTGATGTTGCACTCGTCAACGAAGTTACTCATGTGAACCCTTCGCTCTCATAGAGGTGATGCGCGCAACAACAAACGCTAGAGCGTTTTCGCAGCGAAGCGGAGAAAAGGCGGTGAGAACCGCGATCCGTCAGGATCGGAGAACGGTTCTAATCAGTGAGAATGTCGACGAGCTTGCGACCATTGCGCGAGCCGAATTTCACCTTGCCGTCAGCGGTGGCGAACAGCGTGTCATCGCCACCACGGCTGACGTTGTTGCCAGGGTGGAACTTGGTACCGCGCTGGCGAACAATTATCGATCCGGCGGTGACTGCGCCACCGTCGAATACCTTTACGCCGAGGCGCTGTGAGTTGGAATCGCGACCGTTCCGTGTGGAACCGCCGCCCTTGGTCTTTGACATGAGAAGCTCCCTAGAAGGTTCAGCCAGCCTTGATCGAGGTGACCTCGATACGGCTGATCGCTTGACGGTGACCCCAACGCTTGCGCTGGTTGGACTTGTTCTTGTACGTAAACCCGTTGATCTTCGGGCCGCGAGTGTCTTCAACAACCTTGATCCCGACCGAAGCCTTCGACAGCTGGTCTGGGGTTGCGAGGACGTTGTCTCCGTCGACGAGAAGGATAGGAGTAAGAGATTCAGTAAGGTCAACATCGCCAAGGCGATTGACGTCGAGGATCTGGCCCTCTTCAACGCGGTACTGACGACCGCCAGTCTTGATTACGGCATACATGCAGGTGAGGTTATCTTGCCCACCAGCCCTTTCCGCACGCGAGAGGAACGCGTGGACCTAGCTGTATAGCGTCAGCTGAATGGATGTGGCGGTAGTAGCACAGGGACTCTCAAAACGCTTCGACGATTTTGTCGCCGTGGACAGCATCGATCTCGAGATCCGATCCGGAGAAACGTTCGCTCTTCTCGGGCCAAACGGAGCGGGTAAGACCTCCACAATGCGGATGGTGTCGACCGTCAGCCCCCCAACATCTGGCACGCTCAGCGTCCTCGGCATGGACGCAGCCACCTCCGGACGTCAGATCCGATCGCGACTCGGCGTCATCCCGCAAGAAGATCAGCTCGACATGGAGCTGACGGTCCGCGAGAACCTCACGACCTACGGCCGCTACTTTGGCCAGTCACGGGCCAAGTCCCGTGAGCGAGCCGATGAACTGCTCGAATTCGCTCAGCTAACAGAGCGAGCTGACTCGCGCGTGGAGCCGCTCTCGGGTGGCATGAAGCGTCGACTTACAATCGCCCGAGCACTGATCAATTCGCCCGACCTCGTACTTCTCGATGAACCGACGACGGGACTCGATCCTCAGGCCCGACAACTGTTGTGGGATCGCTTGTACGAGTTGAAAGAACGCGGGGTCACCCAGCTCCTCACCACGCACTACATGGACGAGGCCGAGCAGTTGGCCGATCGGCTTGTCATCATGGATGGCGGCGCGATCGTGGCATCGGGCACCCCCGCCTCGCTAATCAAAGAGTCGACAACCGCCGAGGTTGTCGAATTACGGCTGCCCGAGGGCCAAACGGTGGGCGACGATCTTCCGTTCAGGACCGAAACCCTTCGCAACCGGGTGTTGTTGTACGCCGATGATGGCGCCGCCGCACTAAGCCATGTGCGCGGGCTCGGCATCGAACCGAACAGCTCGCTCATTCGACGCTCGACGCTCGAAGATGTCTTCCTCGCCCGCACGGGCCGACAGCTCATCGACTGATGGTCGCCCTTCGCCCGCACCCATCGAGCGTTTGGCATGTCGTCGAACATCACGCGTTTCAGGCCCGGCGAACCTGGATGAGCGTTGCACTGTCGGGCTTTCTCACCCCGGTCCTCACGATGCTCGCTCTCGGGTGGGGAATCGGCTCACAGATCGACGATGTATCGAGCCTCGGGACCGAGGACTACCTCCATTTCGTTGGACCAGGTGTAATGGCCGGCACAGCTATGTTGCAGGGCGGGTTCTCGAGCCTGTGGCCGGCACTCGGCGCTCTTCGGTGGGATGGCATGTACAAAAATGTTGTTCGATCCCCAGCGAGCTTTGCCGATGCAATGACCGGTCGCCTGGTCTGGATCGCGTGTCAGGTCTCGCTATCTTCGGTCGCGTTTCTGGTCGTACTGCTGGTCACTATTGGCTGGAGCGGCTTCGGAGCCTTGCTCACGCCTCTCGTTGCCGGTCTCACCGGCGTCGCTTTCGCTGCTCCCGTCCTCGCCTTCTCCAGTCGACGCGAAAACGAGCAAGGTTTCTCCATCGTCGCACGACTGACCCTCACACCGCTGTTCGTCTTCTCCGGCACCTTCACCACGGTCGATAGCCTGCCGTCCGCCATCACTGCGATGGTCAAGGTCTTCCCCGGCTACCACGGCATTGAAATCACGCGAGACCTCATCAACGAACGAGCAGCGGTCGGGGCATCAGTCGGGCATCTCGCGGTCTTGGCGCTCTGGATCGCCGCTGGCTGGGCTCTCTCGCTCGGTGGCTTCCGCAAGGCGCTAACCGCATGATCACAAACACGTTCGCCGTGCGCTCGATCGTCGAGCGGAATATCATCTTCTTCCGTCGCGATTGGCCGATCCTGGTGGCTGGATTCTTGGAGCCCGTCTTCTGGTTGGTCGGAATCGGCGCCGGTCTCAGCACGATCATCGATGACGTCACCTTCCGCGGCGAACTGATCAGCTACACGGCGTTTGTCGCTCCGGCACTCATCGCCGTGTCCGCCATGAACGGCGCCGCATTCGATTCCACCTTCAACTTCTACTTCAAGCTTCGTCACCTGAAAATCTATGACTCGGTGATCACTACGCCGGTCACGATCGGCAACGTCGTAATCGGTGAAGCGACCTGGTCGGTAGTCCGGTCAACCGCGTACGCCGCTGGTTTTTTGATGCTGACGATGGTCTTCGGGCTGATCTCGTCGCCGTGGGCAGTACTGATCATCCCGGTCGCCGCAGTGCTCGGCTTCGCGATCTCCGCTATCGGTATCTTCTCGACAACCTTTGTGCGCAACTGGCACGACTTCGACTATTTCACGCTCGTGCTTCAGGTTCTCTTCATTGGGTCGGCGACCTTTTATCCAATAACCGTCTATCCGGGTTGGGTTCAGGTGGTCCTCCAGTTCACGCCGCTCTACCACGGCGTCGCGCTGTGTCGAAGCTTGGCCGTAGGCGCACCGCAAATAGGCGATCTCGGCCACCTCGCCGTGCTGCTCGCCATGACCGCAGCGTTCGGTATCGCGGCGAGCAAACGTCTCGAAAAGAACCTGCTGGCCTAGCAATCCGCAGGCGGGTAGAGAGCGCCTCGCTCATCGAAATTTGAGTCATGGTGGGCCAATTTGGCTCACGATGACTCAAATTTGGAGACTGTTCTAGCTTCTTCGGAGCTCGTTGAAGGGCACGCCTTTGTCGACCGAGATATCTCGGGGCAGCCCGAGAACGCGGTCCCCAATGATGTTGCGTTGGATCTCGTCGGTGCCGCCAGCGATACCTGCCTGGAAACTGCTGAGGACCTGTGTGGCCAACCGTGCGCCAGCGTCGTCATCGACGTTCCAGGCAATCGAGTCCGGGCCCTGAATATTCTGAGCAATGCTCCTAAACCGCCATTGGATGACCGAGCTCGACAACTTGCCCAACGACCCGCCGGGGCCGGGAGCTTTACCGGCCTTCATCTCCGCACGTGTCCGCATAGCGACCATCGATTTCGTCGTCTCCATTGCGTAGAGCTGCATCAATTCATCGCGAATCACCGGATCGGTGATCTTCCCATTCTTCTTGGCCGCTTTGGCGAGTATGTCGTAATTCGGTTGTGCGATGTCACCAGCGCCGAGCGAGCCGATGGCAAAACGTTCATACATCAACATCGCTGTTGCCTGGTTCCACCCATTGTTGAGTTCGCCGAGCAACCAGTCTTTTGGAATGCGGAGGTCAGTGAAGAAGACCTCGTTGAATTGTTTTCCACCATCGATCTGATGGATCGGGCGGATTTCGATGCCAGCAGCATGCATGTCGACGATGAACATCGAGATTCCTGCGTGCTTCGGCACCTCGGGATTGGTGCGAGCGATGAGGACGCCATAGTCGGACCTATGGGCGAGTGTCGTCCACGCCTTCTGACCATTGATGATCCACTCGTCACCATCGAGCATCGCGCTCGTCTGGAGGCTCGCGACATCCGATCCGGCTCCAGGCTCGGAGAACATCTGGCACCACATTTGTTCACCGGTGATGTTCTTCGGCATGAAGTGCTTCCTTTGGTCCTCGGTACCGAAGTCGTTCAGCACCGGCAAGCACATGCCGTGAGAAATAACGAACTCACTGTCCATGGACGGGTAGCTCGCCTTCTCCGAACGCCAGATCTTGTCGTGTGCCCTGGTCAGGCCAGCGCCGCCGAATTCCTTTGCGAAGACCAGACCACCAAGACCGGCCTCGGCGACACCGCCGAGGAATCGCCGAGCTGCGTCCACTCCCGTGCCACCAACCGCGTGCACATCGAGAACTTCGCGACAACGCACGCGGAAACCTTCGGCCTCGTCGGCAGTGAGTGCATTGGCGGAATCAACCATGGCGACATTGTATGCACCCATACAATCCCATGCGGCAAGCCTCGACACTTCCACATAGCTCGAAGCTGCGAAGCCGGTTCGAGCGGGCCCGGCGCCCGGATCCCGCCCGCGGCGAAAATCAGAAATCGATGACCTGGCGGATGATGTCGGCGTTTCCGAGCGAGTGCAACGCGTCGTTGACCCCGTCGAGCGAAATTCGGCGCGAGATCATCCCCTCGAGATCGAGACTGCCGTCCTTGTAGTAACCAAGGAATCGTTCGAAGTCGGTTCTTACGTCCGCACTTCCATACATCGATCCAACGACGGTCTTGCCATTGAAGAATTGCTCGAAGGCATTGAGTTGCAGGTGCTCGTCGGATGGGCCGACGCCGACGATGCAAGCGGTTCCGCCCCGACGAATCAGGTCGTAGGCCTGTCGCATTGTTGTCGCTCGCCCAATGCACTCGATCGCAAAATCGAAGCCCTCTCCCCCGGTGATCTCGTTTCGTACATCCTCGATCTGATCGGGTATCGCGACGTGGGTGGCGCCAAAGGCCCGGGCCCGCTCGAGCTTCCCTTCGTGGAGGTCGATGGCGACGATCACCTCGGCGCCCGCGATGCGCGCGCCTTGAATCGCTGCGATACCAACCCCACCACAACCAATGATCGCCACCGATGATCCTGGTGTCACCTTTGCGCTATTGAGCGCGGCACTCACGCCGGTTGTGACGCCGCACCCGACGAGCGCAGCAACATCGAGGGGAATGTCCTTCCCGATCTTGATCACGGCCATGGCCGGAACGATGGTCTCTTCGGCGAACGTGCCGAGCCCCGACATCGAGTCGAGGATGACATCGCCCTGCCGGAATTGTTTGTGCGCCATCATCGTGAATGTTCCCGTGAGGCAGAGGCTCGCCTGAGCGCGCTCGTTGCAATAGGCGCATGCTCCACATGCTGGCGAGAACGCCATGATTATGTGATCACCGGGCGAAACGTGTGTCACGCCTTCGCCAACATCTGTCACGACGCCCGCGCCTTCATGACCGAGGACCGCTGGTGGTTCAGTCGGAAGCGTGCCGTTCATCGCCGTTAAATCGGAATGACACACGCCGCTGTGAGCGACCTTCACCTGCACTTCACCCGGCTCGATCGGCCGAAGCGTGACGTCGTCGACGATGAGGAGCTCGGTGCTCGGAATGGTTGTCAGAATCGCGGCTCGCATGTCAGTCCTTCTGTTCGCGCATCCACTCGAAGATGGTGCCATCGCCGAGAGAAGCGAAGTTTGCTTGACGTTTCTCCAAGAAGCTCAGCACACCCTCACCCACATCGGCTCCCCGGAGCGATTCATACATCAGCGAATTCGAATGAGCGAGTGCTTCCTCTGGCCCCATCTGGGATTCGAGCAGTACCTGGTGTTTGATGGTCGCCATCGATGCGGGCGAAACATTCTCGGCGAGGTGGCGGGCGATGGCCATCGATTCTGGAAGAACCTGGTCTGGCGAAACGACCTTGTTCACCAACCCGAGATCGGCCATCTCCTCGGCGAGGACGACCCTCGCCGTCATCAGCAGATCGATAGCGACGGCACGCCCGGCGATCTGGATGAGATGCCAGGCGACGCCGTATTCGGCGACGAGTCCCCGCTGCGAAAAGCTGGTGGTGAACTTGGCGCCCGCAGCCGCAATTCGAAAGTCGCACATCATTGCGAGGCCAAAACCCGCGCCTGCGCACGCTCCGTTGATCGCCGCGATGATCGGCTTCCGAATCGCGAGCGGCGTGGAATTGGGAAGCACCTCGTTCGGCATCGGTAGATCAGCTGGACCCGGTTCGCAGGCCAAATCTACTCCCGGGCACCAACCCTTTCCGGCGCCTGTCACGACGATCGCCTTGACCATGTCGTCAGCGTCAGCGTGCAATAAACGCTCGTAGTACGCGAGCTCCATGTTGCCGGTCATCCCGTTCAACCGATCGGGGCGGTTGAAGGTGAGCGTGGCGATGCCGTCGACCATCTCGTACAGCACCAATTCTGGGTGTCTCATGGGCGGCACTTTAGGCCATGAGAATTGGAGGAAGCGGTAGCGTAGGCGCCTTATGGACACCGAAACGCCTACGACCTCGACTCAATATTCGATCGCGCTCACCGTCAGCCTGAAGAACGTGCCCGGGGTGCTCGGACAGCTGACCACGGCCATCGGTGAAGCGGGCGGAAACATCTTCGCCGTCGACAGCTTCGTGGCGAAGGGACCATCTCTCGAGCGAACGATGGTCGTCAATTGTTGGAGCGTCGAGCACCAACAAGTGATCGCCGATGTCGTCGTCGACCTGCCGGACGTCGACCTGATCTCCTTCCAGGACCGAACGTTTCATATGCACGAGGGAGGCAAGATCGAGGTCCTGCCGCTCTGCGCTGTAGGAGACGTCGACGATCTCTCGATGGCCTACACCCCCGGCGTCGCCCGCGTGTGCACGGCCATTGCGAACAATGAACGCCTCGCCGACGAATACACCATCCGCAAGAACACGGTTGCGATCGTGAGCGACGGGACCGCGGTGCTCGGACTCGGCGACATCGGCCCCAAGGCCGCTATGCCGGTAATGGAAGGCAAAGCGCTCCTGTTCAAGGAGTTTGCTGGGGTCGATGCGTTCCCGATCTGCCTCGACACCAAGGACCCCGACGAGATCATCGAGACGGTCATTCGTCTCGCGCCAACGTTCGGTGGGATAAACCTTGAAGACATCGCGGCGCCAGGAGCGTTCTACATCGAGGAAGAACTGAAGAGACGTCTCGACATCCCTGTGTTTCATGATGACCAACATGGAACAGCGGTCGTCACACTCGCTGGCCTTCGCAACGCCCTGAAGGTCGCAGGGAAGCAGATCGAAGAGGTCTCTGTAGTGATGTCAGGCGTCGGTGCGGCCGGCGTCGCGATCGGAAAGATCCTGCTCGGTGCCGGTGTCGGCCACCTCGTCGGCGTCGACTCGAGAGGAGCGGTCTACGACGGTCGCGACAACCTCAACTCATCGAAACAATGGTTCGCAGAGAACACCAACCAGCGCGGCCTCAAAGGCACGTTGTCCGAGGTGATGGCCGGTTCCGACGTGTTTATCGGCGTGAGCGCACCCAACATCCTCACGCCGATCGACATCGAGTCAATGGCCGCCGACCCGATCGTGTTCGCAATGGCGAACCCCGACCCGGAGATCCGGCCCGAGCTCGTCGAGGGCATGGTCGCGGTCATGGCCACGGGACGCAGCGACTACCCAAACCAGATCAACAACGTTCTGGCGTTTCCCGGGATCTTCCGAGGTGCTCTCGATGCGCGCGCCACCGATATCACCGAGAACATGAAGCTCGCCGCAGCGAAGGCAATCGCCGATGAAGTCACCTCCGACGAGCTTTCGCCTACCCACATCATCCCGAGTGTGTTCGACCCAGCGGTCAGTCGGAACGTTGCCAAAGTTGTCGCCGAAGCTGCGATCGCCGATGGTGTCGTCCGCTAACGCCCCGGGCCGAACGGCCGTCGTTTCCGCTCAGCCCGTCGCTCGAGCAATGCTGCTTCTCGCGGGCGCCATGGTCCTCATTCCGATCATGGACGCGATTGCGAAAGAGCTCGCCAACCTGGGCATGGCGCCGGCGAGCGTCGCGTTCGGTCGTTTCGTGGCCCAAACCATGGTGATCCTGGCGGTCTTCGCTATCTGGAGTCGGAGCGGCAACGCTCCCAATATCCGCCCCAACACGCTCTGGCCCAATCTTGTTCGAGGTTCGCTGCACGGCGGCGCCACGATGATGTTTTTTGTGGCGCTGAAGTACATGCCCCTCGCCGACACCATCGCCATCTTCTTCATCGAGCCAATGGTTCTGTTGCTGCTCTCGTCGATCTTCCTCAAAGAAGTGGTTGGCTGGCCGCGGCGAATCGCATCGCTCATCGCCTTCGGTGGCGCAATCCTCGTGATACAGCCGAGCTACGAACTTTTCGGCGCAATCTCGCTGTTGCCGCTCGCTTCGGCCTGCTTGTTCGCCTTCTACCTGCTCGTAACCCGATGGGTTGGGGCAGGCAACGAACATCCCCTCACGATGCAGCTGTATTCCGGTATCGGGGCGATGCTCGCTATCGGTCCCATCATCATCATTGGTGAAGGCTTCGGCTCTGTTGACTACTCCATTTCGATCCCGACCACATCGGGCATGTTCATGGCTCTGCTCGCAATGGGTTTCGTCTCAAGTGCAGGACACGTCATGGTGGCGAGTGCTTTTAGCCTGGCTCCGGCATCGGTTCTCGCCCCGTTCAATTACCTCGAGATCGTGACGGCCACGTTGTTCGGCTTTGTCTTTTTTGGCGATTTCCCCGGCGGAGTTCAGTGGCTTGGCACCGGAATCATCGTGTCCATGGGATTCGCGATCTTCCTTCGTGAGCGTCAACTCGAACGTGTGACGGCGAGTGCAGCCGGCCCCGCTCCGACCCTCTGACACGGCCTATCAATATCCGGCCCCCTTTTAGGGGCCTGGCCCCTATTTGCGTTTAGGGGCCTGACCCCTAATTGCATTTAGGGGTCAGGGCCCTACGTTCGAAACATGAGGTCACCGGTCGATAATCTGCATGCCGGCCGGTGAGAGGCCGTTGTATCCGTTGTCTTGAGCCCACTCGGCGACGGCAGCGAGCGCCTCATACGAGGCAGCCGCAGGAAAGAAGCTTTCGGCTGGTCGAAGACTTGCTGGTGAGAGTCCGCTGTAGCCATTAACATGAGCCCATTCGGCGACTGGTCGCATCGACACAAATCCTGCCGTCTGCGCCGCGGTTGCAGGCTGGGGTGTCGCTGGTGTCGAGCCCGAGTCGACGTTCGTGACTATGAGCGCCCCGGCACCGAGTGCGGCAACTAGCGCTCCTCCCGCAAGGATCTTCTTGATCGAGGGGGTCCGACGGGTTGCGGAGATGTAGTGATCATTCGTTCCAATAGTGATTGCCATGATGAGCTCCTTTGTTGTGCCGGCTCTGTGCCGGCGAATCGGTGCTTCCGATGCACTCACCATCGAGGAGACGCCTTTCCGATCGCTGACATCTGCGATTAAGTTGCATGAAAGTCGCTGAATGTCGGGTGGAAACATGAAATTCCAGGCGCTCGGTCCACTCGAGGTATTCCGTGACGACGAATCGGTCGACCTCGGCACACACACGCAGAAATCGCTTCTCGCGCTACTTCTCATCCATGCAAACGAGGTCGTGTCGACCAATCGAATCCTGGAAGAGATCTAGCGCGAGGACGGCGCCGAGCGAAAGAACGCGCAGACAAGGCAACGCACTCTATACATACATGATCGATCGTTTTTGAGCAGAAAACTGACATCGCCGAGGGGCGCGTGGCTGTCCCATCGGCCCCACAGCGGCAATCACCTACTTCGACGACGAAGGAAACGAAATCGACAAAAGTGAAGCGGCTCAGGCGGGGTGAGACCAGCTAGAACTGGTTCATGGTGTTGTCGCCGCCCCCGGCTTTGAGCGCCTGGTCGCCGGAGAAGTACTCCTTGTGATCATCTCCCACGTTCGAGCCGGCCATGTCTTGATGCTTCACCGTGGCGATGCCCTGGCGAATCTCTTGACGTTGCACCCCAGCGACGTAGGCGAGCATGCCTTCCTTGCCGAAGTAGCCACGTGCCAGGTTGTCGGTCGACAACGCCGCCGTGTGGTACGTCGGAAGGGTGATGAGGTGATGAAACATGCCAGCGTCGCGTGAGGCGTCGCTCTGAAACGATTGGATCTTGGCGTCTGCTTCGATCGCGAGTGGCGTCTCGTCATAGCTCGCGGCCATGAGCGCGGCACGGTCGTAGGCAGCCATGTCCTTGCCCTCTTCGGTCCAGGCGTCGAACACTTGCTGGCGGAAGTTGAGTGTCCAGTTGAATGAAGGAGAGTTGTTGTAGACGAGCTTTGCGTCTGGCACGACCTCGCGGATGCGGTTGACCATTCCTGCGATTTCGGAGACGTCAGGTGTCGCCGTCTCGATCCACAGGAGGTCGGCGCCGTTCTGGAGGCTGGTGATGCAGTCGAGCACGACTCGGTCCGTACCGGTGTCAGCGCGAAATGCGTAGAGACCATTTGGCATCCGCGTCGGGCGAGCGAGTTTGCCATCGGTCTTGATGAGAACTTCGCCATCGTCCGCGTCCTCGATGTTGATCTCCTCGGTATCGAGATATGCGATGTACTGGCTTGCGAGATCTCCTGGCTCCTGGGAAACGGGAATCTTCTGGGTCAAGCCAGCGCCGAGTGAGTCGGTGCGAGCGACAATGACGCCATCGTCAACGCCGAGCTCGAGGAACGCGTACCGAACAGCGTTGATCTTTGCGAGGAAGTCTTCGTGGGGAACCGTGACCTTGCCGTCCTGATGCCCACACTGCTTGGCGTCCGACACCTGGTTCTCGATCTGGATCGCGCAAGCGCCGGCCATGATCATCTCTTTGGCGAGAAGGTAGGTGGCTTCTTCGTTCCCGAACCCAGCATCGATGTCAGCGATGATCGGCACAACGTGCGTTTCGAAGTTGTCGATCGCGGAGATCGCGGCAGCCTCGGCATCGATGTCGCCAGCTTCACGCTCCGCGTCGAGGGCGCGGTAGAGGTGGTTGAGCTCTCGAGCGTCAGCTTGTTTGAGGAAGGTATAGAGCTCTTCGACCACCGCGGGCACGCTCGTCTTCTCGTGCATCGATTGGTCGGGAAGCGGACCGAACCCACTGCGCATCGCTGCGACCATCCAGCCGGAGAGGTACAGGTAGGTCTTCTTGGTCGAACCTTGGTGTTTCTTGACCGAGATCATCTTCTGCTGGCCAATAAATCCGTGCCAACACCCGAGACTCTGGGTGTATTGAGTGACGTCGGCGTCATACCCAGCCATGTCTTTGCGCATGATCGCAGCGCAGTACTTCGCGATGTCGAGCCCGGTGTTGAACCGGTTCTGCAAACGCATGCGTGTCGCCGATTCCGCGCTGATGGCGTTCCACTCGCTGCCTTCGTTCGAAATGACTGCTTGGAGGGCCTTGATGTCGTCCTGGTAGCTCATTGCGTCGTCCTTATCGTGTAGGGGGTACTGGCTGGTCCTGTGCATGCGGAGGGCCTGTGCAGGCCCCTCCGGGGAGCGAAGCTCGCGGAGCGACCACATCGGCGACCGCTGATCTCAGCGGAAGTCCGAGCGAAACAAACTCCGAGCGAAATGTCGCGCTCAGTCCTCGGTGTCGAAGCCGAGTGCCATGTGCATGGGCATCTCGCGCATCTCGTCGAATGTGAGGTGATCCGGTGAATCACCGTAAGGCGACTCACTTACGCCAAAGCCGAAGCCAGTCTGTGGAAGCGTGGCGCTCATCAGGTTGTGTGTTCCATTTGGAGGAGTCATATCGCTGCCTTGCTTTCGTTGCCGAGAGCGCCGCTTCGCTTTAGCGTTTCGGTGCTGACATCACTATCGAGCCTCCGCAACCCTCTTGCTAGGGAATTCCGTAGCTAACTTCGTTACTTCTTTCGTTATTCGAGCTGTTTGGATGATCCACCGAAACTTCATGATGCAACTTCGATCTAACTTTCTTCAAAGGGAAACCTTGGAAGCGGCGTTCGCAACACACGGTGCTTGCCCCGACCCCTGCTTCACTCTTCTAGAGTTGGGTGACGAAGACGAGGGAACTTGTGACCCAAGTAGATGATTCAGACCCGACAGTCGACGCTGCCTTGCCCTTCCACCCCGGATATTGGGCTGCTCGTACTCCCGACGCCCCAGCGGTCGCCATGGCGGACTCAGGCGCGTTGCTCACATATAGCGAACTCGACGCCATCGCCAATCAGCTATCGCACTGGTTCCGCAGCATTGGGCTGCAGACCGGCGACCACGTCGCGTTCTGCATGGAGAACCGACTCGAATACCTCCCGATCGTGTGGGGATGTCACTACGCGGGTCTCTACTACACGGCGGTCAGTTCTCGGTTACATCACGATGAGGCGAGCTACATCGTCAACAATTGCGGGGCAAAAGCCTTTCTCGCTTCGCCATACGTCGCTGATATTGCAAGCCAGCTTGGGAAATCGACACCTGGAGTACGCGCACGCTTGAGCGTCGGTGGACCACTCGCGGATCACGAACCGTTCGAAGTTGCGATTGCGAACATGCCAACAACGCCGCTCGACGGGCGCGTTGAAGGGAATGACATGTTGTACTCGTCAGGTACAACCGGTCGACCTAAAGGGATCAAGACGCCCATGACCGGCGATCCGCTCGGCACCGGTGACGGAGTCACCGCGCTCGGCCAAACGTTCTTCGGCTTCGAAGAGGGCTGCGTGTACCTCTCCCCTGGCCCGCTCTACCACGCCGCTCCGCTCCGCTTTTGCCGAGCCGTGCTCCGGGTCGGGGGCACGGTCGTGGTGATGGCACGATTCGAGCCTGAACAAGCGCTCGCTGCCATCGAACGGTTCGCAGTGACCACGAGCCAGTGGGTTCCCACGATGTTCATTCGAATGCTCAAGCTTCCAGGAGAGGTGAGAGAGCGGTACGACCTTTCATCCCTCACATGTGCGGTGCATGCAGGTGCGCCCATGCCCATGTTGGCCAAGGAGCAGATGATCGATTGGTGGGGGCCGATCATCCACGAGTACTACGCGGGCACCGAAGGTAACGGCCTGACCTACTGCGACTCCAAACAATGGCTCGAGCACAAGGGCAGCGTTGGTGCCGCGGTTCTTGGGGTCCTGCACATCCTCGACGATGACGGGAACGAACTTCCCGTCGGGTCCGAGGGCGGCGTGTATTTCAGTGGTGGCAGCGAATTCGAGTATCACGATGACCCAGAAAAGACGGCGGACTCCTACACATTGGGAGGCCGCTCCACGCTCGGCGACGTTGGCCGAGTGGACGAAGATGGGTTCCTCTACCTGACAGATCGGAAGGCGTTCATGATCATTTCGGGGGGCGTGAATATCTACCCACAGGAAGCCGAGAACGTCCTCAGCATGCATGCCGACGTCATCGATGCTGCCGTCTTCGGTGTACCCCACGACGATCTCGGCGAAGAGGTCAAAGCTGTGGTTCAACCGCGCGAGATGCCGGCCGATGACGCCGCTGCTGCAGCACTCGAACTACTACTCCTCGCCGTTTGCCGCCAACAGCTCGCAGATGTGAAGTGCCCCCGGAGCATCGACTTTCGCGAGGAGCTTCCACGACATCCGACCGGCAAGCTCTACAAACGCCTGCTCAAAGACGAGTACGTCCGTGCCGCAGGTAAGGACTCGTTCGGCCGAAATGTATGAGAGTCTCTGCTGCTGATCTATCTTGAGGATGTCCAGATCGGCGAGACGATTGCGACTCCGGGGTTCACGATCGAGCGCGGTGAGATGGTCGAGTTCGCCAGACGGTGGGACCAACTCCCGATCCACATCGACGACGTCGCCGCGAACGCCGTCTACGGCGATGGAGGCGTCACGGCTCCATCGGCCTTCCTTTTGGCGGTGCGGTCTCGATTACTTCATCAGCTCCCCGCGCCGAAGCTGGCGGTGATCGCCGCGGGCGGCTGGGACGAACTCCGGTTCCACTATCCAGTCCGGCCGGGTGAGACGCTTCGACTGCACCAGGAATTCCTCAGCAAACGGAACTCCAAATCCAAGGCGGATCGAGGCGTGATGTCCAGCCGTATGTCGCTCATCAATCAGGACGGCATCACGGTGCTGAGCCATATCGATACGACCATCGTTCGCAGAAGACCAGGGAATGCCGCGGCCCAATGAACAAACGCCTACTCAAGGACGAATACTGGGCCGGCGCTACCCGTATTGCTTCGCCAACTTCACCTCAGGTGCCATCGAGGGAAGCAGCCTCGGGCAGGTAAGTTGACGGGGTGACGTGGCTCGATGTAGTGATCCTCCTCGTCGGCGGCGCCTTCGCTGGCGCAGTGAACGCTATGGCTGGGGGCGGTTCCATGCTCACCGTGCCGTTGTTAGTCGTCGCAGGAGTCCCGGGTGGGGCGGCCAACGGGTCAAACCGGGTCGGCATTTTGACGTCGACCTGGTTCTCGTTCGTGGCTTTTCGCCGAGAAGGCATGTCCGTGGATACGAAGATGTTCGGCCGAGTTATTCCCCCGGCGCTCCTCGGCGCGCTCGTCGGAGCTTATGGCATAAGCCAACTCACGGACGAAACGTTCGAACGTGGCTTCGGGCTCCTGATGATCCCCCTCATCATCCTGACGATTCGAAAACCTCAGGTCAGAACAGACGCCAAGGCGTGGCCACATGCGGTGACCGTGCTCGTCTTCTTCACGATCGGCATCTATGCCGGCGCCGTACAAGCAGGGGTCGGTCTCGTGCTCCTCGCGGCACTGAGCCGGTCGGGAATGGACCTCGTCAGCGCGAATGTGCTGAAGGTGTTGTTCAACTTCTTCGCGACCGTGATTGCGTTACCCGTCTTCATCATTCAAGGCAACGTTCATTGGGGGCCGGCCGTCGTGCTCGCTGTCGGCTTGTCGATCGGCGGATGGGCCGGAGCGAAGTTCGCCGTTCGCGGTGGCGAAAAGTGGATCCGCCTCGTGATGATTGTGGCGGCGGTGGCGCTCGCCCTCCGACTGCTCGGCTTCTACGACTGGCTCTTTTAGTCTCGAGGCTTCCTCAATCTCGACACTTCCGGTCGAGAACGGCGGAAACCTAGATAGCTCCACTGTGCTCTTAACGCGGAAGAAGCCCCGTCCGCTTTTTGCGGACGGGGCTCTTTCGGACGTTCTCTAGGAATCAGTCTTCCTTGCGACGTGACGTGTGCACGGCGAACGCACCGAGTGCCATCAGGCCGAGGCCCGCTCCGGCGAGCATGCCAGAGTCAACGCCTGTGACAGCGAGTTGGGCAGCAAGTGCCGGATCGAGGATCGGAATCCAAACAGCGCCAGCCTGGGCCTGATCGAGCGTGCCCGCTGTCAGGAAGAAGTTTGTGCCGATTGTGGCGGTGACCGCTTGGCTGAACCCTCCATCGGCATCGGTCTGGACTTGAAGCGCACTCGCGAGATCGCAATGTGCGAGCGGGGAGATTTCGCCAGCTGCAGCGCCGATCTCTTCAAGAGAGGAAACGCCCGGAACGAGATCGGCGGCAGGTGAGGTGCACGACCCGAGAAGCAGCGTCGAGTCGGGAAGGAAGCCCGAGCCGGTCGCTGTCACGGTGTGCTCTCCTGCTTCGGGAACAGTTGCGGGATCTGATTGGACGGTTCCGATGACCGGATCCTGCGCTCCTGCCGTTGTTGCGAGTGCAACTACGAGCAGAAGCGATGTAGCCAGACCTGTCAGTATCTTCTTCATTGTGATACCCCCCTTTGGGATTTGGCTCGGGTGGTGAGCCGAAGTTGTTAAGACACGGTAGATCAAACAGATTTCTGGCGCCGAATCAGAGAAGGAAATGCATTGCGACCATCCGACAACGCCATGGCCGTCGACAGGCCAAGGACGTACTCGCCTAGGCCGGCTACAACACCTGACCTTGGTCGTAGGTCGCCGCGATCTGATCCGCGTACATTTCGTTCACGACATTACGTTTGACCTTGAAGGTCGGCGTGAGCTCTCCACCATCGGTCGAGAACTCATTGGGCAAAACCACGAAGTTCCGAATGTGTTCGACGCGGGCCATAAGTGGGTTCACCTGTTTGGCGATCGCTTCTTCGAGATGGGCGCGAACGACCGGATCGTCGTGCATTGCCGAGGGGTCGATCCCGTGCTCCTCGGCAAAACGTCCGGCCGCCTCGGGCTGGAGCGTCAAGAGGGCAACGAGGAAGCGCTGCTTGTCGCCGACGACGACCGGTGTACCGACGATGTCGATCCCGGCCAGTGCTTCTTCGATGTTCTGCGGCGCGATGTTCTTGCCACCCGACGTGATGATGATGTCTTTCTTGCGACCGATAATCGAGAGATAGCCGTCGTCGTCCAGCTTTCCGAGATCGCCGGAGTGCAGCCAGCCATCGATGAGCGTCTCCGCTGTGGCCTCATCGTTCTTGTAGTAGCCAGCGAACACGTTCTTGCCCCGAACAAGGATCTCGCCGTCCTCGGCGATCTTTACCTCAACACCGTCGAGGGCTTGACCAACCGTGCCGAATCGGTTCTTTCCCGGCAGGTTCGTGGTCGTAGGACCGGTGTCCTCGGACTGTCCATAGAGCTCGAGCACGGGGATGCCAACCGAAGCGAAGAACTCGAGCGTGGCGGCCGGGATCGGTGCGGCTCCAGACACGATGACTCTGCAACGATCGAAGCCGAGCGCGGCGTGGATCTTCGACAGAACGACCTTGTCCGCTGCGTTGTACTGCGCTGCGAGCAGAGCGTTCGGAGTGCGACCCGCATTCTGTTCGGCGATGTGCCGCGATGAGACGGAGCGCGCCCAATCAGCAATTTTCGCCTTCATGCCAGTCGCTTGGCCGAGCTGGGCCTTGATCCCTGCTTCAAATCGTTCCCAGACACGGGGCACGCCAAAGAAGATTGTGGGTCGCGTCTCCTTCAGGTACCCGGCGAGTTGAAGCCCGTCGTCACAAAAGTGCACCTGATAGCCGCGAACGAGTGCCATCAGCATCGACGCGGTCTGCTCGGCGATATGCGAGAGCGGCAGATAGGACAGCGCCACTTCTTGATCGGTGAGCTTCACTGCGTCGGCGAGCTGGGATCCCGTCCATTCGAGGTTCT
Organism: Verrucomicrobiales bacterium; assembly: GCA_047638715.1. GTDB lineage: Bacteria > Actinomycetota > Acidimicrobiia > Acidimicrobiales > SHLQ01 > SHLQ01. Next base: position 21,152 of record JBLIMK010000020.1, read on the forward strand.
CGTGCGTCAACATCACGGCCTTGGGCGGTCCGGTCGTTCCCGACGTGTAGATGAAGTCAGCGACCTGGTCGCGCCGAAGTGCCGCGAGTCGAGCGTCGACCTCGGCTTCATCAACGCTGTCACCGCTCGCGAGAAAGTCGTCCCACCCATGGACTCGAGGGTCTTCGTGCGTTCCGGCATCCCGCATCAGAACGACGTTTTTCAAGGACGGAATCTTGTCCCAGACCTCGAGCACCCGACCGAGCTGTTCGAGCGTTTCCACGATGAGGAGCGGGCTCTCGGAATGTTGCACGATGTAGCCGATTTCCTCGGCCGAACAGGTCGTGTACACACCCGCCGACACGCCACCGGAGCGCATTGCGCCCAGAGCAGAAATGACCCACTCGGGTCTGTTGGCGCCAAGGATCGTGACGACGTCTCCCTCACCAATCCCTGCACCGATCATCGCCCTGGCAACTTGGCGGGTCAGGTCGTTGTACTCGCTCCACGACGTTGTTCTCCACGTGCCGGTCAGCTTGTCGCGCAGCGCTGTGGCGGACCCCTGGGTCCTTGCGTGGCGCTCGAGGTGATGGAGGATCGTCGTTTCTGCCATGTGTGGCCTTCCTGTGCTCAGGATCACATGATTCCACGACTCGGGCCCATGCGCTGGCCTCGGCCGAAAAGGCTCTCGCCTCCTGTCCCATCGACCCCACCTGGGCATCGAGTTCGTTGTCGATCGCGGCAAGCGCCGTACGCTTCGAGAATGGCCACAACAACTTCGCTGGCTGCCCAGCCAAATGTTCGCTCGACGATCGAACGGCTTCGATCTACGGTCGCGGCGGGTACGACCCGTTCGCTCGACTGGCGAGAATCGCAGATCGACGCGGTTCTTCGGTTCGCGAAGGACCACACCGAGGCACTTCTTACCGCCATGGAGAGCGACCTCGGTCGACCTCACGTCGAGGGCTGGCTCGCAGATGTTGGCCAGTCGATTAGCGAGGCCGAATATGTAAAGAAACGATTTCGTAAGTGGGCGGCCCCCCGCCGGAGCAGAGTCTCGTTGGCTATCCAACCAGCGTCGGCGAAGGTCGTCCCTGAACCACTCGGCGTGGCGCTGATCATCTCGCCATGGAACTATCCGGTGAATCTCGCGCTCATACCGCTCGTCGCAGCGCTCGCGGCAGGCAATGCAGTCGTGCTCAAACAATCGGAAAATGCGTCAGCGACCACGGCCCTCATCGCCACAGAACTCCCGAAGTACCTGGACGAAGCCGCTTTTGCGGTGTTCGAAGGCGGTGTCGACGTCTCGACCGCGCTCCTCGCCGAACGTTTCGATCACATCTTCTTCACCGGCTCGACAAAGGTCGGACGGATCGTCATGGAAGCGGCGGCGAAACACCTCACACCCGTCATCTTGGAACTCGGCGGCAAGTCGCCGGTCATCGTCGCAGACGACGCCGACCTCGACGTCGCTGCGAGCCGCATTGCCTGGGGCAAGGGTTTTAACGCTGGGCAGACCTGTATTGCTCCCGACTACATTCTCGTCACCGAGAAGAATCGCGACGCTCTCGTCGACAAGATCGCTCACGCGTGGACCAGGTTCTATGGCCCCGACATTCAATCGAGTGCCGACTTTGGACGCATAGTGAACGCCCAAAATTTCGAGCGTCTCACAGCGCTGCTCGAGGGCAATGAAATCGCGTTCGGCGGCGATCGTGACGCGGCCACCAAGTTCCTGTCCCCGACGCTGCTCGTCGATCCCGATCTCGATTCTGACGTCATGACCGAGGAAATCTTCGGGCCGGTTCTGCCGATCATCACCGTCGAAGACGTCGACGCTGCAACGCGTTTTGTCAACGAGCGCCCCAAACCTCTCGCGCTCTACGTCTTCTCTGGAAGCGACGAGGTTGCCGACTACGTGCTGAGACATACGAGCTCAGGAGGAGCATGCGTGAACCACACGTTGCTTCAATTCACTCCCCATGAGCTGGCGTTCGGCGGCGTCGGCGCATCGGGAATGGGCAGATATCACGGCAGGGCAGGGTTCGACGCTCTGTCCAATCTCCGCGGTGTGATTCGGAAACCAACTCGGGGTGAGAACAACCTCGGCTATCCGCCGTACACCGAACGCAAGTCGGCGCTACTTCGCAAGCTGAAATAGGAAAGTCGAATGACGGACACACCCGAACGTCTTCTCCATCGACCCGAGACCGAAGAGATCCGTTTCGTTGGCGGCTCGGCACACACGCTGTCAGGAGTTCTTCACCGTCCCGCGCACAGGGCAAAGGGTGCCGTCTTGATGGCACATTGTTTTACGTGCTCGAAAGACATCCACACGATGACCCGGTTGGCGAGCGCTTTGAGCAACGCCGGCTTCGCGGCATTCCGATTCGACTTCACGGGTCGAGGAGAAAGCGACGGCGATTTCTCCAAAAAGACCCTGTCCGGCAACGTCTCCGACGTCGTCCGGGCAGCAACGACGCTGATCGAGATGGGATTTGGTCCCTGCGGTCTTATCGGCCACAGCCTCGGCGGGGCCGCTGCGCTGCTCGCCGCCGAACGACTGAAGACGGTCCGTTCGGTCGTCACCATCGGCGCACCCAGCGATGCAGGCCACGTTCGACATCTCTTTGCCGATCACGAAACCGAGTTGCTCGAACTCGGACGTGCCGAGGTCACGATCGGCGGCCGAAGTTTCGATCTCGAAGCGGGCTTTGTTCACGACCTCGTTTTGCACGACGTGGTTGCCGCTGCGGCCTCGCTCGACAGGCCTTACCTCGTGGTTCATGCCGACGACGACACGACGGTCCCGATCACCGAAGCCGAGACGTTGTTCGCTGCGGCGAAGGAACCGAAACGTTTCATCCGCTACCCCGAGGGCGGTCACCTCTTCGCCGACCGGACGCTCGCCGAACGAATGACGACAGACGTGGCAGCATGGTTCGATGAGACGCTCTGAGCAGCATCAAAAGCCGAACGGTCAGACCCGCGGATAGAGCGTTTCGGTGTTGCCGTCCACTCCCACAACCTGGCCGGAGATGTGGCGGCCGTAGTCGCTGCAGAGGAACACGATCAGATCGGCGATCTCTTCTGGATCGACATAACACTGCATTGAAACGCTCAGCGAGTAGAGGCGGCGCACCTCTTCGGGATCGAGCCCGTCCACCGCGGCGTGTCCAGCAATGACCCGTTCCATCCGGTCGCCGTTCACGTTCCCTGGAACGATTCCGTTGACTCGGACATTGTGAGGACCGAGCTCCATCGCCAAGGTCTTCGTTAGACCGGTCGAGGCCCATTTGGCTGCGGCGTACGGCGATCGGTTGGGAAACCCCATGATCCCGGCACCCGAGATCAGGTTGATCAGTACACCGCTCTCTTGAGCCTTGAACACGGGGACGACGCGGCGAGCGCAGTAGAACTGCGAGTCAATCGTTACCGCCATGCAGGTTCGCCATTCTTCGTCGGTGATGTCTTCGATAGGTTTCGTTGGACCTGCAATCCCCGCGTTGTTGATCATGAGGTCGATCCCGCCGGGCAGGATCTCGTCGAAGATTGCGTCTAGTTGTGCCGAGTCGGAGACATCACAGACCCACGACACGATGTCGTCGGGGAGTGACTCGAGACCGGCCGGGTCGACGTCGCACGTAAACACTTCGGCTCCGACAGCCCGCATGGCTAACGCTGTCGCTCGTCCCATGCCGGCTCCGCCTCCGGTGATGAACGCCCGTTTTCCTTCTAGTGAGATCTGCATGTCCAGATATTGAACGATCGTTCAGGCCGAGTCAATCACTGGAGAATCGAACGAATCCCACCCCCACGAACCAACCACACGGCAATCCCAGCAAGCGCGACCATCGCGGTCATGCCAATGACGAGCGGCGTGACCGATGTATCGACTCGCTCACTGATAAACCCACCGAGGACCGCACCACCAGCTACCCGGACGGCGCCGGTCAGCGCAGATCCAGATCCCGCTATTTGGCCGAGTGGATCCATCGCTGCCGAGTTGAGATTCGGCATAAGAAACATGAAGCTCGAGAGCGCCAGCCCAAGGATCGGCATGAAGAGCCAGAAGTTTGGTGTGCCGGAACTCATGAGTGTCACCAGGACGAGCGCGGTGAGAAGAAGACCAATAACGACAAACCCGCGATTCACCACCCGATCTATGCCCAGGCGCAAAACGACTCGTCCGTTGATGAGCGCTGCGACACCAAAGAAGATCGCAACACCACCAAAGATTACGGGGAATTGCGCTTCCCGATCGAAGACTTCTGAGATCAGAAGTTCTGAACTCGCGAGATACGAGGTGAACGACGCCTGAATGAAGATCGTCGAAATCGTGTAGCCGAAGGTCACCGGCGTCGATGCGACCTTCCAATAGCCGCCAGCAATCGCGCCGGGGCTCAACGGCCGACGATTTGCCGGGTCGAGTGTTTCACGGAGCCGCAGGCTCCAAACCACTACCACTATGGCGAAGACCACGCACGACCAAAAGACCGCGCGCCATGGAGCGATCGAGATGATCACCGCTCCGATCGAGGGAGAGACGATCGGCACGAGTACGAAGACGGCCATCACGTTTGACATCGCGCTCGCCATCGCTGCGCCTTCGAAGCGGTCGCGAATGATCGACGTCGCGACCACGCGTGCTCCCGCCGCGCCTATACCCCAGATAAATCGTCCGGCCAGCAGTTCATTGAACGTTCCAGCAAAGACACAGAAGATCGCGCCGAAGATATAGATCATGGCGCCGGTGTACAACGCCTTCTTCCGTCCGAATCGATCAGCGATCGGCCCATACAAGAGCTGGCCGAAGGCCATTCCGAGAAGGTAGACGGTGATGACCCGGCTGGTTTCAGTCGAGTTCAGGCCGAGCTGAAAGTCTTCTCGGATCTCGTCGAATGCAGGGAGCATCAAATCGATGCCCAGCGCGGTGAACGCCATAATCGATGAGATCAACGCGAGTAGCTCTTTGCGGCCCATTCGATAAGGAAGTCGTGCCGGCGCGGAGACTTGAGAAGCGTCGATTGTCACCCCATGACCCTAAGGCGCCTGCCTTTGACCAGCGTCGGCTGTGACCGAAACGCTGAGGCGACGATAGACATCAGTCCATGAGCGACACCCCAACTTGCCCCGTCTGCACGATGCCCGATCCGTTGATCGCCACCGATGGCTTCGAGTGCGGCACCTGCGGCCACGAGTGGTTGGCAGAAATGGACGATGGACTCGGCGACATTCGTGATGCGAACGGCAATCCGCTCGCCGACGGCGACGACGTCACGGTGGTCAAGGACTTGAAGCTCGACGGCAAAAGTGGTGGCGTGAAAGCGGGGACGAAGGTGAAATCGATCCGCCTCGTCCCAGGCGACCATCCAATCGACGGCAAGGTCGACGGACGCGGCATCTTGATCAAAGCCGAGATGGTCAAACGCGCCTAGATCAGCGCTTCTTAGAGCAGCGGGTCCTAGAGAAGAGGCGCTATGGCGGCTTTGATCGCTGCCGTCGCTTCCACACCCAATGCAAGCTGCGGTTCGCGAACCGGGCCCAGACTCCCCCATCGGAGTGCCGCGGCCGTTTTGACGACCGTGATGTATTCGGCGTCGTGCGGGTTGTCCCATACGTAGCTGTTGAACGGCAACATCTTCGAGCGCCAGAGCTGTAGGCCCTCGTCGACTCGGCCCGACGTGAGTAGCTCGAAGAGCTCGACGGCTTCGCGAGGCATCACATTGGCGGCGCCCCAAACCCAGCCGACGGCACCAGCCAGGATCGCGTATGGAGCTACGAGGTCGCATCCGCCCATCACCCCGGGTCCAGCGCTCACGAGGTTCTGCATCTTGCCGATGTCGCCGGTGCTGTCTTTGATGTGTCCAATGTTCGGATGAGCCGACAATTCAGCCCACATCTCGGGTGTGATTTCGACCCCCGAGACCTGAGGGATGTTGTAGAGAACCAGCGTGGTGTCGAGGGCATCGGCAAGTGAGAGGTAGTGATGCATGACGCCCGCGGCAAACGGCCCTTCGAGCCATGGCGGGAGCACCATCACGGCGTCGACTCCTGCGGCTACTGCGGCCTTCGACTTTTCAATGCAGTGCTTCAAGCTCACCGTTGAAGTCTGGGCTGTCACCGCCACCCGGCCGTCGATGTGGGCCGCTCCGATCTCGGTGTATCGCTGCGCTTCGCCGTCGGTCATATACGCGAATTCGCCAGTCCCTGAGTTGAGGACGATCCCGTCGACGCCAGCGTCGATCAACAGATCGATGTGTTCCTTGAAACGCCCTTCGTCGAGACTTTCATCGGCGTTGAACGCCGTGCTCATCGCAACATGCACACCGTGTAAAGAGACCACCGGCTACTCCTCTATCCCCGCCTGCCAACGACGCCATCTGGCGTTGAGCCGCACACCCCATTTATTGAATGGGTCAGGGAAGTTGCGACTCGGCGATGTGCCGCCAGTCAAATCCGACCGCAAGTCGTTCTCTTGACCCATCATGAGCTCGGCGAGAAATTTCCCCGAGATCGCTCCCTTGGCCATTCCCGTGCCCTGGTAGACCATCGTGGCCCAAACTCCCGGAGCGACCTCGCCACAAACACCCGAACCATTGCGGGACAAGCTGAGCGCTCCACCCCAAGTGAATTCGAAGTCGACGTCCTCGAGCATCGGATAACGATTCCTGAACGACTTGCGATGCACCTCGGCAACCTTCTCCCGGCCAGCTCGAACATCACTTTTCGAGCTGTGGGTGTATTGGTTGCGAATGAGGATTCGATTCTGCGGGATACGCCGAACCGTCGTGCCCGCTGGATGTGCGGGAATGATCGCGTAGTTGTCGAGACCTCCGAGAGCGGCGACCTCGTCGGCCGTAAGTTCGCGGGTCATCGACCCCCACGTGATCAACGGGATTAGTGCTTTCTTGAAGAACCCGAATCCTTCGCCGAAGCCGTTCGCCGCAAGCACGAGCGAAGGCGTAGTGACCGTCGCTTCCGCGGTACGAAGCGCATGTGGCGGGCCATATTCGATTCCGGTTATCGGCGAGCTCTCAAAGACGGTGACGTTGTCTGGCAGAGCCCTGCCGAGCCCGGAGGCGAGGGCCGCGGGCTGACAGGTGGCCGAGTACGGCGTCAGCATGCCCTGACGATAGAAGCTGGTGCCGAAACGACGCTGGAGCTCCTCGGCATCGAGCATCGAATAGTCCTCGTCAACGGCGTCGAGCGACTCGGCGAAACTCATGAGCATCGCCTCACCTTTCGCAGAGGCCGCTCCATGAATCTTGCCCTCGTCACGCCAATCGCATTCGATCTTCTCGGTGACGACAATCTCTCGAAGCCAGTCGAGCCCTGCACGGTTCAGAGCGATGCCTCGTTTGGCATTTTCGCTGTCATCTGCGAAACCCTTCGCTCGAATGTTGTGGGCATGGTCGATGATGAAGCCGCTGCAACGGCCCGCGGCATTGTTGCCGATCCGATCCGCTTCGAAGAGAGCAATCGTGGACTGGGGTGCCAGCTCGGCCAGACGGCGAGCAGCCGAGAGACCTCCATATCCGCCGCCGATCACGACATGATCGAAGGAGAGCGTGCCAGTGGCGACGTCTGCAGCCGGCAGATCGGGGAGAATCTCCAGCCATGCATTTTGTCGGTCGTTGTTCGGAAGAAGCGACACCTGGTGCATGACCAAAGTATGCACCGTGTTCGCAACCAACCGGACGGTCGAAGGGGTTAGGCCTGCCGGTAGCTAGCGAGAAACTCCTCGAGCCGACCAAAGGCCTGTTCGAGATCTCGGACCCGAGGCAAGAACACAACCCTGAAATGGTTGGGTTCAGGCCAGTTGAAGCCGGTGCCCTGCACCATGAGGATCTGCTCGGCTCGCAAGAAGTCGAGGACGAACTGCTCATCGTTCGTGATGTTGAACCGGGCGGTGTCGATCTTGGGGAACAGGTAGAGCGCACCCGCTGGCTTCGTACAGGAGAGCCCAGGGATTGCGTTGATCATTTCGTGAGCCACGGAACGTTGTTCGTAGAGTCGGCCGCCCGGGGTCACGAACTCGCTGATGCTCTGGTAACCACCGAGCGAGGATTGGATGGCATGTTGCGCAGGGACGTTTGCGCACAGTCGCATGGACGAGAGCATCCGCAAGGCCTCGATGTAACTCCCCGCCCGACTCTTCGCGCCGCTGATCGTCAACCAGCCCGACCGAAAGCCTGCGACTCGATAGGTCTTCGATAGCCCGTTGAGCGTGAGGAAGACGAGGTCGTCGGCGAGCGATGCGATCGACACATGTTGAGCATCGTCGTAAATGATCTTGTCGTAGATCTCGTCGGCCATAACGACGAGGTCGTGTTCGCGTGCGAAGTCAACGATCTCCAAAAGAAGCTCTCGTGAGTAGACAGCGCCGGTCGGGTTATTCGGATTGATGACCACGATTGCTTTGGTGCGGTCGGTGACCTTCGACCGGATGTCGTCCATGTCGGGGAACCAGTCGGCCTGTTCATCGCATCGGTAGTGGACGGCCGTGCCACCGCTGAGCGTTGTCGACGCGGTCCACAACGGGTAGTCCGGACTCGGGATGAGCACTTCATCACCGTTGTTCAGGAGCCCTTGAAGGGCCATCCCAATAAGTTCGCTGACGCCATTACCGATGTAAACATCGTCGATGTCGACGCCGCTGATGCCGAGGCGCTGGTCATATTGCATGACGGCCTTACGCGCCGAGTAGATCCCCTGGGAATCGGAGTAGCCCTGCGCTGATGGAAGGTTGCGCATCATGTCGACGAGCACTTCGTCAGGCGCTTCGAAACCAAACGGCGCGGGGTTACCAATGTTCAGCTTGGTGATTCGATGACCTTCGAGTTCGAGCCGGTTCGCCTCGTCGAGGATCGGTCCGCGAATGTCATAGAGGACGTCGTCGAGCTTTGTCGACTTCTGGATCTCTCCGCGCATCAGATAAGCCTACGCAGATCGCTGGGCAACGGAGCCCAGCCGCCGCCGCCCGGGGTCTCGAGTTCGAATCGGTCGCCGGCGTGCACAATTGTTTGGGTTACGCCCGGCAACTCGGTAATCGTTCCGTCGACTCGAATTACTCGGTTGTGCCCCACTGCGCCCGCGCCACCCGAGTCCAGTCCATACGTCGGTTCGAGTCGGTGCCCCGAAAGGACGTTGACCTCCATGGATTCGTGGAACAGCACCCGGCGGACTACACCGTCGCCGCCTCGGTGTTCACCGTCTCCGCCCGATCCTTCACGGACATGAAACGTTTCGAGTCGCACGGGGAATCGCCATTCGAGAACCTCGGGGTCGGTCAGTCGAGAGTTCGTCATGTGCGTGTGCACAGCTGAACATCCAGGAGCGTTTGGCGAAGCGCCCGCTCCACCGCAAATAGTCTCGTAGTACTGATGTTCGTCGTTGCCCCAGATGAAGTTGTTCATGGTCCCCTGCGCAGCAGCGAGCACCCCGAGGGCCCCGAACAGAGTGTCGACGATGAGCTGACTCGTCTCGACATTTCCTGCGATGACCGCCGCCGGATAACTCGGACTTATCATCGAATCTTCGGGGATGATGAGGTCGAGCGGTTCCATACATCCGGCGTTCAGCGGAATATCGTCATCGACCATGCACCGGAAGACGTAGAGCACGGCGGCATGCGCGATCGCACTCGGCGCGTTGAAGTTTCCCGGGTGGATGCCGCTCGTCCCAGTGAAGTCGATCTTCGCGGACCGCTGCTCATGGTCGACACTGATAGCGACGCTGACCTGATGTCCATCGTCCATCTGGTAGGTGAACGAGCAATCGCTGAGCACATCGATAACGCGGCGAACGGACTCTTCGGCATTGTCCTTGACGTGTCCCATGTAGGCATGCACAACGTCGAGTCCGAAGTGGTCGATGACCGCCATGAGCTCGATGGTGCCTTTCTCGCATGCTGCGACTTGGGCTTTCAAGTCGGCGATGTTCTTACCCGGGTTGCGGGCCGGCCACTTGGCGTTTGTGAGGAGTTCGTGCATCTCGCCTTCGCGAAAGCGGCCGTCCGAGACGAGTAGGAAATTGTCGATGAGGACACCCTCATCGTCGACGTTCGTAGAGTCCGCTGGGGCGGACCCGGGCACGCTGCCGCCGATGTCGGCGTGATGCCCACGTGAGGCAACGTAGAAGATGACCGTGCCCAACTCGCCGAATACCGGCTTGATCACCGTGATATCTGGGAGGTGCGTACCGCCGTTGTACGGAGCGTTCATCACGTAGACATCGCCCTCGTTCATCACGGGGTTCTGGCGAATGATCGACTTGATGGACTCGCTCATCGAACCGAGATGCACCGGCATGTGTGGGGCGTTCGCAATGAGCTCCCCATCGGGGTCGAAGATCGCGCACGAGAAGTCGAGGCGTTCCTTAATGTTGACCGATGCCGCCGTGTTCTCGAGCACCACACCCATCTGTTCGGCGATATTCATGAAGAGGTTGTTGAATATTTCGAGCTGAACGGGGTCGACGGTCGTGCCGATAGCGACTCCAGAGCCGACCTCGACCCGGTCCAAGATGAGGTCGCCGGTGCGATTCATCGAAGCGACCCAGCCGGGTTCGAGGACGGTCGTCGCGGTGTCTTCGATCACGACAGCCGGTCCAGCGAGCTGACATCCCTCGGCCAGATCCGAACGTAGGTAGAAGGGCGTGTCGCGCACAGCGCCTTTCATCCATGTCTTGTGTGTCGCCACTCGCGTCGGAGTGGAGGACCCGCCCGTGGATGCCGCGCTGAGGCCCTCGATGTCATCTGATGCACCGACGGTTTCGAGCTGCATCGACTCGACGATCAGCTCCTTTTCGGGAGCGATGAACCCGTACCGGGCACGGTGAACTCGTTCGAATTCCATGAGCACCTCAGCGTGTCCGCCAGCGTCGACCACCAGCGGCGTATCTGAACCCTCATATCGGATTCCGAACCGGCGAACCGTGGAGATTCGTTCCGAAGGGACGCCCTGCGCCTCTACAGCTGCTCGGCCCGCGGTGTCGAGGGCACTCCATCGGTCGCCGAGCCCGCCCAGGAGTTCCTCTGAGATCGATGCTTCCACCGCCTCGTCAGCGACATGACGGACGTCCGCAAGTCCAATACCTACCGCCGACAAGACACCCGCCATTGGATGGATGTGCACTCGCTCGACACCGAGTCGCTCGGCGACGAGGCACGCATGTTGGCCGCCCGCCCCGCCGAAACAAACCAGCGTGTAACCGGTGATGTCGTACCCGCGTTGAACTGAGATCTTCTTGATCGCGTTCGCCATATTGTCGACGGCGATCGCAATAAAGCCCTCGGCGATTTGTTCCGCCGATTGCACCGTGTCGGTCGCCTTGCGAACTTGCGATGTGAGCACATCGAACTGTGTCCGTACCGGCTCGGCATCGAGATGATCGGTTCCAGCGGCTCCAAAAACCGCGGGGAAATAGTCGGGCCTTAGCTTGCCGAGCAAGACATTGCAGTCGGTGATCGCGAGCGGACCGCCGTTGCCGTAACTCGCCGGGCCGGGGTTTGCGCCAGCGGACTCGGGTCCGACTCGCATCCGTGCCCCGTCGAATCGGACGATCGACCCGCCGCCAGCTGCCACGGTGTGGATTGCGATCATTGGCGCTCGAACGCGAACTCCAGCGACGGACGTTTCATAGACCCGCTCGAGGTCTCCAGCGAAGTGGGAAACGTCGGTCGATGTCCCGCCCATATCAAACCCGATCTGGCGATCGAATCCAGCGGCGCTAGCCGTCTCGATCATGCCCACGACTCCCCCAGCCGGGCCGCTGAGAAGCGCATCCTTTCCCTGAAAATGATGTGCATCGGTGAGTCCGCCATTGGATTGCATGAACATCAACCGCGGGCCATCAACCGACCCGTCCGGTCGAAGTTGGGCATCGACCTGATCGACGTAGCGCCGCAGCACGGGCGAGAGGTATGCGTCGACGACCGTGGTGTCGCCACGCGAGACGAGCTTCATCAACGGGCTCACCTCATGACTCACCGAAACGTGGCCGAAGCCGAGTCCTCGAGCTACTGCAGCGATCTGTGCTTCGTGCTCCGTGAATCGATAGCCGTGAAGAAAAGAGATCGCCACCGACTCGATGCCGTCTTCAAGGAGCGCCTCTAGCTGCCCTCGGACCAGATCGATGTCGGGCGACTGCAAGACATCGCCGTGGGCCGTCACACGTTCGTCGACCTCGATCACCACTTCGTACAGCATCTCGGGCAACACGATGTCGAGCGCGAAAAGATCGGGACGCGCTTGGTAGCCAATTCGGAGCGCGTCGGCGAATCCCTTGGTCGTGATGAGTGCGGTCCGCGCCCCTCGACGCTCGAGCAATGCATTTGTGGCGACCGTCGTACCCATACGCACAGAGTCGACTTGATCCGATGGAAGCGGCTGGCCGTCTTTGAGTTCGAGGAGTCGCCGGATTCCTTCGATCGCGGCATCGTCATAATGCTGCGGGTTCTCGGACAAGAGTTTTGTGGTCGTCGTCGATCCGTCAGGACGACGGGCCACGATGTCGGTGAACGTGCCACCGCGGTCAATCCAGAACTGCCAACCTGCCATGTGTGTCCTCAGTGATCTCGGAAGAGTTTGCCGATGCCATCGATCGTGTCCGTGATGCCCGCGAGCCGAAGACAATGCCAGAGCATTGCTTGGTTGCTTGCAATGCAGGGCTTCCCGGTCACCTGTTCGATCTCGTCGACGATATCCATCGTTCGCAGCGCGCCGCAGCTGACAAAAATCGCGTCCGCTTCGGGCCGATCGATGCTGATCGCGAAGTCTCTGATGTAGTCCGGCGTAACGCGAACCATGTCGGAGTCGTTCGTGATATTCAGACCCTGAAGATCGAGGATCTCGACTCCGCGTTCAGCCATGTAGGTCTCCTCGATGCGATTCACTTCGTCGAGGTACGGCGTCGCAATGACGATCTTGTTCGCATCGAGTGCGTTGAGGGCGGCGAACACACCGGAGATGAGCGTGGTCGGCACCGCGGTTGGATAGCCGCTTCGGAGCTCGGCACGGACAGCATCTTCGCCCATCACCGCGCTGCCGCTGGTGCAGGCATAACAGATGACGTCGAGGTTGGCGTTCGGTGCGAGTACCGACGCTGCGGGAGCGAGCGAGTCGATCATGGTCGCGAGGCTGTCGGCCGTGATCTGATCCGGATTGATCGCCCTCGTGAAATGAATGCCGACACCATCCGGTGCCCAGCGCATCATGTCGCTTTCGATCGTCTGCTCGCTCGAGAGCAGAACGAAACCGATCTTGGCGCGGTGAAAACGCCCTTCATCAAACTCGATGTCGTGTCGCATTGAGTTCGACATCACTTCACCACAAGATCGAGGCTCGATCGGCTGAGTCGCTCGCATCCATCGTCGGTGACGACCACGCTGTGGCCCAGGTTCATCGAGCGGCCATCGTCGAGGTTGAGCAGGATCATGTGTAAAAAGTACACCTGGTCGACGGCGAACGTGAGCGGATTTCCGCTGTACAACATTGGCCAGTCCACCCAGATCGGGGCGTACACCGCTCCCAAGCCATAGCCGCAAGCGTTCATCCGATGTTCGCCGAAACCAGCGTCGTCAAAGACCGCTGCATGCACGTCGAACACCTCGCCGAGCGTCACCCCCGGCTTGATGGCGGCCTCACACGCGAGCAGCGCCTTCCTACAGGCGGCGTGCATCGCGACGTGCTCGGGCGAGGCTTCGCCGACGAGCAGCGTCCGCATCATCGCGGCGTGGTAGCGGCGTTGCACGCCGCACCACTCGATCGTGAGTTGATCATTTGTGTCCATGGTGCGCCGCCCCGAGGTGTAGCGCACCATGAGCGCACCAGGCCCCGAGCCGATGATCAGCTCGTTCCCGGCATAGTCCCCGCCGTTGCGGAGCATGACGTCCTGCATGTCTGCGAGCACTTCGGCTTCGGACACACCGCCCGCCGCGCTCGCTACCGCTGCATCCCACGCGTCGTCGGCCAACTCGGCCGCCCGGCGGACGTAGTTGAGCTCCGCCGAACTCTTTGTTCGACGGAGCTCTTGAATCAGGCTCGACGCATCCGCCCAGGTGCAGAAGCCATCGAGTTCGCCCTCGAGCAGGATCCAATTCGACGCCTTCAGTCCGTAGCTATCGGTTTCGATTCCCACGTGTGCGTTTCGGAGGCCAAGATCGTCGAGCATGGCGATCAAATCTTGGGCCGGGTTCATTCCTTCGATATCGGCCCAGATTCGTATGTCGGTCAGATTCGACGTGTAGCGAGCGGTGCCGCGGTCGGGCATGCGTGTGAGGAGCGCTTGCCGTCCGTCGCTGCTCAGGACGAGGCATTGGAACATTGAGAAACCGAATGTGTCGTAGCCGGTTAGCCAGTACATCGATTCCTGTTTGAACAAGAGCACTGCGTCGAACTCTGCCGCTTGCACCGCGAGCGTGGCTTTCCTAGCTCGGCCGGCCATCTCTTCATCATCGAAATGCACAGGCATTGCGACCTCCCCAACCCACCCACGCTAGTGGGGTCGGGTCTCAACATTGAACCAATCCAAACGCGCGTATCTGTTCAATGTTGAGCCCTGACCCCACTCGAGAACCCAATAAATGAGGGAGTTCTAGCTCGCATCGCTCAGCGGACCATTGCGGCGTATCAGGACGATGGTTCGACTCGGCGGGCTACCGGCGATCTCCCCATCTGAATACGCTGGTGTCCATGAGCACCGAATTCGACGCTGATGCGAAAGAAGCTGCACTACGCGCTGAATCGGAATCGTGGGATATGTCGAATGTCGCCGATGCTGTCGAGGGAGACATACCGGTTATCGACATCTCGGCCTACCTCGCAAGCGGCTCCGACGACGATCTCGACAAAATCGCAGCCGACCTAGCCCGGGCGTGCGAAACGGTCGGCTTCTGGCAGCTCGTTGGCCACGGCATCCCGCAGGAGACGCTCCAGGAGATTTTTGCTGCAGTTCGCGACTTCCACGCACTACCGATCGAGGTGAAGGAAAAAGTACGAATGGATCGCGCAGATTGGGCGCTCAGCGGGGTCGGGTACTTGCCCGTCTTCAGCCGAAAGCTCCCAAGTCGTGCGACAGGCAACCTCAACGAGGCGTTCCTCGTCAAAGGCGATCGGGACATCTCGAGTGACGACAACCAATGGCCGCCCAGCGTCGACGCTCCCGATTTCCGAGCCACCGTCGAGCGGTTCGCATCTCTACTCGAGGGCCTTGCCGTTCAGCTACTTCCTGTCTACGCGGTGGCTCTCGGCCTTCCCCGAGACTGGTTCGACGCAGCGTTCGAGCACCCGTTTTGGCGGCTTCGGATGACGCACTACCCGCCCGATCACTCCGTGCGCTCGACGGACGATGAGTACGGAATCGCTCCTCATGTCGATACGACCTTCTTCACCCTTCTCCTGCAGGACTCCCCCGGGCTCACCATTTACAGCCACGTCCGTGATCGATGGCTCAAGGTGCCTGTCGTGGAGGATGCATTTGTCGTGAACTCGGGCGAGCTACTGAAGCAATGGACGAACGACCGATACCTCTCGGTGAGACACTTCGCCAATGTCGAGGGCACCGATTCTCGCTACTCGATCCCGTTCTTTGTGAACGCCACCAGAGACTTCAAGATGGAGTGCATCCCTACCTGCACCGATGCCGACAATCCGGCGAAATACCCGGCGATCTCGTACAACGAGTCACAAGCCGTAGTCCAGGGCGAGTAGGCCCCAAACGTTAGGGGCGGGTCAGGCCAGCAGACACCGATACGATTTGGGCCATGTCCGCTGACCAGGCCGATGTCGACGCGATTGTCGCGAGCCTCGACCTCGAAGCAATCGATCGAAACCTCTATCGCGGTCACCCGCCCTACTGGGAGAGCGGCCGCCTATTCGGAGGACTTGTGGCGGCCCAAGCCCTCGCTGCTGCATACGGCACGATCGATGGCATCCATGTGCACTCGCTTCACAGCTATTTCCTTCGCCCG
The DNA here is from genome assembly GCA_047638715.1 of Verrucomicrobiales bacterium. Taxonomy (GTDB): domain Bacteria; phylum Actinomycetota; class Acidimicrobiia; order Acidimicrobiales; family SHLQ01; genus SHLQ01. Next base: position 37,104 of record JBLIMK010000020.1, read on the forward strand.
GGCGACCCCGACACTCCTGTTATCTACGAAGTCGACCGCATTCGAGACGGCCGAAGTTTCGCTACGCGCCGAGTCGTCGCCCGCCAGCGGGGTGAGGCGATCTTCAACCTGTCCGCTTCCTTCCACAAGATCGAAGCGGGTTTCGACCATCAAGCTGAAATGCCCGACGTGCCGGGGCCGGACGAAGCGCCCACGGCTGCCGACTTCGGGCTAACTCAGCGCGACTTTCTCCCCCCGAACTGGAAAACGACAGGCGTTCCGGTCGAGATGCGCCACCTTGAAGGTCCCGCTGATTGGGAGGCAGGGGTCATTGAGAGAAACATGTGG
>JBLIMK010000021.1:0-37178 GCA_047638715.1 Verrucomicrobiales bacterium
GGGAAACGCCACATACGACCTCGTCAACCAGACAGCTATGGACATCGCTTCTGGCGAAGTGCGTGCGGCCATTGTTTGCGGCGCCGAGTCGATGCGGACACGCCGAAGGGACCGGGCATCGGGCAAGGAGTCCCAGTACCTGTCGGAGCCAGCCTCGGCGGCACCTGACTTCATCGTGGGCGCTGACGTTCACCTCTTCGATGATGCCGACATCGGCGCCAATGTGTTTTATCCCGTCAACTTCTATGCGATGGCCGAGTCCGCCATTCGTCATCGGCGGCGGGAATCCCCCGAGGAACATCTCGGACGAATCAGTGAGCTCTGGGCTCGAGGAAGTGTGGTCGGCGCTCAGAATCCACACGCCTGGCTAGCGGAGGTGACGAGCGCCGAGGAGATCGCTACGCCGACGCAACGGAACCGAATGGTTGCGGCGCCGTATACGAAGCTCCTGACGAGCAACATCGATGTCGATCAAGGAGCGGCGATCGTCATGTGTGCCTACGGCGTTGCTCGCGAGGCTGGCATCGCGGACGACCAAATGGTGTTTCTACTCAGCGGCAGTGGCGCTTCGGACACCCTCACTATTCGCTGTCGACAAGAGCTCGATCGGTCGCCGGCCCTTCGTCTCGCGTCTGAGCGTGCATTGGCTTTGGCGGCGACGACCATCGAGGCTGTCGATCACCTCGATCTGTATTCGTGTTTTCCCGCGTCGGTTCAGCTTGCCCAGACTGAGCTCGAAATCGATCCGGACCGCGAGTTCACCATCACGGGCGGCCTGACATTCGCTGGTGGCCCCTACAACGGGTATTGCACACAGGCGATCGCCCATGCCACCCATCTACTTCGCGGAACCGACGAGGTCGCGTTTCTGCATGGCAACGGTGGTTACTTCTCCAAGCACGCGGTCGTCGTTGCCTCGGGCAAGCCACCACACTCGCCGTACCGCTATGAACGTCCCCAAGGCCTCGTAGACGCACAGCCGAGTCGGCGGCTCGCGTCGACAACCCCGTCGAGCGGGGCCATAGAGGCTTACACCGTCACCTACGGCCGCGACAGCAATCCGACGGGGGCCATCCTCGCAGTCCTCGATGCTGACGGGAGCCGTCATTGGGCCCTGTGCGGCGACTATCCGACGATCGAAACGCTGCTAAAGACCGATTGTGTTGGGCGGCGAGTCACTCTGGGGCCACCAGACAGCGAACCCACATCGGCGTCTCCGCACCCAGCACCCCTGGCGCACCTCCACGACTAGTTCTTGGGAAGATCGCTAAACGGAGTCTCTTTCGCAGGGCCGGGTTCACGCGGTAGGCCGAGCCCACGTTCGCCAATAATGTTCCGCTGCACTTCGTCCGTTCCGCCATAGATAGCAGGAGCTGGCGAGAACATGATCATCTCTTGTGTCATCGCTTCGATACCGCTGCCGCTCGAGAGGGTGGCCTCCATCCCGAGGACCAGCGCACCAAGCTCGCGCGCCGAACGAAAGAGTTCACTCATCAGCAACTTGGAGATGTTTGGAGACGCCGTGTTAGCCCCTTTTGATCGGCCACGCATTGCTGTCAGTCGACTCACTTCAACCAGCTCATAAAAGCGCACGAAGGAATCTCGCAGTACCGGGTCGTTCATTCGTCCGGTCTTGGTGGCGTATTCCACCAGTCGTTTCCAATACGCCAGGTTTGGCTGTGGAACCCCGTCCTCGCCACTACGCGCACGAGTCACGATGTCCCCAGCGCGGCGCTCGAGGTTGTTCGCGACCGAGCCCGGGGAGCAACTACGCAAGGGAACAGGGTTTGCGCCGAGGCTCATCCGTTCGAACATGAGCGTGTCGTTGGCAACCCTCCAGCCGTTCCCCTGATCGCCGATCAAATCAGCGACCGACACTCGCGCATCGTCGATGAAAACCTCATTGAATATGGCACGACCAGTCATCTCGGTGAGGGGCCGGACGTCGACGCCGCGTTGATGCATGTCGAATGCGAACCATCCGATACCGCTGTGTTTGGGCAGCGATACGTCGGTGCGCGCAATCAGCATCCCCTTGTCGGCGATCTTGCCGCCTGAGGTCCAGACCTTCTGTCCGTTGACGACGTATTCGTCGCCGTCTCGGACGGCGCTCGTTTGCAGACTCGCGAGGTCCGAGCCGGCATTTGGCTCCGAGAACAGCTGACACCAGGCATCTCGCCCGTTCAGGATTGGTTCGACGTGTCGCTCGATCTGCTCAGCTGTGCCGTGCGTTGCGATGGTCGGCGCCGCCAGCATCATGCCAAGGCCGGTTGGAGGACCCATTGCCTCAGCATCGGCCAAAGCCTGTCGTACCGCTGAAGTACTGGACCGCGAGTATCCACGGCCACCCGCGGCCTCGGGCAACGACGGATTGCTATAGCCAGCATCAGCTAGCCGCTGCCACCAGTCCCCAACAACGAGATCTGGGTCCCATTGATCTGCGACCCATGCCCGCGCTTCGGCGCCTTTGTCAGCGCCGTCGACGGTATCCATCGATCGTTCTAAATCTCGAGAAGTTGACTCTCGAGAATATGGCCGGGTCCGTGGCACGTCTCGCACGTCGTCGACAGGGACTCGACGAGCCCTTCTCCGATGCGCTTTCGCGTCATCTCGACAAGGCCGAGCTCGGAAATTTCGAACACCTGGGTTCGGGTCTTGTCCTGTGCAAGGGCATCGCGGAACACGCGCACGACCTCGTCACGATTCTTCTTGATCTCCATGTCGACGAAGTCGATCACGATGATGCCGCCGACGTCGCGAAGCCTGAGTTGTCTCGCAACCTCGCGCGCTGCCTCGAGGTTGTTTCGGTACACCGTTTCTTCCAGGCTCGACTTGCCGACGTTCTTGCCGGTGTTGACGTCGATGACCGTAAGTGCCTCGGTCCCCTCGATGATGAGTGATCCTCCCGACGGCAGCCACACCTTGGTGTCGACCGCTTTGCGAAGCTGTTCTGCCACGTGATGACGTTCGAACAGGGAGAGAGGCTCAGCGTCACGGTCGTAGTACAGCACGCGATCGGCGAGAGCTGGCGTGATCGACTCGACGTAGCTCTTGACGTCTTCATAGAGCGCACGATCGTCGATCATGATGCCGCGGTAGTCCTTGCTGAACTCTTCGCGAATTACACGGACAGCCATCTCAGGCTCCCGATAGAGCATCTTCGGCGTCGAGCTGGCTTTCGCCAACTTTTCGATCGCTTCCCATTGCGAGGCGAGTCGGTTTACGTCGTTCACGATCTCGTCTTCGGTGACGTTCTCTGCTGCGGTGCGAACAATGATGCCGGCGCCCTTGGGTTTCACACGATCAAGGATCTTTCGAAGACGCTTGCGCTCCCGCTCGGGAAGCCGTTTCGAAATGCCGTACGTGTCGCTGTTGGGCACGAGCACGACAAACCGGCCGGGGAGCGAGACTTCTTGTGTGAGTCGGGCCCCCTTATGTGCGATGGGGTTCTTCGTGACCTGACAAACGATTGTCTGCTTTGGCTTCAGCAGCTGCTCGATCTTTGTGCTTCGGTTGTCGCTGCCCTTGGCTTGGACGTCACCCCGGTAGAGCACGGCGTTCTTGGGCGTCGCGATATCGACAAAGGCCGCTTCCATACCTGGAAGCACGTTCTGCACTTTGCCCATGTAGATGTTTCCGTGAATTTGCGCCACATCGTCGGAGGGGCGAGATACGTAGTGCTCGATCAGTGTGCGACCTTCGAGCACGGCGATTTGTGTTGCTTCGTCGCGAACCGACACGCACATCAGGTAGCGGCCGGCAGGTTTGCCCTTGCGTTCGCGTCCCTTGCGGAGAGCAAGGGTCGCCTCATCGAGCTCTACGGCCTCGCCCGTAAACGCAGTGACTGCCTCTTGGCGACCGGTATTTCCACCGGTATTGCCACCGGTATTTCCACCTCGATTTCCGCCGCTGCGGCCACGACCGCCACGACGCCGACGACGCTTTTGGCCGCCCTGACCGGACTCTTCGTTGGAGTTGGAGTTTGAGTTGTTCTGCTCGCGGTTGTTGCCGCCGTCATCGCTCTGACCGTCATTGTTCTGGTCGTCGTTGTTACCGCCACGGCGACGCCCTCGACCGCCATCATCAGCGTTCGCGTCGGCATCTTCAGCTGCAGGCGCAGGCCTACTGTCGCCGATCTTTGGTTTCTCACTTTGTTGCAGTGAAGCGGAGTTCCCACTCTCACCGTTGGTCGTTCCCGCAGGTTCTCCCTGCGATGTGGACTGCGAACGATCAGGGGCGGCGTGGCCGCTCCCCTGGCGATCGTGCGCCTGTAGTTCGTCGGACATTGATTTCCCTTCTCATGGCGCACCCGGTCTTGGATGCGCTGCACGTGCCACGACGGCCAACTTGGGCTCGTTCCGTGAACGGACGTGCAAAATCTGCTTATGCATTGGAGGAACACGAGTGTCTACCCCGTGCGGCGACAGCGATGCGAGACCATGCATGGTCTGCATTCCACTTGTCGCGAATTCGGAGTTCATTGACACCTTCACCAGACGCCTCTTGCGTCCTTGGTTCCTGATGACCCTATCGGCTGCGGTGATCCGATCTGCAGATGCTGGCTACCTGAGTCGGTGAGCGTGCACGTTTTCCACAAGGCCGAGCGCAATCAAACTCGTCAACATCGACGACCCGCCATAGCTGATTAGTGGCAGCGGAATACCCGTCACCGGCATCATTCCCATGTTCATTCCAATGCTCTGGAATGCTTGGAAGAGGAACATCGAGAACACGCCTACACAAATCAAACGGCCGTATTCGTCCTCGGCGAGGTGGGCTACACGCCAGATTCGAAGCAGCAACAAGCCGAACAATGTGAGCAATACCGCTCCTCCGAGGAACCCGAACTCCTCACCGAGCACGCTAAAGATGAAGTCGGTTTCCTTCTCTGGCACGAGTGAATTGTTGTTCTGTGTTCCTTGAAACAAGCCCTTGCCGCGGAGTCCGCCGTTCCCGATCGCGATCTCGGATTGGTTCACGTTGTAGCGAGCAATGTTCTCGGGGTCGACGAATGCCCAAAATCGATTCAGCTGTGTTTCGCGCAAGAAGCCGCGTTGGATCATCGCGGTGATCGCGAAGGCGACGATGCCCAACACGACCGCGACGTGGCGCATTGCGACACCGGCGACGACGACGATTCCAGCGACGATCGCTGCGTAAACCATGACGGTTCCGAAGTCGGGCTGAAGAAGCACGAGTACCGCGAATACTCCGGCCATGACGAGGCCCAGCATTACGTTGAAGAACTGCAGCCCTTCGCGCGATTGCACCGAGCTGAACCACGATGCGAGAGCGAGGATCAGCGTCAACTTGGCGAACTCGGAGGGCTGCAGGGTGATGAAGCCGAAGGAGTACCACGATGTGGCGCCATTGAAGTTCTCACCGAAAACGAAGAGTCCGAGGAGTAGGGCCAGCGTGCCCGCATAGATGACCGGGATGACGAGCTTCGTTTTTCGATAGTCGATCGCAGAGACGACCGCAGCCAGGAAGCTGCCGACGCCGACAAAGATCAGTTGTTTCTCCACGAATCCGCGGTTCGCAACGTCGATCTCGGGGTTGAGCACACCACGGGTCGCGGAGTAGACAACGACGAGCCCAATGCACAGAAGTCCGGTCGCTAAGAGAACGATCGACACGTCGACACGGATCCAGAGTGGACCATTGGTATCTCGGTCGTTGAAGCCTGCACGGCCAGCGCGAAGTGCGGTCACTGGTCGATCTCGCCTTCGACGATGGAGATCTCGATCAGATCGAGATCCGTGATCTGATCCACGCCGTAGAACGAGTCGATCTCGTCTTGGGTCAGCGCTCGGGAGATCGTGTCGTTGGCGATCGCATCAAACGTGCGTGCAACCATGGGCGCAGCGTGTCTCGAGCCGAAGCCGGATTCTTCGAGGATGACGACCATGACGTATTCGGGTTCGTTCACCGGAGTCCCAAACCTCGCGGACCCAGTCGGACCGAAGCCGACGAACATCGAGTTGTCTGCTCGGCCGAGAATCTCCGCCGTCCCAGTCTTTCCAGCGACGGGCCAGTTGATCAGATCGAACTTAATGCCGCCTTCGTCGGGTTCGTTGAAGGCGTCCCAACCGGTGCCGCTTGGCTGGGTGAGGTTCGGCTTGGGCTGCATCGTGACGCCGATGAGCCCGTCGAGGATCTCCTGTTCGATGGTGTCGGGGATGTCGAACTCGCGAAGCACGCGCGGCCCAAAGACGATCGGCTCCTCGTCATTGGTTGGCGGAAGAATCGTGCTCACGATGTTTGGTGAGAAGACCGTGCCGCCGTTGGCGATCGCGGCATATGCGTTCGCGAGCTGAAGCGGGGTGATCGCAACCTCGCCCTGACCAATCGCAAGGTTTGTGTTGTCGCCTGGGCCCCAGTCCCCCCGGGGGAAGGCTTCAGGGTTGGCGAGGTGACGTTCACGCATTTGTTCGGCGTTCGGCATGATTCCACCCTTCTCGCCAGGAAGTTGGACTCCAGACTCTGAACCGAGTCCGAACTGAGCCGCGATCTTTTGGATCCCTTGCGGATCGATCTCGCCATCGGGAGCGATCCAAAAGGCTTCGCCCAGCTTGTAGTAATAGGTGTCGGACGAGAACGTGAGCGAGTGGCGTAGGTCGACGCCTTCCATGCTCGCGTCACCAGCATTCCGCTTCCGGCAGCCGCTCGCAAGGGCACCGGCAACGTCGCCCGTGTAGTCGATGCTGCAAGAGACGAGGTCCCAATAACCAGGGTCCGATGTGGGTACCCGCCATGGCTCGACGTGCCGCCAGCCAAAGACGTTAAACACTTCGGCAGCGATCGCGGTGAACGGCTTGAACGTCGAGGCCGCAGGGTAAATCTCGGCCACGGCCCGATTGAGCAACGGCTGGTGTTCCAACGGATCGCTGAGCTTATCGAATTGGGTTTGACTGATGCCGTCGATGAAGTCGCCCGGGTCGAATGTGGGATAGGACGCCATGGCGAGGATGGAGCCATCTCGTGGGTCCATGATCACGGCCGATCCGGCTGGCGCACGGAATGGCTCTTCGTCTTGGAGTACCTCGACACCCCTCGCCCGGTCGAGGGCACGCTTCAGTTCGAATTCGAGGCGGACCTGCAGGTCTATGTCGATCGTGAGCTGCACATCGGACCCGGGGACTGGTTCCGATGACCCTCTCGGGATTACTGCGACGAGGTTGCCGACGTTGTCGACCAAGATCTCACGTGTGCCGGGAATGCCTCGGAGGTCATCTTCGAAGAACGCTTCGATTCCCTGCTTTCCGATCTCGTCGTTACTTCGATATTGCTTGCCACTTGGATCTTGAATCTTCACCGCTGAATCCTCGATCTGAGGATCGTCGATCAGGTAGAGGCCCGCCTTCGCTTCCAGCTCGCCACCCGTGATCGAACCGACGTAGCCGAGAATGTGCGCGGCTTTGTCGCCGAATGGGTAGCTGCGAACTACGTCCTGATCGACCTTCACCCCCGGAAAACGATCGGGGCGTTCCCCTATGAATATCAAGAGTTCCTCATCGACATCGCGGGCGATCGGAATGTCGTCGAACGAGGTGAAGGACCGGTCGGCGAAGGAGCGCTCGAGGCCTGCCACCTTCGTGAGCTGACCAGACTGCGATAGCTCTCTTGCCAAGTCGGCGAACATCTCGCCCCTGAACCCGGCCCGCTTGTCGATGGTGTCGAACCCGAGCGCACGCAGCACTTGCACGTGCTCGTCGCGGTTGATCGTCACCACTGTCGACAGGCGATTCTCGACGAGAACTCGTCCGTTTCGATCGAGAATCTGACCCCGCGGGGCCTGGGTACGAATCGATCGAGTGATGTTGCTTTCGGCCCTCACCTCAAATTGTTCGGACTCGAGGGCTTGTAGATACCAAAGCCGTCCAAACAACGCGAGAAACAACGACACGGCAACCACACCGAGGACGCGCATCCGGACGCGACTCGTGTCCTCCATCACCCTGCTCCCGCAACGTACATCGCCACTAGTTCACCACGCTCCGGGTCGCGTCGGTACGCGGCGCGCTGCGGGCGTCCGTAACGGCCCATCCGTAGGCTGCGCGGACGGGCAACGTGAAGACGACCGCCCAGAACGAAACTGCGATCGCGACCCAGACGAGGCGCCACTCGACGAACTGCTCCGAGCCCAGAACGCCGAGTGCCAGGCCGTAGACCACTGTGGCCAAGAATCCGGCCAAACCCATGAGCGTTGGCAAGACTCGCGGATCTTCGGAATCGACCGATTGCGCGAATATGCCGGTTGTATAACCGAAGGTTGCGTATACCCCGGCAGCAAGTCCGAATGGTCCCGGAACAACCAGATCGAGTAACAGTCCAGCGGCAAATCCGTTTCTCGCTCCATAGTCGCCGCCTCCAACGATGCCTCCCACGAGCGCTGCGACCATCAAGAGATCGGGCGAGACCCCGAACGGTCGAAGGTGGGCGAAGATCGATACTTGAAGCGCCAGCAATACTACGAGCACCGCGAAAGTCTTAAGCCGCTTCATCGGGCGATTCCCTCTGGCGCGTCTTCAATTTCGGCCCCAGGCTCGATGAGCACAACGCTTACGAACCGAAGGTCGACAGGATTCGCCGCCAGCTCGACTGTTACGTTTTCATTCGATGCATCTTCGTTTCGTTCCAGCCCCGACACCGTACCGATGACCAGATTGGACGGGAAGAGGGTACGTTCGCTGCTGGTCGTCGTGACCGGATCGCCGACAGAAACCTGAGCTCGGATGCCGATTCCCTGCGCGATCTCGATCTCGGTCGCTGAACCCGTGCCTCTCGCAAGGCCCACCTCGCCAGCCACCTCCACACCCATAACAAATTCCGTGCTCGATACGAGGCGAACGGTCGACGAGCTCCGGTCTGCGCGCTCGACCCGACCCACTACGCCCGCAGCGGTAACGACCGCCATGTCCTTCGCGACGCCGTCAGCTGTGCCAACGTCAATCTCTACGACGCCAGAAGTGAAGTTGCCGACCTCACCGGTTCGGACTTTCGCAAGAAGCAGCGGGTATCCAGCCGGGACCTCAAGCCCATTGATCGCAAGCAGTGCTTCGTAGTCGGAGCGATCTACGCCCGACCGCACGAGCTCGCCTCGAAGCCGATCGACCTCTGCGCGAAGCTCGATATTCTCACGCTCAAGGTCGTCGAAATTGGTCGCTCCGTCCCACAGACCAGTGATAGGCGACGCAATGCGTTCGCCTCCTGCACGGATAGGCGCCACGACTTCGCGCGCTCCAGTCTGGATTGTTCCTAGCGGACCGAAGCTTTGGAAGTCGAGGGTAATGAGCGTCGCTGACGCTAGGAATATCAACCCGAGCGTGATCCGGCGACGCCCCGATTGCTGAGGGGCGGCCATGGTTGCTCAGGTCAGATCGAACCCGAGCTGAACAACACGCCACGGAGGGATTCGAACTCCTCGAGGCTTTGTCCAGAACCGAGTGCGACAGCTTCCAGGGGACGGTCGGCTACGAACACTGGCATGCCGGTTTCGTCACCAATTCGTGCTTCGAGTCCTTGTAGCAATGCGCCGCCACCGGCGAGACACACACCGCGTTGCATGATGTCGGCCGCCAATTCGGGAGGTGTCTGGTCGAGCGTCATCTTGACCGCATCACAGATCGCGGAGATGGGCTCGGCCATTGCCTCGCGCATATGCACGCTGGTGATACCGATCGTCTTTGGCAGGCCGGTGACGAGGTCTCGGCCGCGAATATCGGCTTGAAGCTCTCGATCGAGAGGCCAGGCAGAGCCGAGGGCCTTCTTGATCTCTTCGGCGGTGCGATCTCCGACGGCGACACTGAATTCTTTCTTGACGTATTGCACGATGGCCTCGTCGAGCTCGTCGCCTCCGACACGCACGGACTGGCTCGCGACAACTCCACCTAGGGAGATCACGGCGACCTCGGTCGTGCCGCCGCCGATATCGACGATCATGGAGCCGGTCGGTTCTTGAATGGGCAATCCCGAACCGATCGCCGCAGCCATTGGCTCTTCGATGATGAACGCCGGCTTGCGCGCACCGGCGAATTCAGCGGCTTCTTGAACAGCTCGCTGCTCGACTCCGGTGATCCCGGAAGGTACACAGATCACCATGCGAGGCCTGGACCATTTGCGCGGGTGCACTCGCTCGATGAAATAACGGAGCATTTTCTCGCAAATGTCGAAGTCGGCAATGACGCCATCCTTCAACGGGCGAACCGCCTGAATGTGTGATGGCGTGCGGCCGATCATGCGTTTTGCTTCGGCTCCGACGGCGAGAGGCTCACCCGTATGCACATTAACTGCAACGACGGATGGTTCATTGAGGACGATGCCTTCGCCACGCACGTAGACGAGGGTGTTCGCTGTGCCGAGATCGACCGCCATATCGCGCCCAGAGAATGAGCCGAAGTTCGCGAATGAACTCAAAATTCCGTCAGCCATGACGCTCCAGATACTTGACGGCTCCGGCAGTTCCGGCCCGTACTCCAGCATTGACTCTACGCACTTTTGTAACAGAGTTGCAAAACGACGAACGCACATTGCGCCCCTCTGACCACACTCCGTGTGTAACGGCCCAAAGGGCGCTCCGGCTAGCCGCCGAGCATCGAGAACCCGTCATGGCTCAGGTTGCGACCTCGGGACAAGTTAGAGGTTCGGAAACCAGATGCTGATCTCACGAGCGGCGGACTCGTTGGAATCGGAGCCGTGAACCAGATTCTCGGTCATCTCAGTGCCGAAGTCTCCACGGATCGTTCCTGCTGGAGAGTCGGCCGGGTTCGTGGCGCCCATCATCGAACGAACCATTGCGTAGGTGTCGTTTGGTCCCTCGAGGACCATCGCCATCACCGGCGAGCGACTCATGAATGCCTTCAAGTCAGGGTAGAAACCCTTCTCCACGTGCTCTTCATAGTGCTGGTCGAGTGTGGCGCTGTCGGCCGAGCGCAGCTCAGCCGCAATGATCTTGAGACCCTTGTCCTCAAATCGGCTGGTGATGCGGCCAACGAGGCCTCGTTCAACAGCGTCGGGCTTGCAGATAACGAAGGTGCGATTCATAGCGGAGAGGCTAGCCGTCACACACGGCCGCGCCTCGGTGCTCCCCTAGGCTGGCGCCATGAGCATCGACGGAGAATATGTACCGAGCACATGGACCTGGGTCGCCGACCAGATAGCCGAATACGAGTTGTCGGGCGGCACGCGTGCAAACACGCTGCGCGAGACCGGCATCCCGATCATCGTTTTCACAACGGTCGGCAGAAAGTCAGGACTGGTTCGAAAGGTCGCGCTCATGCGGGTGGAACACGATGGCCAGTACGCGCTCGTGGCGTCGAAGGGCGGGGCCGATGAGCATCCCGGCTGGTTCCACAACCTGCAGGCAGACCCGATGATCATGATGCAGGACGGGCCCGAACCTTTCCAGACGACGACGTCGCTCGTTGAGGGAGACGAATACGACGCCTGGTGGGAGCGATCTGTCGCAGTGTTCCCGACCTACGCGGACTACAAACAAAAGACGGATCGCTCAATCCCGGTCTTTGTCACCGCCAAACGTTAAACCAATTCGCTCCGGGCCTCACCGACGGCATAAAGCGAGCCGGTCACGACGACGAGACCCTCGACGCCCGCAAGGATTCTGGCGCGGTCGAGTGCGTCCTCGACGTCGCTTGCCGCCTCTGCGGTCGCACCTGCTGCTGTGGCCGCCTCGGCGATGCGCTCTGGCGAGATCGACCGAGGCGAGTTCACCGGAGTTGCGACGACGTAGTCTCCCGGCCCAATACCCGCATCGGCGATGAATTCGGCGGGTTCTCGTGGCTCGAGCGTCGCGAGCACGAACACTCGCGGACTCGCCGCGCCGAACGCCGTTGCCAGCGTGAGGTCGAGGGCCTGAGCGGCTTCTGGATTGTGAGCACCGTCGAGCACGATCGTTGGCTCTTTTGCGACGACCTCTACCCGTCCAGGTAGAACGAGCTCACCGAACGCCTCTGCCACCACGTCGTCGGGTAACGCAGAGTCGAAGAAGGCCTCAGTGGCCATCAGCGCCACCGACGCGTTGATCGACTGGTGTGCCCCATGGGCTGAAACGAAGACCTCCTCGTAGAGCCCGCGTTCGGTTCGAATGTCGACGAGGCGTCCGCCGACCGCTGGTTGGTCGTCGACAAGTTCGAAGTCGCGATCGGCGAGCAACAACTTCTCGGCTCCTTCCGCCTCGAAGATGTCGAGCAGATCAGGGTCGGTCTCGCCCACCACGAAAGTCGACGATGGTTTGGCAATGCCTGCCTTTTCGCCGGCGATGTCTCGACGCCAATCGCCCTCTTGGGTCGTGTGGTCGGTGCCAATATTGGTCAGCACGGCAACGTCGGCGTCGATCACGTTCGTGGCATCGAACCTGCCGAGCACACCGACTTCGACGACCGCAACTTCGACAGCCTCAGCGGCGAAAATTCGATACGCAGTAGCGGTGAGCAGCTCGAAGTAGCTCGCTGGATATTCGCTCAGCTCCGCCACTGCTGCCAGCGCCAAGACCTCTTCGGTAAAGATCTCGCGACTGACGGGTTCACCGTCGATCTCGATGCGTTCGGTGATCGATGAAAGATGCGGACTCGAGTAACGACCGACCCGGAGTCCCTGGGCCTGCAAGAGTCGGGCGATCATCGTCGCAGTCGACCCTTTGCCGTTCGTGCCAGTCACGTGGATGCTTCGGAAGGCCTGGTGCGGGTCCCCTGAGAGGTCCATGAGCGAGTGCATCGAGTTCAGCGAAAGGCCCTCAAAATAGCCAGCGCGGGCCTCCAGATTGATATGTCCATCCAGATACCGAAGCGCCTCAGTAAAGCTCATGACGAGAGCCTATGACCACCAAAAGTACACCTGGCACCAAACCACCCCTATGGTGCCAGGCACCATTCCTCGAATCGTTGAAACGACAACGAATCAACCCAGGCGTCGCTCAGAACAGAGGGCACCCGACGTAGTGCTTCGGAAACGAATCGCTGAGGAGTGCCGTGCGGCTTGTTAGCAGAGCTTCATCAAGCGATGCAGCTTCGTGATCTGAAACGAAGTCGACGAGCACCGGGTCCTGACCAGCAACGCTGACGGACCCGGCAAGCTCAACAGCCAAGCGCAGACGAGTGGCCGTGTTCTCGGACGGCATAGCAATCGCCGACTCGGCCGCGTGCAACACAAGAGCCGCGTCGGCGCATCGGACGGCGTCCAACAATGCCTTGGTCTCGTCGTTCTCGCCCGAGTATGTCTCGAGCTGGAGTTGCAAAGGCGACCGATCGGAAGCTGCACCGAGTGGGCATTCAGCATCACGGAAGAAGATCGAGTCGAATCTGGCGCCAGCGATATTCAACGCCGGCGCGATATCGACGCGATCTTCGGCTCCTAGACCCTCGAAGCGTTGTTGAATCTGTTCGAGTTCATCGATGAGGATCCGTTTCGGAGACGAGTCACCATCAGGCAGCGCTGCCAGGCGAAGCGCAGCGAGGTGCCGCGAGGTCCAACTCGCTGCGTTGTGACGCGAAACAAAGAACTGGGACACTGCACTTGACGCGTTGAACTGATCACCCTTGATGCGGAAGTTGATGTCGCGATTCGTGATCCACTCGGCGAGACACCGCTGCACCGCCGAGCTCTCAGTCGAATCTGCGTAGTCGCCCCACAGCTGTCCGACTGGAGTCTCATCCCCAAGTTCGACGGTGGCTTGATCATCACCGATGAGGGCGAAAGAAAGTCCAGCGATCGCCACCACAGCCGCAAACGCGAGCGCAAGCACGGGACGTCGATTCTGAGGACCTCTCTCTGGCGAACCGGTCACAACAACAGGGTTGACGAGATCGTCGAATTCAGGCGCAGGAGGCGCGACCGTAGCGAGGTCGGTGATGGCGCGCCTGAGTGTCTGGTCGATATCGTCACCGATTGGTCGGTCAGCCATGCGTTGCTTCCTTCAGTGCGTTACGGGCACGATTCAAATGTTGGTAGACCGACCCGGGAGATATCCCAAGCGACTTCGCCACGGCGGCTGTGTCGAGGTCCTCGTAGTAGGTCAGAAATACGACGGCTCGCTGGCGAACACTGAGGCTCGCGACCGCTGCCCAGATCTCCTCCGGCTCCGTCATCGATTCGGAGAGCAGTCGCTGCGCCGAGTAGATCGATTCGCGCTGTTGACGGCGGCCGGCCTGGCGACCCCAGCGCTTTGCTTCGTTCATGATCGATCGGCACAGGTAGGCCCTTCGCTCATCATCGTCGAGCCGCCGCCAGGTCCTGCTGTTCAGTACCCGAAGAACTGCTGAGGAGAAGACATCTTCTGCGTTGTTCGGCCCTACGAGCGCAGTCGCCATACGAATGAGGCCATCGGCGTGTTTTCGATAGAAGTCCTCATCCGTGAGAGTCATGGGTCAGGCGGTCCAACCTGGGTCGAGCGGGCAAAGAATGAAGCCCTCAGGCAGCGTGTCTCGATACGCACGCCACTAATCGAGAATGTCTGCCGCCGTGTCCATCTGTTCGGGGCTCGGCTCACCATCGATGTCGTCAACGAGGTTGGTCCACGCCTCCCCCACCGCAACAGCATCCGCGTCAGCTGCCCGGTCGGTCCAGTCTCTGGCTATCAGCGTGACAGCGGCCGTGGCGGGCTCGAGCAAATCCGCAGGTGAGTCCGACCCGATGAACTCGCTGAGCATGAGATCGACCATGGCCGAAGTTAAGCATCGGCTGCGAGCATCTCGCCCGCGGCCGCCAAAGCTCTCGTTGTCGCCCGCAAAGTTCTCCATCGCCCACCCAGCGTTCGGTCGTTCCCCATAGGGCACGATGGCGGTGCTTTGAATACTTCACTCGGGCTTTGAAACACTGGCTGAAGCGCCGAGCGGATGTCGATCTCTCCGGTCGGACCCGCGAGCTCAGCTGCGGCGACAAGATCCAGAAGCTGTTGTTCTTCGCGACGCAGCCCCTCATCGGAAAATTCGGCGCGTCCAGTGTTGGCTTCAATGGCGAGCCGAAGAATAGCGATTCGTTGGTGGAGCCAAGTCTCGACGTCCGAGACGAGCGCCACCATCTCCAAGCCGTCGAAGGCCTCGGCCACAGCTTCGTCGTTTTCAACGTCACTGCGTTGGGGGTCATAGACCCAATCAGCGAGGGTTGCTGCACGTTCGATCAAACGATCCGACAAGCCCGTCCGGTTCGCGAACGTGTAGGTCCTGTTGAACCAATCCCATGCGAGCGCACACTTGAGAGCGTCGCCTGGACTCACCAGATTTGTGTACTCCTGCCACGTCTTGGAATTCCGAGCGACTTGGGGATCAACCTCGTCCGGCACCGCAACAGAGACCTCCGAAGTCGTAGGACTCTCCATCACGGTCGTAGCGACCTGTGTGGTCGGCGCCACCGTTGTCTCACTGAGGATCGAACTCGCCGCACTCTCGATGGCACTGGCATCAGGTGAACTCGAACCACATCCCACCATGAAGATCGCACCGACTAGAACAAGAACCCTTTTAAACATCATCTTTGACTCCCCGAAGCCTGGACTACACCAACACCCAAACAACCCCACCGAGCCCGATCTCCATGACAAGGCAGTAGAACTTTCAGTTCTGTGTGCGAGGTTATGAGGTCCAGCCATGGTCGAGCGGGCAAAGAATGAAGCCCTCTGGCAGCGTGACACGATACGCACGCCACTGAGTGAGGATGTCTGCCGCCGTGGTCATTTGCTCTGGGGTCGGCTCACCATCAATGTCGATGCGTTCGGTGATCGACGAGAGGTGTGGACTCGAGTACCGACCGACCCGAAGACCCTGGGCCTCCCGCAGGCAGGCGATCATCGTGGCGGTCGACCCTTTGCCGTTCGTCCCGGTCACATGAATGCCTCGAAAGGTGTGATGTGGGTCCCCCGAGAGCTCCATGAGCGAGAGCATCGAGTTCAGCGATAGGTCCTCGAAATAGCCAGCTCGAGCTTCCAAATTGATATGTGCATCCAGATACCGAAGCGCCTCAGAAAAGCCCATGACGAGAGCCTATGACCGCCAAAAGTACACCTGGCACCAAACCACCCCTACGGTGCCAGGCATCATTCCTCGAATCGTCGAAACAACACCGATCCTCCGCCACCCCAAGTAGCGAAACGCGCGCGACATACGGCCCGCTCCCGCCTATACGGTGCCAGGCACCAAAACCACGCTGCGGTTCCAGGCACCACCAACAGACAGAGCCCGCCTCTGGCGTTCAGCCTGTGTGGCGTTTGAACGGCCCCCGAAAGGGGACGAAATTCCTGCAGTCCGCAAGCGACAAAATCGCGACGGAGTCGCTGTCGCTGAAGGGATCAGGACGCGGCGCGGGAGGGGCGGTCTTCGCCCTTCTTGGCAGCTTTCACCGGATGGAGTGTCGGTACAACACCTTCGAGGACAACCTCTTCGGTGATGATGACTTTGCCGACATCTTCACGGCTTGGCAGTTCGTACATCGTTGCGAGCAAGACCTCTTCGAGCACCGCACGCAATCCACGAGCCCCGACACCGCGGGCCAGAGACTGGTCTGCGATCGCGCCGAGCGCTTCGTCGGTGAACTCAAGTTCACAGTCCTCGAACTCAAAGAACTTTTGGTACTGCTTGATCAAAGCGTTCTTCGGCTCGGTGAGCACTCGAACAAGATCTTCCCGGTAGAGGTTTCCCACGGATCCGAGGACAGGCAAACGGCCAATGAACTCTGGAATGAGACCGAAGCTCATGAGATCTTCGGGACGGATGCGGGTCAGCACATCGCCGAGGTCATTGCGTTCTTGACGGTTCGAAATGCTCGCACCAAAGCCGACTCCACCGCGATCTTCACGCTGGTCGATGATCTTCTCGATGCCTGCAAAAGCACCACCGCATATGAACAACACGTTGGTGGTGTCGATCTGAATAAATTCCTGATGCGGGTGCTTGCGGCCGCCTTGGGGTGGCACCGCTGCTGAGGTTCCCTCGAGGATCTTCAGCAACGCTTGCTGGACACCCTCTCCAGACACATCGCGAGTGATCGATGGGTTCTCGCTTTTGCGAGCGACCTTGTCTATCTCATCGATGTAGATGATGCCCGTTTCGGCCTTCTTGACGTCGTACTCCGCTGCCTGCAGGAGCTTGAGAAGGATGTTCTCGACATCCTCACCGACGTAGCCGGCTTCGGTAAGTGCGGTCGCATCGGCAATCGCGAAGGGCACGTTCAACATGCGAGCGAGCGTCTGTGCGAGGAGGGTCTTGCCACAGCCGGTTGGGCCGACGAGCAAGATGTTCGACTTCGAGAGCTCTACCTCGTTGTCGAGAGTTGATCCGAATTCGACGCGCTTGTAGTGGTTGTACACCGCAACGGCAAGGATCTTCTTCGCGTGATCCTGGCCAATGATGTAGCTATCGAGGAACTCGTGAATCTCGGCCGGCTTCGGCAGATCGCCGAAGTCGACATCGCTTGCCTCAGCGAGCTCTTCTTCGATGATCTCGTTGCAGAGGTCGATGCACTCGTCGCAGATGTAAACACCAGGACCTGCGATCAGCTTCTTGACCTGCTTTTGCGACTTGCCACAGAAGGAGCACTTAAGGAGCTCTCCCCCTTCACCGAATTTGGCCACGCAGCTTCTCCCGTTTCGAATTTCTCTTAGGTGTCGTTCCGATATGTCGGACGACTACTCGACAGCCTTAATAGGCCCGCTGGTATCTACCGTGTCCCGATTGTCGATGACCTCATCAATGATTCCATATTCCTTCGCCTGATCGGCGGTCATCACGAAATCTCGATCGGTGTCGGATGAGATCTTTTCGGCGGTCTGACCGGTGTGAGACGCGAGCACGTCTTCGAGCGACACCTTAAGGCGCTGAATTTCGGTGGCTGCGATCTCGATATCGGACACCTGGCCTTGCGCTCCCGAGTACGGCTGATGGATCAGGATCCGGCTGTGCTTGAGCGCAAGACGCTTACCGGGTGTACCGGCAGCGAGAAGCACCGCTGCGGCGGATGCTGCCTGTCCAAAACAAATCGTGGTGATGTCGGGCTTCACGTACTGCATCGTGTCGTAGATGGCGAACAGCGCGTTGATGTCGCCACCTGGCGAATTGATGTAGAGGTTGATGTCTCGGTCGGGGTTCTCCGCCTCGAGGTGCAGCAGCTGCGCCGAGATCACGTTCGCTACGAAGTCGTCGATCGGCGTCCCGAGAAAGATGATGTTCTCGCGTAGAAGGCGGGAGAAGATGTCCGAGCCGCGTTCACCGTGCGGGGTCTTCTCGATGACATTCGGGATCAGAATGCTCATGGTTACTCTTCCTCTGACCCGTGGTCAGCATCATCATGGTCGTGTTCGTGGTCGTGCTCAAGAAGGTCCCGATCGACCGCATTGCCGTTCTCATCGACAATTTCGGCGCGTTCTGTAACCCATTGCATTGCCGCACGGATCCGCATGTCGGATCGTATGGCTTTCAAACGACCGGCTGTCTCCAATTGTTCCCGGACGGTCTCAAGAGTTTGGTCGAGTTGGGTTGCGAGGACCCGCAGCTCCACGTCGACTTCTTCGTCGGTGACGTCGATGCCCTCGGAGTCGGCGATCGAACGGAGTGCCAAATCGACACGTGCGCTGACCTCGGCCTGCTCACGCAATTGTTCGCGGAACATCTCGGGCGTCGTCCCGGTGATCTGGAGATATTGCTCGAGTTGGATGCCTTGAGCCTGAAGCCGCATGGCCATGTCTTGGCCCCGGTTCTCCATCTCGTCTTCGACCAACGCCTCGGAGATCTCGTCGGTGACCAACGCAGCGAGGGCCTCGCCGGTCTTCGCGTCGAGCGCTTGGACAGCCTGGGACCGCTTCACGTCTTCGAGACGCTGGCTGAGATCGTCGCGGAGCTCATCGATGGTCTCGAACTCGCTGGCTTCCTTCGCGAAGTCATCGTTCGCCTCGGGAAGGACTTGTTCCTGAACTTCTTTGACCTTTAGGACGAAATCGATCTTGTCGTCTTGGCTCTCGTCGGGGTGATCGGCGGAGAACTCGAGCTCGTCGCCAGCCTTCGCTCCACGGAGGTTGTCGTCGATCTCAGCGACGACAGCACCAGAACCAACCACGTAGTCGTAGTCCTCGGCGGTGAGTCCTGGAACAGGCTCGCCGTCGATCGTTCCAGCGATGTCGATCATCACATGGTCGTCGTCGGCCGCTTCGCGCTCGACAGCCTCGAGCTCGGCGTGTTGTGCGCGAATCGAATCGAGCCGCTCCTGGAGATCATCGTCGGTGACGTGCGGCGAAGGGATCTCGACCCGCAATCCGTCGTGGCCCGACACGGTGACCGAGGGGCGAACCTCGACGACGGCGTCGAAGCTGATGTCGCCTTCGGCTTGCCCACCGGTGATGTCGATCTCGGGTGGGGCGATCACGTCGACGTCGTTCTCGTAAACGGCCTTGGAGTAGAACTCGGGAAGCGAAGTTCGGAGCGCTTCCTCGCGGGCCATTTCCGGACCGAACTGCTTCTCGAGGAGCTTGCGTGGGACCTTGCCAGGCCGGAAGCCGGGCATCCGAACCTCCTTGGCAATGACCTTGTACGCCTCATCGACTGATGGTTCGAACTCGGATTCTTCGATGGTGACGGACAACTTAACTTTGTTGTCGTCGAGAGTTTCAAGCGTGCTGTTCACAGGGGAGAAAGCCTACTGTTACTCCTCGACACTTCCGGTCGAGATCCGCGGAAACCAACATGGTCGCTCGACGACCGTTGGAGCGAGGAACGGTCGAAAAACAAATCGGCCCGGGCTGATGGCCCGGGCCGATGCTCTTGAGCGGGTGGGGGTAATCGAAACCCCATCATCAGATTGGAAATCTGAGGTTCTACCGTTGAACTACACCCGCAGGTTGTAGCGAGCGTTCAGTGTATCGAACAATCGTCGAGCGCAACTCGGCTCGTCGGACACATATTCCAGTCCTTCGGGATTGTTGGCAGCTTCATTCCGCTTTCTTACTTACGAACAATCGTGAACAGAAGGAACAGCGCCGTGGCTGAATATGCAACTGACGTGATCGTCATAGGACTTGGACCGGCCGGGGAATCGGTCGGCGGACAACTCGGCGAAGCAGGACTCGACGTCGTCGGCATCGAAGCTGCTCTCGTGGGTGGCGAATGCCCCTATTGGGGTTGCGTCCCGTCGAAGATGATGATCCGGGCGTCAAACGCCCTCGCCGAGGTTGGCCGGGTCGACGGACTTGCCGGAACGGCCACCGCTACACCCGACTGGGCGCCGGTCGCCCGCCGCATTCGCGAGCAGGCCACCGATACGTGGGACGACACGGTCGCTGTCGACCGCTTCGTTGGCAAAGGCGGCACGTTCGTGCGCGGCCGTGCCGTCGTCACCGGACCGAAAACGGTCGAGGTCAATGGCGACACCTATGTCGCTCGTAAAGGCATCGTCGTCGCCACGGGCACGCTCGCCGCTGTGCCGCCAATCCCAGGCCTTGCGGACACCCCGTATTGGACCAACCACGAGATCGTCGAAACGGAGGTTCTTCCGCAGTCGATGATCGTGCTCGGCGGTGGAGCGATCGGCGCTGAGCTGGGACAGGTGATGAGTCGATTCGGCGTAAAGGTGCGGGTCATCGAGGGCACGAATGGTCTTCTCCCCCGCAACGAGCCAGAGGCCGGCGAGGTGTTGGCCAAAGTCTTCGCCGCAGACGGCATCGAGGTGCATCTCGGGCAGTTCGCTTCATCGGTCGCGTATGACAATGGTTTCGCTGTCACGCTGGCGGACGGCACGGTGGTCGAAGGCGACAAGCTCCTCGTCACAACCGGCCGCAAGACATTCCTCAAGGAACTGGGCATGGCAAGCCTCGGGATCGATGACACCGCAATGTTCCTCGACTCGGACAAGAACATGATGGTGCAAGGCGGGCTGTGGGCCGTGGGCGATATCGCCGGTGAAGGAATGTTCACACACCTCGGTCTACGACAGGCCAACGTCGCAGTTGCGAACATCCTCGGCCAAGACGCGGAACCGCTCAACCTCGACGCACTTTCGGCCGTGACGTTCACGGACCCAGAGGTCGGCACCGTTGGACTCACCGAGGCCGAAGCCCGAGCCAAGGGCCTCAACGTCAAGACCGCGTTCAAGCTGGTCGGACACACCGCTCGCGGCTGGCTCCACCAGAACGGCAACGAGGGATTCATCAAGCTCGTCAGCGACACCGATCGCAACATCCTCGTCGGTGCAACATCGGTCGGACCGCACGGCGGCGAGGTCCTTGGTCTGCTGTCACTGGCTGTGCACGCTCACCTGTCGATCGACACCCTGCGCTCGATGATCTACGCCTACCCGACCTTCCACATGGGCATCGAAGACACCCTCAAAGAGCTCTAGCCGTCAGCTACCGTCCGCTTGCTCGAAATTTGAAGCATGCCGGGCCGATCTGGCCCATGAGCGCTCACAGAAGCGCAGAACGAACGGTGCTCACCAGGTCTCTCGGGTTGTCGACATAGTCAGACCAGGTGAAAGTGAGCACCTTCCATCCGGCCAGCAAGAGCCTGTTCTTGCGGCGCGGATCGGCTTCGAAGGAGCTGCGATTCAGATGCCAGCGGACGCTGTCCAACTCGATCGCGACCCTCTGCCTGGGATACGCAAGGTCCACGCGGGCGATGAACAGTCCTGCGGCGTCGACGACCTCGAGTTCATATGCAGGCTCCGGTAATCCGCAGTCGAGAAGGAGGACGCCAACGTTGCGGTTCCACGAGCTATCGGGAATGGCGCTGTCGCCGTATCGAACGTCGAGGACCTTTCGCAGTTTTCCGCAGCCATCGCGCCCGCGTGCCGAGTGGCGAACCAAGACGCTGTAGAGATCAGGCCAGGTAAGTAGTTTCTGACGGATCACGGCGTCGATTGTGTTCTCGAGGCGCTGTGGTCCCACAACGGCAGCGACATCGAGAACCGTCCTCGAAATTCCGGTCACTGGGATGCCCCCAAGAATCGTTTCGTCGATCAATGAGAACTGCTTTGATCGATGCAGCGTGACCCCAGGTAGTCGACTCGACCGTGGATAGCCGATCGTCAATTCTGTCAATGCGAATGGGAAGCCGTCGATGCCCCAAACCGCGGCCGCAGCGCGATGGCTGACGACGCCACCCGAGGACAATGCCGCGCTCCGGGCATTTGATCTCCACGTGCGCCCGTGAGCCGCCGCCCGATAAACCCGTGGGTGAACCCGAATAATTTCTCCCCTGCCGATCATCCGCCGAAGCGAGGAGTCGCTAACGCCGAGGCTCCTCGCCTCCCCTCTCGACGCGACCCCGTGATGAGTCGACATGTGATTGCGTAACGAATCCATTGCGCGCTTCCTCCGAGCAGGTGATCTGGGGGAAGCGGCCCGTTCTTTGAGCGATGGTGGGCCAGATTGGCCCAGCACCACTCAAATTTCGGTCTACGGGGACTGTAGGGCTGGGGTGTGACGTCGTAGCCGCGAAATCTCGCGTATCCGGAGCTTCGCAAGCTATGGCAGAGTTCGACATGACCGAACTTCGAAACGACGGCCTGGTCGCATTCGTGAAACGCGATTGCGCGACGTGTGAGATGGTGACACCAGTTCTTCAGCAGCTCGTCGACGCTGGCGCGCTCGATCAGATCATCACGCAGGATGACCCGGCGTTTCCCGCACTGAGCAACGTTTTCCACGACGCCGACCTTGGCCTGTCCTGGCACGCCGAGATCGAGACAGTCCCAACACTCATGCGACGAAGCGGCGGCGAAGAAGCCGAACGGACCGTCGGCTGGAGCCGAACACAGTGGGAAGCGCTAAGCGGCGTCGAGGGACTCGGGCCCGATCTTCCCGACCAACGCCCTGGCTGTGGTTCGATGAGCGTCGACCCAGATCGGGTCGACGGATTGGCCGCGCTGTTCGGCGAGGGTGAAACCGCGAGCCGTCAGGTCGAATTTGCCGAGCTCGAAGATGAGTTCGAAGCAATGTTCGA
The DNA here is from genome assembly GCA_047638715.1 of Verrucomicrobiales bacterium. GTDB lineage: Bacteria > Actinomycetota > Acidimicrobiia > Acidimicrobiales > SHLQ01 > SHLQ01. Next base: position 22,932 of record JBLIMK010000021.1, read on the forward strand.
TCGAGGGTGGAGCGATGGGTTGCCGCTCGTTCCACCGACACCGGAGCGAGTAGCCCGAATGCTCGCCGGCACGAACCGCGCTCCTGAAGACCGCGTGGCGATCGTTCCCCCAAACCTTGCCGAGGCGTCGGTCGAGAAGGTGGCGATCAACGCTGTCATGGCCGGGTGCAAGCCCGAGTATCTGCCGGTTGTCATCACCGCACTCGAAGCCGTGTGCAACGATGACTTCAACATGCACGGTGTTTTGGCGACCACCATGGGAGTCGGCCCGTTGTTCATCGTGAACGGCCCGATCCGGCACGAGCTCGACATGAACTCGGGCATAAACGCTCTCGGCCACGGCAACCGGGCGAACGCGACTATCGGGAGAGCAGTGCAGCTCTGCGTCCGCAACCTCGGCGGCGGACGTCCGGGCGAGATCGACCGCGCAACACACGGCAACCCAGGAAAGCTTGGGCTCTGTTTCGCTGAGGATGAAGAGGGCTCGCCCTGGAGCAGCTTGGCCGAATCTCGAGGCTTCACGGCCGGCACAAACACTGTTACTGCGTTCTGCGGCGAGGCTCCACGAATCATCTTCGATCAGATGAGCCGCACCCCCGAGTCGCTCACGGCCTCGATTGCTCAAGTCATGTTGGCCAACGTGCACCCCAGAATTATTGGCATGGACACCGTGCTCGTCCTGTGCCCCGAGCACATGGCTCGGTTCAGCGAGGCGGGGTGGGACAAATCGCGATTCGAAACCGAACTTCGGGGCCACTTCCACCTCGAGGTCGACAGCATTCTCCGTGGCGTCGACAACATCGGTGAAGGCATCCCAACAGGTCTCGGCCTCGAAGGAACCCAGCTCCCCAAGTTCCGCGACGATGGCATCCTCATCGTGCACGCAGGCGGCCCAGCCGGGTTGTTCAGCTCGGTGATCGGCGGATGGGTCAGCGGCCCAATGGGTAGTGTTCCCGTAACGAAGGAGATCGTTCGATGACCCTCACCGTGCTCGACCCAACAGACGAGACGACGCCGCAGGTGCGCCAACGAACCGCGCGGCCCGAGTCGCTCGCCGGGCTTACGGTTGGCCTACTCGACATCTCCAAGCCGCGTAGCAACGTGTTTCTCGATCAGGTGCAGAACCGTCTACAAGATCTCGATGCGAAGGTGGTCCGTTACAGCAAGCCGACGTTCGCAAAGCCCGCGCCCCCAGATCTGAGGCACGAAATCGCGACCCACTGCGATGCCGTCATCGAAGCGCTTGCGGATTGAGGCAGTTGCACGACGTGCAGTGTGCACGACATCAACAATCTTGAGCTCAGCGGTATCCCAGCAGTCTTCGTTGCGTCGGCGCCGTTTGTCGACGCTGCAGCCGCTCAAGCCGAACGGCTGGGTTTCGACGCAGCCCGGGTGTTCGTTGAACACCCAATTCAAGACCGCACGGATGAAGAGATCTACACCATCGCCGACGAAGCGGTCGACGAGCTGATCGGACTTCTGACCGGGCCCTAGCGAGCCTTCGCGGCGCGGGCTTCGAGTCTCTCGGCGCGCTCAACAAGCATTCCTGGCATCGCGATCACCGCTTCGCGATCTTCGTCTGCTTCGGGTGTGAGACCCTCGATCGTGTCGATCTTCCACTCCCGCAGCACAGGAGCGATGACCTTCTCGGCGTGGATTCGAAGATCGTAGATCTCCGCACGAGCTGCGAGCGCTGCTCGCCGGCGGAACTTAGGCACGACGGTGCCCGGCATGTTGAAGTTCTCGTAGACCTTGCGCATCGATTGGATGCACGCCGATGGGTCGTGCTCAAGCATTGCTGTGACGATGCCTTTGTAGAAGATGTAGTGATAGTTCTCGTCGGCGGCGACGCGCTTCATGATCTCGTAGGCGACCTCGTCGTCAGCCTTGACGCCCGTGTTTCGGTGCGAGACCCTCGTCGCAAGTTCTTGGGCGGAGGTGTAGACGAAGATGTCGATCGGGTCTGTCCATGGACTGTCCCAACCCTTTGAGATTGTTGCCACCCGGTCGTCTTCGAGTGCGATTGGGTCGCAATTTCGGCTGATCATCAGATAGTCGCGGATGACGATTGCGTGCTGACCTTCCTCGGCGGTCCAGCGCCGAGTCCACCGTCCAATCGCCGAGTCCTCGCCGAACTGGCTCGCGATCGCGTAGTGGTAGTACGGAAGGTTGTCTTCGGTCAGAAGGTTGAGCACGAGCGCTTCGCGAACCTCTGGGCTAATCGTGCATTGCGACTCGTCCCACGGTTCGTCGACGTAGTTGCGCCCGTCTTCCCACTTGATGAGGTCGTGTGCGTACCAGGTTGGCCGCTTGGCCAAGTGGTCGGCCATCAGCGCCTCGACGTTGCCTTCCACGGCGGCCATCAGTTCGAGTCGGTTGGTCATGAGCGGCCTTCTTCGCGGTGGGACATCGTCCTGTTAGAGCTTCGTCGTGGGCAAATGTACTGCACGAAAACCGCCTCACGAACACGAGCGGACCGAAACGTGTAGAGAGTCACACGATATTTCGCGGCGCTGGTGCCAAACCACGACAAAGACCGCGGTACGGTCAAAGTTCGTGACAGCACTCCTAATCGGGATATCTGGTGGCAGCGGCTCCGGAAAGTCTCGCCTCGCACACGAACTTGCCTCCGAACTCGGTAGAGACCGTGTTTCGATTCTGCCTTTCGACGCGTATTACAAGGATCTTCGTGGCCTGACCATGGAAGAACGTAACGACGTCAACTTCGATCATCCTGATTCACTCGATGTCGAGATCTTTGGCCATCACCTCGATGGTCTTGCTCAGGGCCTCGACATTGCGCTTCCCGTGTACGACTTCGCCCTGCATCGTCGCGCCGACGACCTCGTCATCCTGCCAGCGAACGACATCATCATCGCAGAGGGCATTTTGTTGTTCGCATTTCCTGAGTTGGTGGAACGATTCGATTTCAAGATCTTCCGGGCGTGTAGCGAGGATCTTCGGTTCGAGCGCCGCTTGGAACGCGACACCGTCGAACGAGGACGATCGGTCGAGAGTGTGCGCGAGCAATTCCAGACGTCGGTCGGGCCGATGCACGACACGTTTGTCGAACCAAGTTCAACTTTCGCCGATCGGGTCGTCGATCACACCGAGGATCTCTCGCTAGTGGTTCCCGAACTCGTGTCGCAGGTCCAATCGATCTCGGTTTGACCAGTTCATCGGTTCGTGAAGTGGGCGGCTGGGTTCTACCATGGCAGATCATGCGTCAAATGAAGACTTCTCTCCCAACGACGACCCCGAGCACTCCCAGCCCCGTTCGCGGCACCGACACCGACACCGACACCGAAGGCGACACGCTGACGAAGCCGGTCGTGTCCGATGGCGGCGATCACGACAAGTTCGCGCATTACGTGCGCAAGAACGACATCACCGAGAGTGCCGTGACCGGAACTGCCGTGACCGCCATCTGTGGAAAGAAGTGGGTCCCAACTCGCGTTCCCGACGACTTCCCTGTCTGCCCGGATTGCAAGCGGATCTACGAACAGCTGAAGCCGTCGAAGTAGGAGTGTCGTGTTCCGTCTGACTGTCGGACGCCGCCTCGCCATCGTCCTAGCCCTCACCATTCTGGCAATAGCGGTTCTCGTCATCCTCGTGCTCCGAGGACAGCGGGACGATGCGATCGATCGAAGTGCGGCCAACCTCGAAGCCATCGCGTCACCGATCGCATCGCTGATCGAGGGAGAGCTGAATACGGCAAGCCGTCTTCTCGAGCTCTCGGCCTCAACGCCATCGGACGATGCCACGAAGATCCGCCAACTCGAAGCGGCGGGTTTTATTGCGGTCGAGGTTCTCGAATCGGTCGAGAGTCCGTCGCGGATTGGTGCGACGACAAATGTGATCGACCGATCGTCGACGGGAACGACGATCGGGGCGACACGCATTCTCGATGGAGAAGTCGGGGTCTTGATCGGTGCGCCGGTTCAAAACAGCACCGGGAAAGTTATTATCGGCGCCTACAGCGCCAGCGGAATCCTCGAAGCGGTCGCCGCAGCGCGAGCCGGCGAGAGTACCGAAGTTCTCCTGGCCGTTAGGAATGCAGAAGGCGAAGCGGTGATATTCACCCCGTCTCGCCACAATGGCGATCAGCCCTTTGGCCAACCCAATGGCGTGACGTCTTCGCTGATCGACGAAGTACTGGACGGCGAGAACCAGTTTGATTCGGACGATGCGAGCATCAACGGTCGCCAGTCTGTTGTAACGATGCGACGAATCCCGGAGGCCGAGTGGGTCCTCATCGCGGCGACCGACTCCGCCGACACCGGGGCGGACAATCTGCCTAACTGGTTGGTTCCCGCTTTCCTGGTGATCGGCGTGCTTTCACTCGTGCCGATCGCGGTGATGCGCACCCGCCTGGACAGCGTGGTGCAGGGGGCTCAAGAGCTCTATCGAGACCGTCTTCTCGCACCTCTCGATGATGCTGGAGACGACGAGATCGGGATGTTGTCGCGCACGCTGCAATCCCTCGACGATCGTCTGCACACCGAAGCCGAGACGCGGTCACGGTCGGCCGCCACCCTGCAGCATCGGGCCAGCCATGACCCACTGACCGGACTCGCCAACAGAGCTCGCCTGATGGACGAGCTGACGATCTCACTCAACAAACGCGACGGCATCGCGGTCTTATTCTGCGACATCGACGGCTTCAAAGGCATCAACGATTCCCAAGGCCACGCAGGTGGCGACATCGTGTTGAAGTTCGTAGCCGATCAGCTTGGCTCGACCTGCGGTTCGAACGACCTCATCGCCCGTTTCGGCGGCGATGAGTTCTGTGTTCTGTCGCACGAAGGACCGCAGGCTGCACGTGTGCTCTCGGGCAAGGTGGAGCGTGCGCTCGACACCACGTGCGTCGTGAATGGCAACCACCTCCGCATCGGTGGCTCGGTCGGATTGGCGATCGCAAAAATCACCGACACCCCCGACTCGATTCTCAAAAGCGCCGACCTTGCGATGTATCGAGAGAAGGAACGACGTCGTGGTCTTCGACAAGCAGCTCGTGGGAGCGCCGACATCGAGATCAAGCCCGAGCAGATCCGACTGGTCTACCAACCGGTGGTCGAGATCTCCGATGGCACGATCGTCGGTGTCGAAGTGTTGGCGCGTTACATGCATCCGGTAATGGGCATGCTCGATCCGTCATCCTTCCTGCCGCCAGGCACCGAACGTGGCGAGTTCGACAAGTTCGACTTGGAGATTTTGACCCGGTCGATTGCACAGCTGAGCGACTGGCTGTCGCACGGCATCGTCGACGAGCGGTTCACGTTGTCGTTCAACTTGAAGCCGGATCATGTCAGCGACTCGGACAGTACGCGTCAAATCTTTGAGACCTTGCGCCAGCATCGGGTGCCGCCAACGATGCTGCAGATCGAGGTGACCGAACATCGATTGTTTGCGCACCAAGACGATCTGATCAATTCGCTGAACGTGCTGCGCGAGCGCGGGATCAAGGTCGCGATCGACGATTTCGGTATTGAGGGGTCGAATGTCGACCGACTCATTCAGATTCCGAGCGACACCGTGAAGATCGACCGATCGTTCATATCGGAGATCGATGTCGATGAACGGGCGATGAACCGTCTCAAGGCCATCGTCGAGATCGTCACCACCGAGGGCCGTGTGCCTATTGCCGAAGGCGTGGAGCGATCGCGTCAGGCCGAGATCCTGAAGGACATGAACGTTCCGTTTGGGCAGGGTTTCTTGTGGCACGCCCCGATTTCGGCGCTGGCACTCACGCCGCTGTTAGGCCGAGCCTCACGCTGGACACGCCGCAAACCCCCACCAGACACAAACTAACCAGGCCCAGTTTCTGCCGAGCCTGGCGAAGTCAGTACGGCCGCCTCCCACGCCGGGAGCGTTTTTGTGGAGCGAAGCGGACACGAAAAGGCGGGTTTGACGAAGTCCGCCAGGACTGAGCCAATACACGTGCCCCCGGCAGGACTCGAACCTGCAGTCGACGGGATAGAAGCCCGTTGCCTTATCCATTTTGGCCACGGAGGCGAACTCAACAAGAGTAGCGTCCGCATGACCCGACTCGCGACCGATTCAGCCCTGTTGTTTGGCGGTCGATAGTCCGAATAGCCCCTGTCGCGTGGATGGCTCCGTGCCGAACTATTGAAAGTGATTACCGGGCCCTTTCCTCACGCACTTCAGCCTGAGCTGGAGAGCTTTCTGAACGACCATCCTGAAACGACTGTGGCGGTGATCGAAGAGCCTGTGTTTCAGCGTGTTCCGTTGGAGAGAACACATCCGTTGCTCCAGCGTTTTCGGGAAGCTCCAGCGTTGCCCACCTTCGGTCGTCAGACGCATGTCTCGACCATCCAGGCGAGTCGAGCGGCGCGTCTCGATGGTACCTCTCATGTGCTGGTCAACCTGGGCGGCCGCGAGATGCATTTGAGCAGTGTGAGCATGGTTGGGACGCCGTATCTCATACTCCTCCTGCATCCATCAGCTGGTCTTGGGCCGTGCGGTGAGAACGACGCTGAGTCCAATGCCACGGTGTTTCGCGGGCAGTGCGATTCGCAGTTGCATCTACTGGCGCTCGATGACGATATGGCAGCCGCTGTTGGCATATCGCAACTGGATGTCGATCGGTTCACGCTCGGTTGCCTGGTCCACCCGGACTCCGTGGCCGAGCTACTCGATTGTTGGGTCGACTCTTCGGCTCTAGGGGCGGCATCGTGCACGGTGCGTTTACCCGATGGAGATGATTTCGCGTCCTCGCGATGGTTTCAGGCGACACTTATATCCGAAGGCGAGCAGACCAGCTTCGTGTTCTCCGATACGACGAACAACCCGCAAGCCCAACGTTCACAGGACCATCGAATCAGGCTGCAAGACATCACCGAGACGGTGCCGCATGGCATCTTCCGTGTCTCTTCGACGGGTCTCCTGCTGTACAAGAACAGCAAGCTCGACGACATCTTCGGTCGGGAGTTGAAGACTCAGGAAGACTTCCGAGATATCCGCACGCTCGACGGTGAGCCGGTGAGCCATGCGATTCCCAAGCTGTTGTCGGAAGCGGCGAGTGACGAGGGCGTGGTCGAGATCACCCATGACGCCGGCGACCTCGGCGTACGGACGATTCGACTTCGAGTTCGCGCCTATCAGGACATCAATGGCGACCCAGAGTTCGTTGGTTCAGCCGAGGACATCACCGAAGAGGTCGAGCGAAGCTCTCAGCTCGAGGTCGAGGCCCTCACCGACCCGATGACAGGGACCGCGAACCGTCGTGCGCTCGAGCTTGCACTCTCCGACCTCCTCGAGGCGCCCGATCGGAAACAATTTGGCGTTCTGCTATGCGATCTCGACGGCTTCAAGCAAGTGAATGACTCGCTGGGTCACGGTGCTGGCGACGACGTCATTGCCGAGGTCGGACGGCGTCTGCAGCAGGTCTGTCGAGACGGCGACATGGTTGCACGCCTCGGTGGCGATGAGTTCGTCGTGGTCGCTCATGATGTTCGCGACTACGAGCATGCAATGGAGTTCGCCCATCGAATCCTGCCGCTACTGCGAAAGCCGTTCTCGATCGCCGATATGCAGATCGAGTTGAGTGGCAGCGTCGGTGTTGCGGTGTCTTCCCCCGACTCGTCGATGCTCGGGATTCTGCAGATGGCGGATCACGCGATGTATGAAGCGAAGCGGGCAGGACGAAATCAGGCGATGCCATACCAGTCGCCCGACGCTTCAAACAGTCTCTCCCCTCTCGCTTTGCGTCGGGACCTCCGCCGTGCAATCGCAGAGAATGGACTCGACCTTGCGTTCCAGCCAATCTTCTCTATCCACGATTTGGAGAATCCTGAGGCGGCCGAGGCGCTCCTGCGCTGGGAACATCCAGTGCAAGGCCGGATCCACCCGTCCACAATGATCTCGATCGCCGAGCAGAGCGGACTCATTCGCGAGCTCGGCGAGTGGATCGTGACTGAGGCGATTCGATCGGCTGCCGCGGTGAACCTGGAACGGATCGAGAACGACCGGCCGATTTCTATTGCGGTGAATGTGTCCGCTCAACAGGTCGGTCGACCGGATTTCGTGGAGATGGTCGCAGCGTCGCTCGACTTCCACCAGCTCGAGCCGAGCCGGCTGACGATTGAACTCACCGAGAGTTTCCTTATCGACCGGGTGGACAACGCTCGGGACGCCATCAACGCGCTCGCCGAGATGGGCGTTCGGCTTGCGGTCGACGATTTCGGCACTGGCTCGTCAACCTTCGAATATCTTTTGACGTTGCCCGTGTACGCCGTGAAGATCGATCCGTCGTTCACGCGTCGTCTCACCGAGCCACGCGGCGCCGCTATGTTGCGAGGTCTCTCCTCGGCCTGCCGCGAGCTCGACATGCAGGTGATCGCCGAAGGTGTCGAGACGTTCGAGCAGCTGAATGCCGCTCGTCGCGCCGGAGTTACTCATGCGCAGGGGTATCTCCTCGGCATGCCCGTGTCGACCTCGAACCTCGGCATGCTCACCAATAGCGAGGCCACCCAGGTCGCGTGAGCGAAGTGCGACCCGGATAAGAAGGGTTTCACGTCGCCAAGCAGCGGTGGGAGCCCTATAGTGAGATCCGCTTCAAGCATGGTGGCTGTAGCTCAGGTAGGTAGAGCACCGCGTTGTGGTCGCGGCGGTCGCGGGTTCAAATCCCGTCAGCCACCCCATGTCTGCGAGTGTGCCGGATCCCTCGGGGCTCGGTACGCTCGGTAGACACAAAACATGCGCCTCTAGCTCAATTGGCAGAGCATCGGACTCTTAATCCGCAGGTTCCGGGTTCAAGTCCCGGGGGGCGTACAAAACCAAGGCCGTCAATTCGTTGAGATCATTCAAATCTCAAAGGGTTGGCGGCCTTCGTCGTACCCGGCGAGTGCCTAACCGGGTGCCTAACTTTCGTGGACTAGACCGTCGATCGACGGATTCTGGCGGAGGGACCCGCCCGCCACGAAACCGGCCGTGGCCGCCAGCATCGATTCTGCACGCTGTCAAGATCCTCATCACCAACAACGAGGGACACCCAGAAACAAAGGATGGGACAAACAACCACAAACTTCTTCGTCACGCAAACCGGGGAACTCCAAGATCACCGATCGTTTACACACACCAATCCACAGTCCCAGACCTGGAGCCCAAGGGACAGAGCATCGTCACCGGCCCGAAGCGTCTGGCCACGCGTTAGAGGAGTCTGTTTGCTGATGAGTTCGCGGGCTACCGCCGTGTCCTTGGTCGATCAGGTTCGTGGTAGAAGCTGTCATCAAACTGGGCGATGTATGGGCTGCAGTTCCAGCGATCGATGATTGGTTTCAGTACCGGATACATCTTTTCTTGCCTGGCCCGCACCACTTTCCGGTCCTGGGTGTTGTAGCAGGGGTTTCTGTCCCATTGATACCAGTCGGCTTCGTACAGTTCCCGAGTGCATGCGATCGCATCGGACAGGCTCCACGCAATTGTTCGCCAGCCGATCTGTGGATCGGCGGAGAGCAGCCGACCATGACATGACCCACCAACTTCAACGGCTGAGCGAGGCGGATCATTCTCACTAAGCCAAAAGAGGTTCCCGGTTGGCGGCTCGCCGACCATGTCGAAGGCGAGTTCAGTCAGCGTGGCGGCGTAGTCGAGCACGTCCTGCAGCGGGAGCTCAAGTTGAAAATATCCTGCTGTGAATGACTCGGTGATACTGAACAGCTCCACGACCTCAGAGGGAAGTTGATCGTATTCGGAGAGGGCCCTCGCGAGCGTCGTATCGCTCGTCGGGGCCGACCACGGCCATTGTCGAAATTGGGTTGAGTGAGACCCAGGCGCGACCAGCTCGCGAATCGCCTCCACGTCAATCGTGATACTCCCACTTGCTACCATTGTTCACCTGCACGCGATCTAGTCCGGACTGGAATTTAGTCGGTTGCGTCGTGCTCACCCGAGGTGGGGTCCGCAACGGATCTTGGATCAGCTGGCCCATGACGGGCAGACGGGTTTGCCGGGCCGGTCGTCGGTGTATCGGTGTTTGGTTCGTCACCAGTTGATCGATCCGCAGGCTCGGAAGCGTCGCAAGTCTGATTACAAGCGGTGGGACCGATCGCGGCCGATGGAGTTGTGGCAGATGGACATTGTCGGCGGCGTGATGCTCGCTGATGGGTGGAAAGCGAGCATTCTGTCCGGGATCGATGATCACTCGAGGTTTATCGTGTCGGCCCATGTGATGCGCCGGGCCACGGCCCGCGCGGTCTGTGACGGTCTGGCCAAAGCAATGCGGACGTGGGGTGTGCCCGAAGAGGTGCTCACTGACAACGGCAAGGTCTTCACGTCTCGGTTCGGGCCCGGAAACGGTGACGTGTTGTTTGATCGGGTATTGGCTCAGAACGGGATCAAGCACCGGTTGACGGCACCGTATTCACCGACGACAACCGGCAAGGTCGAACGCTGGCACAAGACGCTGCGCCAAGAGTTCCTCACCGGCAAGACCTTCGCCGACATCGAGACGGCACAGGTGGCCGTGGATGGCTGGGTGCGTGAATATAACGAGGACCGACCCCATCAAGGCATCGGGGGCTGTGTTCCGTGGGAACGGTTCCGGCTCTCCCAAACCGATCAGCCGTTCCTACAACTAGTCGAGGCGGCCGAGCGTTCCGAGGTGCTCGATCGTGAACCGACACGGGTCCCGGTGACCAGGTTGGTGTCAGCGAACGGAACGATCGGATTCGGTGCCCAACGATATTTGGTCGCCCGATGGCTTTCCGGTGAAACAGTCGAAGTCCTCTCCGACGACGGACTGGTAGAGATCGTGTTCCGCGGCCAAGTGATCGCCACCCACGCCCGCAAGCACGACCCAGGCAAAGCCCCCAAGCTCACCCGGTCAGCGCCAGGCCGTCGGGCCCGCGCAGCCACCGTGGGCAAACCAGTCACCCGCCTTGCCGACTCGAGAGGCGCAGTGTCGTTCGCTGGGACCGCCTATCAAGCCGGCCATCCCTACCGGGGCCAGACCGTCGAGGTCGCGATCGTCGGCGGCAACATTCAGCTCGCGATCGATGGCAAAGTCATCAAGACCCACCCCATCCGCCACGACCCGAACAAAGAACACGGCGCCTTCGCCAACCCCGGCGGACGACCACCCAAGAAACAGCGCTCGGCGTGATGATGGCCTCAGGCGATGTGTTTGCGGTCTTTCAGCAGAATGGTGAGAGCTGTGTGCAGGTCAGCCCACTCGGCGGTCTCTTTGAAGTAGACGTAGCCGGGGTCGAGCGCTGCGAGCTCTGATTCGTCGGAATCGGAGAGTTCAGCAGAGGCCTCCAGCGCCAGGAGCTTCTTGCGGTAGGCGAGAAGTCGAGGAGTCGTCAGCTCCGATAGTTCCTCCTTCGACAACGACTTCACTCGTCTGCGATTCACCGGTCCATCGTCGCAGACAGAACCCGAATGGTGGTGTCCTGGACCTACCGGTCACCAACTGTCGTGCGGGTACCGGGACTTGACAAAATCGCATTGTGGCCGAAGCCCGAATGGCCCGACGCTGACGCCGTGAGTGGAAATTTATGGAATTAGGGGGCTAAAAGACCCCCTTTTCCCGTACACTTCCTACCATGTCACAAATTGTGGAGTTGCTCGCTCGCCAGAACTTCCACATCGCTTCCGCCTCTGCCTTCGAGATTAAGCACGCCAAGTCTGAACTTCGGCGCCTCACCGAGGAAGGCACCATCCTCCGGTTGACTCATGGGTTCTACGCGCTAGTCCCAGAATCTCAACGGGGGCCATCGACGACGTGGCGACCGACTATCGAGGGAATTGCCCTCGGAGTGGCGAGTGCGATGTATGACATCACAACAGCCGCATTGGTTGGACCATCGGCAGCGCGTGCCCTGGGCTGCTATCCACGTGCCCTCAATACTGGGTTTGTCGCCGTCCCCAAGCAGCGCGAACCACGTGCCACTCCCTACGGCAACATTCACTTCACCACGCGCAACATTTCAAAGCTCGACACCGTGAGGGTCACAACCGACATGGGCCAGGGGTGGGCGACCAGCCCAGAGCAAACGGCGTTCGACCTCGTTCGCAACTGGCCCACTTTGCCAATCTCGGAATCTGCCCGAACCGAGATGCTCCAACAGCTGTCTAGTCGCATCGATTGGTCGATCATCGACGAGGTCGCCGCAAAGACAAGAAGCGTAGAAACGCTCGAACGACTCCGGCTCACGCTCGGAGACGAACCCGGATGATCAACAGCACCGAAGTTCACGACTTCGCACAACGTTTCGGCGTCCCAGCAGAACAAATTCGACGCGACCACCTCATTAGCCACGCACTCGTCGCGCTCGAATCAAACCAATCTGGACGCCTCGTCTTCTTCGGCGGCACTGCTCTTTGCCGCACCTGGTTGCCCGACCTTCGATACTCCGAAGACATCGACCTCCTCGTCGAGACGCTCGACCAAAGCGAAGGGTTACGCCGTTCGATCTCGCTCGGACTCCGCAACGACTTCCCGAATGCGACTTGGACGAAGGTTGGGTTGCGGCACGACGTCGAGACCTGGAACCTCACATTTGAAGACCTCACCGTCAAGGTTCAGTTCGCCCTTTGGCGAACCGGATGGGAAGAAGCAATCCCCCAGACCACCGCACCGATCGAGCTTCGATACTCAGACCTACCTGACACAGCAACATTCATCGTTCCCACTGCCTCCGGCTTCGCAGCCATGAAGCTCATTGCTTGGCTCGACCGGTCAGCGCCCAGAGATATCTACGACCTTGCTGCCCTGGCGGAGGCAGACATGATCGATAACGCTTCGCTGAAGGCTGCAAAGAAGATAATCGGGTACGAACCAAAGGCAACAATGATTACAAACGTTCCAATGGGCGCAGTTCGATCTGATTGGGAATCCGAACTCGTGCACCAGATCTCAAACCCGAAATCGCTCGACGGCTGCATCGATCTGGTTCGTCGATCGCTTGAGATGTTGGACAAGTAAGAACGTGGTGATGGGGTGCCACAAACCGGTCATTGGGGTTGCCATGTCAGCCTCTCTGACCTTGACACCGTGCAAGTCAGCGTCAGCCACGTGTCATGGTAAGTAGCTGAGAGCTGACGCCTCAATTCCGAACCACGGAGATCACTCACTGTGTGAAGCTACGCTGGCGTCTTGGTTTTGCCAGTGGCCCCATCAATGAGGGTGCGCCCATCGAGCACGTGAGCCAGGTCGATGTGGAGGAAGTTGCCGACCAGTGAGCAGAAGGTGTCGTCAGATCGATCTGAAAGTACCACCTGATGGATGGTGACGATCAAGGTATCGGGGGTCTCCTCAACGATCGCTTCGTACTCTCCTGCGCACGGGTCTCTATCAAGATTCCCTTCGGGGCTGCCGACGAAGTTGATGCGTAGAGTTTGGTCCGAGGGATCTATAGATCCATCGGTCCAGTTGAGTGGAGCCCCGAGCTCGCGGGCTGCGGGCGAGCCGCACGATGTTGCAACGAGCGAGAGCAGCGAAAAGGCGAGAAAGACAACGCGGGTCATGGTGTTCAGAATCGGCAACGTCTGGCCCCCGCTTGAGACTTCGAACGTTCGCCACCTCGTCCGCACCGAACCCGACGGCAGGGGCGAAGCTCTCAGATCGCCGCTTAGCGCTGATAAATCAACACTTCTTGGCACAGGACGGCACGCGACGGTACAGCCGATCGGTCGCTCTTAATCCGCAGGTTCCGGGTTCAAGTCCCGGGGGGCGTACAACGGAAGGCCGCTAATCCATTGGGTTAGCGGCCTTTGTCGTTCGGCGCCGGTGTCCCGAGGTGCCTAATGGGGGTCGACCAGTCGTCTTGAGTTGTTGGGGAGGCTGGTGTCGGGCCGCTGGCCGGTGAGCACTTCGAGTGCCTGGAACCCTTCGGGACTCCTGGAGTTAGATCGTGCCCCGGTTGGTTGGTTCGGGTTTGCCTTTAAGCGCTCATGGGGTGTCGTGCTTCGAGCACTGATCCATTAGGTCGCCGCTCGGGAAGCCCGCTGGCTCAACCCATCTGGATCAACTCGAGGAGGCACGTGATGAAAGTGTTTGTGGGCGATGACTGGGCCGAGGCCCATCACGACGTCCATCTCATGAACGACAACGGCGACAAGCTGACTGCGAAACGGTTGCCTGAAGGGCTCGAGGGGATCGCCGCGTTCCACGAACTGGTCGCTGACCATATCGATCATCCGTCCGAGGTGATCATCGGGATCGAAACCGAACGTGGCATGTGGGTCCAAGCTTTGATCGCTGCGGGTTACACAGTGTTCGCA
>JBLIMK010000022.1:0-36873 GCA_047638715.1 Verrucomicrobiales bacterium
CCCGGTCAACATCGACCGCGTTCGAATGGATGATGCGACAACGCGGCGACTTCACCTGTTTCCACGAACCGTGGAACGAGCTCTACTACTACGGCGAGGATCGGGTCAGCGAACGCGATGCGAACGTCCGGGCCAAGTCGGGCCACAACTACACGACCACATGGTCCGAACTGTCGAACGCCGGCAGCGAAGGACACGTTTTCGTGAAGGACTTTGTGTACTCGGTGGAACACACATTCACCGACAAGATGTTGGCGGAGATGACACATAGCTTTCTCATTCGCGATCCGAAACGGGTAGTGCAGGGTCTGGCGAAACACTGGCCCGATTGCAGCTGGGAAGAGGTCGGCTTCGAATCTCTACACCGCTTGTTTCATCGCCTCGCCGACCGAGACGGCGCTCCTCCTCCGGTGATGTATTCGGGCGACCTACTCGATGATCCGCAGGGAACCGCCCGGTCGTACTGCGACGCCGTCGGGATCCCGTTCATCGCCGCCGCGCTCGAATGGGAAGCCGGCGACCGCAGCGCGGTCAGCTGGTACGGCGAAGGGACCGGCCCCTGGCACGACAACCTGCGCGAAAGCACCGGTATCCAAAAGCCAACGACCACCTATCCGCCGCTCGAAGACAATCAGAGGCTCTTCGAACTGTATGAACGAGCAATCCCGCTGTTCGACGACCTTCGCCAATTCGCACTCCCTCCCCATACCTCATCCTGAAAGGATCAAGACACTATGAAAATCTCACTCGAGGGCAAGCGCGCCTTTGTCACGGCTGGCGGTGATGGCATGGGTCGCACCACGGCGATCACCATGGATCAGCTCGGTGCCGAAGTCTTCACCTGCGACATCGATCCGTCGGCCCTCGCCACGCTCCCCGACAGCATCACGAGGTGGGAGTGCGACGTGACGGACTCCGACGCACTCGACTCGATCTTTGATGAGATTCTGCCCGGTGGGCTCGACATCATGGTCAACAACGCCGGGGTCGGTGGACCGACGAAGATGGTCGAGGACGTCACCAACGAAGAATGGGCGCATTGCATGGGGGTGTGCATCGACGCGCAGTTCTATTGCGCACGTCGCGTCGCTCCGGTGTTCAAAGCTCAACAGAGCGGTGTGCTCATCAACATGGTGTCGGCAGCCGGGATCCTGGGGTTCCCTGGACGCTCGCCGTATGTTGCTGCGAAGTGGGCGGTCGCTGGCTTCACCGAGACGTTGGCCATGGAGCTTGGCCCCGACAACGTCCGGGTCAATGGCATCGTGCCAGGAAACGTGAATGGTCAGCGCATGGAGAACGTGATCAACGCCCATGCCTCAGCTGAAGGCCTCGAGCCCGACGCTGTGCGTCATATGTATGCGATTGGAACGTCGATGCAGTGTTACGTCGATCCCCAGGAGATCAGCGATCTCATCATGTTCCTCGTGAGCGACTATGGACGACACATCTCTGGCCAGATCATCGGGGTCGACGGCAACACAGAAACGTTGTACCCGCGGGCCTAGATGCAAAGGTTCGGGCCATGTGACAAGGTCTCACATCTCGATTACGAGACCGACCGATGGTGGAAGCGATCCGCTACAAACCTCGTCGTAGATCGCGGATAGGCCGTCAAGGCCTTGTTTGTGCTCGATGGTCATCCAACCAAATGTGGCCATGGCAGCGTTCTTGAGAAACTCGATCGACTGGCGATCAAATTCACCTGGCTCCCATCTCGCGAGGTGTTCGAGAATGTAACTCGGGGCAAAGAAGCTCTCGACGCTTCCCGGCTCGGTCTGTGCGGAGGAGGCGCTGGATGACTCGAACTCTTCCCAATGGGTCAGCCCGACCTGGATGTAGTGGCGGAGCGAGGAGCCAAGATGTGATGCGAGCTGTGATCGCAGGGCGGGGCTGCCGGCCATGTCGACGACGACCGTCGACTCGTTGGCGAGCATCTCCGAGATCGTGGCATAGCTGACGACAGCGTCGTACAGGCCGACACCCGACACGAAGTCCTCATTCCTTGACGACGTCGCCCCGATGATCCGCGGCGAATCGGGATCCTGGGAGAGCGCAAACGCCAACCCGAGACTCGTCTTGGACGACGCGCTCACGATCAGCACCTGATCTGCTTCGTAGAAATGGTTCTGCTTCAGTTGATCGGCGATGCAGAAGGACGTGAGGTGAAGGGGAGAGAGCAAGATCGTGGCGTCGTCGAACGCCCGGTTGTAGTCGTCTCGAGCGAGGACTCGGCGGTAGCCGTTGTAGAGCGGCGGGAGCCTCTGGCGGTGTGGGGTTCCGTCCTTCAAGCTTGAGCGCCGGACATCGAGCGGGCGCATCACGACCGACGTTGCAGGCGGAAAGTAGCCATAGAGCCGATCGCCGACAGGCACTTCTGCAACCGTCGATTCGACAACGTCGGCGAAGGCCCAGACCGGGATGATGCCCCACTGCCTATCAGCATCGTCTGCAGCGGGGAAGAACTGCCAATACCCGAGCATGTCGCCAGCGACCCCATACGTGAGGTTGTTTGCGGTGAAGGCGAAACGATCGACCCGAAGTCGAATTTCGCCAGCGTCGAGAGCGACGCGTGGTACCTCAACAATGCGACCGTTCGTCAGATCGGTTCGATCGACCTGGAACTCGATGTCGAGGACACCAGCGCTTGAAGCGTCCATATGATCTGCCGTCTCATCCATGTTGTGCCTCCTCGGCATCGATCGCGGTCTGGAACTCGAACAGCTTGACCGCGGCTGCTGGGGCGTTGTGGCGAATGCGGTTGAGCACCTCCCGTTTGTCGGTGTCGTCCTTCGTCATCGAACGGATCAGCTCGCTCGCGCCATCGAGTCGGTTGCCGCCGATCCACCGCTGCAAGGCCCGGTCTTGTGACCAGGCGTATTGATTGACCAGTGCAGCGGCGGTGAAACGCACGAAGTCGTCGAGCGTATTGGGGAACGCCACGACGCCGCAGAGCGCGTTCTTCTCCTCCTCGGTCTCATATGTCAATTCAACGTGGGCGATGAAGGCTGCGCTGAAAACCGGCTGGTACGGGCGAACCAGTTGGGGAGTGATGAGCGTGTCGGCGAAGATCGGCTTTGTCTCCAAATTTGAGATTGCTGAGGCCGAGCAGTCGACATGGATCGTGTTTGGAGTCGTCGAGATCGCTCCCTCGACGAGTTCGATCTGGTCGGCATGGATGGCCGTGACGTGACCGAGGCGTACCACGTTCGTGATCTGTCGTAGGGCCTCCACCTCGAGCCTGCTGACCGTCGCTCCGTGAAACATCTCAGGCTCGGCCGACTCATCGATCCTCACGAAGTACCCAACTTCCTCGAGGCGATGAAACATGTCCTCGGGCGATTCGGCTGCGACGATGCTCTCCATCATCGCGGCCTGCGCGCCCAGGGTGTCGAAGAAAAACTCGGCGCCCATCTGGGTGTTCTTGCGATCGAGAAGCCACGCATCGCGAGAGACGACCCAGGTAATCGTGTCGGGTTCGACCCCGTGTTCGAGAAGCCAGAGGCAGGCGTCGATTCCGGTCTTGCCGGCACCGATCACAACGTAGCCATCGGCGGGGAGATCGATCGTCGGAAGATCATTCAGCGCCATGAACCGGACGTCATTGTCGATCGTGAAGTTCGGCGTGTGTGTGGAGGGAACGCTGGTCTTTAGATACGTCGCATCGACGGTCCTGAGCGTGGCCGAGGCACGAAGCTGTTCGCCAGTGATATTGCTGACGAAGTTTCCGCTGCCTTCATAGTTGTGCAGCGGAAAGTACTGAACCCGGCCGGTCGGCAAGAATTGGTGTCGCATCACGTCGTCGAAATATGCGCTGACCGCAGCACCGCTGGAGAGCTCTGCCAATCCGGCGTTGAGCCCACCCTGCTCGATTCGCCCGCCACTGAGTTCCGACGAACTCACTCCATAGTACGACGCGGGCTGATGCAACGTAACGAACGGATAGGCGACGTTCCAGTGCCCACCCGGCTTTGCGTATTTGTCGACGATTATCACGGTCGCATCGGACTCGGTGAGGATGATGTCGGCGAACGCCATCCCCACCGCGCCACTTCCCGCGATTACATAGTCGGCTTCGAGGTTGGTCGTCACCGCCACAACGTACCGACTTTCGCGTCGGGCCGACGGGTCTGAACCAAGCCTCGAACGACGACCGCCTATGCGGCTTGTGTTGTATCGGACATTGCCACTGCGCCTACCGCATTCCACGCAGCGTCACGGCTCTTCACGTCCTGCACATGGGGCAACACGACTCGGTGAAGTGGACCGATCATCTTCTTGGGAGCGGATGCGTAGAACTGTCCGGTGATCGTTGGGTTGAACCTCATTGCGGTGACGTACCGCTCGGCGGCAACCGACACGGGTGCTGCCATGCCCAAACGCTTCGGCGCATGTTTCATCAGCGGCATCATCACGTGACGCATGAAGAAGTTCGCGTTGCGCCCGGCCTCGGTTCCTGGTGCGCTGCCTGGAGAAACGGCGTTCACCGTCATACCCGCGGGAAGTTGCTCGGCAAGCGATGAAGCCCACCACGCAACGAACAGCTTCGCCGTGGCGTACACCGCTGCAGGCTTGTACTTCAACGGGCCGTCGTGACGGATGAGGCTTTGCGCCGCGGCTTCGAGATCGCCCGCAAAGTTCTTCTCGGCATAGGAAGGTAAATCGACGGGAGTGAATGTCGGTACATCGCCGCGGGCGGCTTCTGAACCGGCGATCACGATGCGAGCCTCAGGGGCGAGCAGATCACCGTCGAGCAATCCAATCGTGAGTCGGTGATGTCCGATCAGCGAGGCGGCGAAAGTGATCTCGATGTTCTCCTCGGTACGGGTGAGATCGGATCCACCGACCAGACCGGCGTTGAGCAGCAGTGCGTCGATCTGATGCTCGTCAGCTGCGAGGTTGGCGATTGCGTCGCGCACACTTGGACCATCGTTTAGGTCGAGAGCGAGCGGGTGAAACACATCCATGCCCGTTTGTTCGGCGAGCGCACGCGCTGCGGTGGTTGCCTTCTCGTTCGAACGGCCCGTGACTACGATGCGTCCAAAGCCTTCGTTCGCGAGATGGATTGCGGCCTCATAACCGAGACCGGATGTGGAGCCTGTTACCAGGGCTGTCTTGGTGGAGTTCATGATCATCCTTGTAGTTCGTTCATTGGTTGATCATCACCCTGCGCCGACGAGACGCGGGCGACATCGCCCACCAGGATCAATCACCCGTTCTCACCCATTCCGAGGATGGCCAGTCGGCGGCCGTTCAGCGATATACCGCGACGGGCTCGCCGAACTGGCCTTCGACGAGGACGAGCCCCAAGCCGGGTCCACCCACTGGCAGTGTGGCGAAACCGTTCTCGATGCGTGGGCCATTGATTTCGTCGTAGTGCGTCTGGTGGTAGGGGTGAGCCAGCCATGCGCCCCGACTGAATTGCGGGTCGAGCGTCGCTCCAAGGGCGACGCCTGCGGCGCCGATGATGTCGCTTCCCCAGGCATCGTCGCTGCTCATAGGTGTCCGCGTCATCATGCAGAGGTCTCGCACGGCTCGCATTGGGGTGAGACCGCCGAGCCGGGAAAGCTTCAGGCCGAATCCGTTGGCTAAGCCCGAAGAGATCATGCGAGCAACGGCACCGATGTCGGTGGCGTTCTCGTCGACCACGATCGGGTGCTGAATTTGCGACTTCACCTGCTGAAGCTCGGCCTCGGTCGCACATGGCTGTTCCATCGACATGGTGACATCAGCGCAGGCGTTAGATACCTGCACGGCTTCAGCGGTGGACCACCCCCTGTTGGTGTCCACGGCAAGGTCGGTCCCAGGCCTGATCACGGCAGCGACCGCTCGGATGCTGGCGATGTCCTCGTGAATAGGGCGACCGCCGGCCTTGAGTTGGATACGGGTGATGCCCTCATCCTGCAAACGGTCCGCCTCGCTAGCCGCATAGTCCGGCGAGCCAATTCCGACTACGTGATACGTGATGACATCGTCCATCCGGGCACCACCGAGCAAATCGACCACAGATTGATCGAGCTTCTTCCCAATGAGGTCCCAACACGCGATGTCGAGCGAAGCCTTGCCTTCGGAATGCCCGGTCATCGCAGAATTCATCGCCGCGTTCACGATCGAAAGCTTCAGCGGATCGAGGCCAACAATCGCGGGAGCGAGCACCGACAGCGACGCCACGAGGCCCGCACCGTGCGCGGGTTGGAACTGCGGACTGGCCATGCACACCTCGCCGTAACCAATGACGCCATCGGAATCGACAACCTCAACGACGGTCGAGACGGGCGTCGCGACCGTCGAGTTCGACATGTTGTATTTGGCTCTTGTTTCAAGGGGCACGCTGTAGACACGAATTTCGGAGATCGCCATCGGAGGATTCTGCCAAAGATGACGTCGCCCGTCGCCTCCCAACTTAGAACCGAGCTATTCGTGGCCGCGATCATCCAACTACGATTCGATGTTGGGGAGCGAGATTGTGCGCAGAGAACGGGTCGAGATCGATGGCGTCAGCACGTCGATTATCTCTGCTGGTGACGGCCCGACGATCGTGTTGCTTCACGGCGCAGCCTTTGGCATCGACGCCGAGGCCACTTGGTTCCGAACCATCGAGGGTCTAAGCGACGACTTCCGACTCATCAGCTTTGATCAGATCGGCTTTGGGCGGACGGATATGCCAGAGGATGGTGTCTACAAGAATCGGTTGGAGAGAGTCGACCACGCGCTTGCAGTTCTCGATCACCTCGGGGTTGAAGATGCCTGTCTGATCGGCCATTCCGAAGGTGCGTTCATGGCAGCGCGCATCGCCATCGTCGAGCCGAGGCTTGTGGGGAGCCTGGTACTGGTCACTACCGGCGGGACCGCCCCTTACTTCGACGATGCTCGCGACGGCGAATGGATCGCTGCCGCCGAAGCGGCGTATAACGACCTCGATAAACTGGCAACCGAGGACCGATTCATCGCAAGTGGGCGCCACCTCAGCCTCACCACCGATAGCAGACTCGAATCGCTCATGCGCGAGAACTATCACCGAGGCATCGAGTCGGGGCAGGACAAACTCTTCGAAAACCTGCCTCTTGCCGAAACCGACTACGACCTCTATCGCCAGTTGCAAGAGCGGTATGTGCTCCCGTTTCTGGCGGACCTCGACGTGCCGACGCTGCTCTTGTGGTCCGCGAACGATCCCACCGTTCCTGTAGAGCGCGCCGAACTCCTGCTCGAGTACCTGGCCGAGGGTGAGCTCGTCGTCATCGAGGACGCAGCCCACAACGTGATGATCGACCAAACCGACGCTTTTAATTCCGCCGTGCGTTCGTTCCTCGGATGACCGAACCGCCGCTTCGGCCTCCTTCGGTCGTGATGCCCATCGCAGCGCTCGGAGCGATCAAACCGCATCGGCTGAGTTTCGCTCGTCTGCTGGTGCGGCGGATGACAGAGGACCGCTGGAGTATCACCCTCGCCGAATGCGACGTCGATGGAGATGGCGTCGGCCAGATGGTGTACCTCATCGAGGCTGATGGCTACCAGCTCTACTTCGCAATCCGAAGCGATAATGTGCCCGAGGAGCTCCGGACTGGGAGGCTCTCCGAGTCGCGTTTCGACGGTATGGGCATCTTGTGCCACGGGCCACTCGACTGGGAGCAGCTCGATGAGGAGATGCAGCAGATCCAACGCCGGTCGGGTGGACGCGGGTCGCACCGAAGCCTCGGTTGGACGCTCTGCAGCAGAAGTTCTCGATCGTTCGATCATGTCGTCGACGCGTTATCGAGGGGCGCTCAGCCGAGTGTCGAGGCGTTGATCGAGGGCGCTCCGTATCTCGTGCGCAACAACGGATACTACGGAAACGGTCGGCACGGAACTCGACCCTGGGCCAGCTTGCCGGGCGACCATCCGCTCGCTCAGCCGTACTTTCCAGAGATGTTTTCGCTCTACATGTGGCGACAGTACGGCTATGACCTGGTCGAGCAAATGGCGCGACAGCGCTCGCCCGATGCTGTAGCGCTCGAACCGGGGCTCAAGCGGTACCTCGGCGTTGGCAACGCCACAGGCCAAGGTATGTCGACGTTCCTGACGAAGTGGCCGCACTGGATCCATGGCTGGAACTCGATTCGAGAAACAGCATTCGCACGGACGGCTGCGATAAGGCCGGCGCGAGACGACCTCCGGCGAACGGTGGAACTCCTCGATCGGGTTCGCGTCACCTACGAACTGGATCGTCGAGGTGACGACGGAGTATTTCCACCGTCGGATGTCCTCGCCGCCGGAATCGCCACGCTTATCTCATACCTCTCGGACAAATCTCCCTTTGTTTGGAGTGAGGCGATCGATTGGTCCGAAACACAACTGCACGACGAAGTGGTGAACGTGTTTCGGGGCGTGCTGACGGAGGTGTATGCCGAGATGGTCGATGACCTGGCCGAGGGGTATAAACCGCTGATGTCGATGCCGCGTGCCATATCACCAGCAACGACCATCGCAGAGCTGCGAGCGGAGCTCGACGAGTACGACTGGATTTGGCCTCTTTCGGGGGAGCCTGGCTTTCACAAACGTTTCTTCTACCGATCCGAGGAACACGGCGAACAGCGGGTCGGCGAGCGCAGCATCGACGAAGGCGCACAGAACGAGACGTTCACCGGGGTTGTTGAGCTTCTTCGGTCTCTCTCGTACACGGCGAGAGACCGCGACGAACGCGAAACGATCGCTCGTTTCCTTATCGACGCTCCCGAGCAACGATTTGCCGTCGAGCGAGTGATGTCACTTCGGGACTTTCCATACGCCGAGGTTCGCGCGGACATCACCGCCAGCGACTGGACGCCTGGTCAGGCCAGCCGTTTCGTGCTGGCGACGTTCGGAATGGAAATGACCCGTGCGCACACCGATCGCTGGGTGCAGGGCGTCTTTCTTCAGGGGGCGCCCCTCCCAATCGAGCTCGCGGACGGCGTCGACCGTGATTGGCTGTATCCGCATCCACCGATACCCGTGCCATCATGACCGTCGTGATGCTTTCGGAGTGGGAGATGAAGACCCACGGACAGGGAGCCCTCCGAGTCCTCGGCGTTCCTTTCGGCGTGAGCGAGCGTGCGATGGAACTCTTTGTTTGGGCCCATGCCGTGCAACGAGGAGCGGTCGAATATCTCGTCGCTTCTCAAGTCGACATTCGAGCGACGGCCGGTGCCGAGATTTCCGTCCTTCACGAGGAGGGGTCGATCGCACAACTGGACGCGAACGGACAAACCATCTTCACCGTGGGCCCCGCAGCAATCGATCTGTGTTGTGCGCTCACCGACACACATGCATCGTCGTCTGTGTCGGTCACAAACGTAAGTGGTCTGCAGTTCGCAGCGGAACTCGCAAGCCGGGGAGCGGACAAGGGATTGGCTTGCACGGTCACGGGTCCGCTGGGTTCGTGGTGTGCAGGTCCAGTGGTTGGCCTGACCAGGATCGACGCGAGTAGTGACGATCTTGTCATCACCTGCGCGCTCGATCCGTTGCTGGCCGGCGGCGAACCGATCGACGTTTCGCGGGTCCGGGCGACGGCGCAACGAGAGGGATACCCGACCGAATCCGGAGCGGGCCAAACATTTCTCGATCTGGCGCACCAACTGTGGCTTCCCACGTCGGAGCGATCTCGGGCCCAAGGCTCAGAAGGAGACAAAGGATGACCATCGTCTACCGCGACTACGACCAGGTAGGACTCGACGCGCAGTACAACCTGCGCCCCCTCGTGCCGTACAACGCGAAGATCTTCGAACGGTATATACGAGACAGCGCCGGTGTTGTCGAGAACTATCCCTGCACGCTTGACATTTCTTATGGCGCGCAGGCGGGCGAGCGCCTTGACATCTTCCACCCAGTCGAGGCCTGCGGTCAGTCTCCGGTCGTGGTGTTCATCCATGGCGGGTACTGGCGAAACAAGGACAAATCCGACTACCGCTACCTCGCTCCGGCCTTTGCCGAAATGGGCGTCACGTTCGTGTTGGTGAACTACACATTGGCTCCACACGCGTCTATGGACGAGATCGTTCGCCAAAACCGCGCTGCTCTCACGTGGCTCTCGTCGAACATCGCCGAGCACGGAGGCGACCCTGATCGCATGCACATCGCCGGCCACTCCGCCGGCGGCCACCTCGTCGCGATGATGATGGCAACGGATTGGACCTCGCTCGTCGGTCGACTAAATGTGGTTGCAGGTGGTGCGGCGATCAGCGGACTCTTCGACCTCGAGCCGATTCAGAAGTGTTACCTGAACGAGACACTCGGGATGGACCCGGCTGAGGCCGAGCGAAACTCACCTCTTCACATGGCGCCGACAGCGGACGTTCCTCTGATCCTTTCGTTGGGTGGAGAGGAGACGCATGAGTACCACCGTCAACAACAAGTGTTTGATGCGCGTTGGCGATCCAAGCTGACCAGCTTGCGTACGGTCGAGATGCCCGGGTTGAATCACTACGCGGTGATCGATCACTTGGGACACCCTGGCAGCGGCCTCTTTCAGGCGGTTATGGAACAGGTCCGCGGGAGCGCACCATGAAGCGCTACGAGATGCTGATCGACGGCGAATGGGTCGCTGGTGAGCACTGGTTTGAGTCATTTGATCCCGCTACTGGTGAACCCTGGGCGAAGATCGCAGCAGGAACTGCCGCTGACGTCGATCGCGCAGTTCGTGCAGCACATAGCGCAATGTCGTCGGGCCCTTGGGCGCGAATGACCGCGTACGAACGAGGGCGCGCAATCGAACGCCTGGCATCGATTCTGCGCGACCGGGCATCGATCCTCGCCGAGGTCGAGACGCGCGACACCGGCAAACTCATTCGGGAAACCACGGGTTCGTGCGCGTACGTTCCATCATTCTATGAGTACTACGCCGGCCTGGCGGACAAGATCGGGGGCCGAACCCTTCCGATCGACAAGGCAAACATGCACGTGTATACGGTTCGCGAACCGGTTGGCGTCGTGGCCGCGATCGTTCCCTGGAACTCTCCGCAGATGTTGCTGGCCGTGAAGCTCGCCCCTGCGTTGGCCGCTGGAAACTCTGTCGTGATCAAGCCGTCCGAGCACGCCTCGGTTCCGGTGCTTGAATTCGCGCGCCTGGCAGAAGAGGCCGGACTGCCGCCCGGGGTGATCAACGTCGTCACCGGCGGCGGCGACCCCGTCGGCCATGCACTCACCACACACCCGCTCGTTCGCCGAATCGCATTTACCGGCGGCCCGGACACGGCGCGAGCCATCGTTCGAAACTCGGCGGAGAACTTCGCGCACGTGTCGCTCGAGCTGGGAGGAAAGTCGCCCCAGATCGTCTTCCAGGACGCCAACACCCAGAGTGCGGTGAACGGCATCGTCGGAGGCATCTTCGGCGCGTCGGGTCAGTCGTGCGTGGCCGGCTCCAGGCTGTACGTGCACGACGATGTCTACGATGACGTCGTTGGCGGCATTATCGATATGGGCGCCCGGATCCGGATCGGTGACCCCCTCGACCCTGACTCGGAGATGGGCCCGCTCGCCACGCTCGCGCAAATAGCGAAGTACGACGAGTACGTCGGCTCTGCTGAATCCGAAGGTGGTGAGGTGCTTTCTGGAGGCGGCCATCTCGAGCGCCCCGGATGGTTTGTCGAACCGACCGTCGTTGCTTGCTCGAACGACAACGTGCGTGTGGCTGCCGAAGAGATATTCGGTCCGGTCCTAAGCGTCATGCGATTCGCTGACGAGGATGATGTGATAACCGCGGCGAACAACAGCCGGTTTGGGTTAGCCGCTGGAGTGTGGACTCGCGATGTCGCGCGGGTGCATCGGGTGACCGAGGCGCTCGACAGCGGAATCGTGTGGGTCAACATGTATCGGGCGACCTCACCCGTGGCACCCTTCGGAGGCACCGGAGATAGCGGCTCGGGGCGCGAGAGCGGCGAGGACGCTATCTATGACTACACGAAGACGAAGACGGTGTGGATCAACACGTCCGACGAACCAACCGCCGATCCGTTCAGGGTCGGCTGACGGGCCTCGCTGTCAGCCTTCGGTGAAGATGATGGCGCCGTCCATCGTGATCCACCCGTTGCTGCCGTTCTTCGCAAACACCTCGCCGTTGGGGCGCACGATCAACACGCAAGGAACGGCTTGGTCGCCATCCTCGGTCCGGGTCGAACTCGCCACGGCAAAATGGGCGGCGTAGGGCGGACGAAATCCCTCTGGCAGAACGCAGATCTTCGAACGGGTTCCCCCGGGCTCATCGGGTTGGCCGTTGGTTACCGTCCCACCGAGAAATACTCGGCCAATCTCGTCTTTGAAGAAGCTTGGGGGACGAGAGATGCTCCCGAAGTGTTCCCAACCATTGTGGAATGTTTCGAAGCGATGCCACGTGAGGGCGGCGAGTTCGTCCATGATCATGTCCTCCAGAGGTCGTACGGAGCAGAGTAGTGGTCGGTTGAACGCGGCGCCGACGTCGCTGCTAGATCGCCCGGAATAGGAGCGGCGCCCCGGCGGCGAAGAGGCCGCCGGCGAGCAGCACGCCAACGGTACGTTGCGAGAGTTTTCCTGCGGAGTTCGAACCAATACGGCCTCCGATGATCGCTCCGGCGATGACAAAAGGTGCAAACGACCAGCGCGGATTCTTCGCGAGAATGTGGCCAAGGGCCGCAGCGAAGCTCGAGGCCGCGCCGATCGCCGTTGTCGTAGCGGCGGCTCGATGCGTGGAGAGCTTCTGTAGCGAACGAATCGCTGGGACCGTCAACAAGCCCGCGCCAACTCCGAAAGCGCCCGACAGCACACCGATCGTCGACCCGAGACCGACAAGCTGTGGTTTGCGCGGTCCCAGTGGAGCCCCAGTCGTATCTTGGGGTCCGGGCCGAACGACGACGAAAACGGCCAACGAGAGCAAGAGAGCCCCGATGAGTAGGCCGAAGAGGCGCTCCGGTATCCGATTCGCGAGCAGCGCCGCCGACAAGAAAGCAACAGGGATTGAACCGGTCGCGAACCACCGCACAGTTGGCCGGTCGATCATGCCTGCCCGATCGTACGTGATGGCGCCCGTTAGCTGAATGAACAACGTGGTGATCACGCTCGTTCCCACGGCTTCTGCGCCGCTGAGATCGAAGATCAGAACGAGTCCCGCGACCATGACGAAACCGCCGCCGGCGCCGATGATCGTCCCGTAGATGCCGACGCCGAGTGCGAGTATGAAAAGTCCGAGGGCGAGTCCGACATCCATGCGGCCAGACGGTATCCGGTATGGCTCTGCGACCCGCCTTCGCCTTTTATCTATTGCTCGATCGTGAATGACCCAGCACGATGGGCGGACCCGTTGATCAGTATGTCGACAGGTTGTTCGCCGACATAGTGCTTGCGCGTCGTGTGCTGGGCGACCGAGATGGTCTTGCGAACAGTGGCGGAGTCGCCGGCTTCGAGGGTCAGCTCTGCGCCTTTGAAGACCTTTGGGCCTCTCGTTCCATTCGCCTTGACGAAGTGCACGCATAGATCGACGAGCGCACCACACGACAGCTCGCTCGGGTTTTCGATGACGAATTCGAGTTTCACCTTCTCGCCAATACGCACCGTTGCGGGTTCGATCGTGATGTTGCCGATCTTCGCTGGCGATATTGGTCCGTAGCCAAGCACATCGAGCGCGCGCCCCGAGATCTCCTGCTTTGATGAGGGTTCGCAGACCATGGAGGACCAGACGGCGACGATTCTTGTCCCCATCGGCCCACCAGAGTTTCGCTAGGTCGGCGACCACGGCGGGGTGATCCTTGGCGATGTCGTTGAGATTGTTGGCGACAGAGCGGCGCACGTATTCGACCGGGTCGTCCTTGAGCTGCTCGAGGAGGGTGAGGACCGGGGTTGGATCGTTCTGAAACGCCTTTAAACGGAACGACCAGGGCAGCCTGGGGCGGGTTCCTTCCGACACACATCGCCGCACGTGCACATTCTTATCGGTGACCCAGGTTTCGAGGATGGCGAGTGTTGCGTCGGTGGAGTTGCGGCGTTTGACGAAGACTAGCGATGCGGAGCCGCCCGATCTGCGAAGTCCTCGAGGTGACGAAACCCGCTATTCGAGCAGGAAATGGAAGAATGGCAAAATGAGAGTTGTAGTGCTCGATGATTATCAGGGCGTGGCTGCGTCGTGCGCCGATTGGACTGGTCTCGATTGCGACGTCACTTTCATCGAGCAGCACCTCGGTTCTGCCGCCGACGTCATAGGTGCGCTCGACGAAGCCGAGGTTGTCGTCGCGATGCGCGAGCGCACCACGTTCGATGCCTCCGTGCTCGACCGACTCCCAGGCCTTCGCCTCTTGGTGACGACGGGGATGCGAAACGCCTCGATCGATCTTGCCGCTGCGGCCCGGAACGAAATAGCCGTTTGTGGAACCCGCTCACCAGGGCATGCCACAGCCGAACTCGCATTCGCTTTCGTCCAACTCTTGGCTCGAGGGTTGACCGCCGAGATCGAGTCGGTCGAGACCGGAGGTTGGCAGGTTGGTCTGGGCCGCGACCTCCGCGGCGCAACGCTCGGCGTGGTCGGGCTCGGGAGGCTCGGATCGCAAGTTGCACAGCTCGGACAGGCCTTCGGTATGGACGTGCTTTCATGGAGCGAGAACCTCGACGCCGCTCGTGCTGAGGAGCTCGGCGTCCGAGCCGTGCCACGTGCCGAGCTCTTCGAAAACGCCGATTTCATCTCCGTGCATCTTCGCCTCTCCGAACGCACGCGCCGCTTGATCGGAGCTGACGAGTTCGCAATGATGAAGTCCGACGCGTTCCTCATCAACACATCTCGCGGAGCGATCGTCGATCAGGACGCGCTACTCGCTGCCGTGAGATCGGGGTCTATCGGTGGCGCCGGAATTGATGTCTTCGACCAAGAACCTCTCAGGCCCGACCATCCGTTCAGGCGGGAGCGTCGAATCCTGGCTACGCCCCATATTGGCTATGTGACCCGAGAAACCTACGAGGTCTTCTATAGCGACGTGGTGGAAGACATCGCCGCATGGATTGCCGGGTCTCCGATCCGGGTGCTCGGTTGATCAGAAGCTGGTGAGGCCGAAGTCGCGCAGCGCTGTCGTCAAGCGGTCGTCTTCGGAACGGAGAAAGGTCGATGTTTCGACAGGACCCATGTAGGCGTCCGACCAAACGTGTCGCTTCAGTGATCGCTGCCAGTTCGTTGCGCTAACCGCCGCGCCGATTGCCCCGGCCCAGAAGGAGACGACGTCGGGATCGAGGTGGGGCGGGCCAACAACGCCACGCCAGACTCCGATCGTGCAGTCGATTCCGGCCTCGGTAAAGGTCGGAACCTCAGCGAGCGGTTCGCCCAGACGAACTGGTGCCGACACGCCGAGGGGTCGCAAAGAACCATCGGTGAAGCCCGGAACTACCGATGCGGCTGACACCGCGGCCACACGATGCGGACCGGTGACCGCATCGGCTATTGCTTTGGGAGCGCTGTCGAACACGGAGATCTCGATCTCGCCTGGATCGAGATCGACGTGGCGGCAGAGATACGCGAGTGCGATGTGGTTGATATTGCCGCGAGCGGTGGCGAGCGATACCGTCGGCTTGTCGTCGGACGCGAGAGCATCGATGAGATCGTGGACGTCCGCTAACCGCGAGGTCGCAGGCACTGCGAACACGATCGATTCGGCGCACAACATGGCGATCGGTGTGAGGTTCTCGACCTGGAGGTCAGACTCGCCGGTCACTCGATTGGTTATGAGCGTGGGCGAGCTGATCGAGAGCGTGTGGCCGTCGCCCGGTCGGGTCTCGAGAATGTCCCAGGCGTTTCCGCCGCCGCGACCTGCGACATTCGAGATGCTCATGGGAATGCCGGCAGCCTCGTCGAGTGCTTCGACGAGGGCGCGCGCAGCTCGATCCTGCCCGCCTCCGGTCGGTGTTCCAGCGATGAGCTCGACCGGCCGTTCTGGCCGCCACATCGAGGTTGTTATGCCCACGGCGGGAGAAGTGTGACGAGCTCGAGGAATCGGGCCGCATCGATGACACCGAAGGCTGCTCGGACACCATCATCGGTCGCATCTTCAATCGCTCGGCGCGCAGCGAGCCCATCTTTGGTAACCGACCCGTCGACGACATAGCCGCGTTCCACAAGGTCGTCCGAGTAGTCGACCGGCGCCTGGAGTGCAGTACCTGCCCAGGCACCCGTGAGCGCTTCGACGTCGCGCGGGTGCAGCTCGAACGGCCTCCATGCATTCACATGGGCTTCGTTTCGAAGAAGACGAAGGAACGACAATCGCTGCCAGAAACACTGATATGAATCGTCGGGTTCTGCGGCTTCTTGGGCCACGGCGACCAGCCCATCGGTGTCGACGCCGGTGTCGATCACGTCGCGAGACATCGCGGACGCCTCCACCATTTCGGATTCATGCTCGTGCCAGAACTCGCGTCCTCTAGAACGTACGGCGAGGTTCACCTCATCGACGACGGGACGAAGCTGAGCCGTCGGAATCAATCGATCGCCGTCTCTGACGAAATATTCACCGTCCGAGAGGTCGTCGACGAAGGCCTTCAGCGCGTTCTCTGGACGGTAAATGAAGCGACGACGAATGAGGGATTCGGTCAGGTCGTGTTGGAAATACAACAAATTGATGCCGGCGCCGAAGGTTGGCGCTGAGATGGCCGAGCACGCTGGGAGTTGCTCGCGCTGAGCGCGGACAGCATCGCTCACCGCCCACACGAGACGGTCTGTTTGCCGTGCAATCTGTTCTACATCCATCTTGCTCTCATCTCCGGTTCCTAACCTAGACCGAGTGGATGATGCAGAAGCGCAAGCCGTCGTCTCGGTCCCGAGCGAGACGAGCGACACTATCCTGAGCAGCTGTTCATGTGTGCTGAGAAGGGTGCGAGATGGCCGGTGGGTTAGTCGGGTTGCTCGATGACATTGCCGCGTTGGCGAAGCTGGCCGCGGCGTCGATCGACGATGTTGCTGCGGCATCGGCTCGGGCCAGTGCGAAGGCTGCCGGAGTTGTGGTCGACGACACTGCTGTGACGCCCGCATACGTGCAGGGTTTGGCCGCCGATCGCGAGCTTCCGATAATCAAGAAGATCGCTACGGGCTCGTTGCGAAACAAGCTCCTCTTCATTCTCCCCGCCGCACTCTTATTGAGCGCCATTGCGCCAAAAGTTGTTGAGATCATCTTGATGCTCGGAGGAACCTATCTGTGCTTCGAAGGCGCGGAGAAGATTTACCACAAGCTCAAGAACGACGATCACGACCACGATGTCCCGGTCGTTATGCAAGGTCCGGACGCCGAGGCCGCAACGATCGCAGGAGCGGTGCGCACCGACTTCATTCTTTCGGCCGAGATCATGGTCATCTCGCTCAAAGAGGTCATCGACGAACCGTTCGTTCAGCGAGCGATCATCATGATCGTCGTTGCACTGTTCATCACCCTCGTTGTGTATGGCGTGGTCGGTCTCATCGTCAAGATGGACGACATTGGATTGGCGCTCGCCCGGCGCGAATCGGAGGCATCGCAAAAGGTGGGACGCCTCATGGTCACCGGGATGCCAGTTCTGCTGACGTGGCTGTCGGTCATTGGCACCGCAGCAATGCTCTGGGTCGGCGGCCACATCCTCATCGTCGGCGCCCATGAGCTGGGCTGGGATTGGCCCTACGACATTGTTCACGATCTCGAGGAATCGGTCCACGACGTTGGTGGAATCGGTGGGTTCTTGGCATGGCTGGTCAACACCGCGTTATCGGCGGTGGTCGGACTGACCGTCGGCGCGATCGTTGTGGCCGTGGTTTCGCTGTTTCATGGTGATGCCCAAGACGCTCCCGCCGCTCACTAACGGCCTTTGCCAAGCGCGAGAACTACGCTGCAGCCCATGTACCGAATCGATTGTCTGCAGTTCGCGAACTGGTCAGAATCCATCTTTCGCGAAATGCGTTCCGGTCAGGTCGACGCGGTGCACGTCACGATCGCGTACCACGAGACGTTCCGAGAGACCGTCGCCGAATTCTCGAAGTGGAATCGCTCCTTCGATCGTTATTCTGATCTGATTCTCCTCGGCCGGACTGCCGCCGATATCGATCTTGCGCGAGAGACCGACCGCACCGCGATCTTCTTCGGATTCCAGAATCCCTCGCCGATCGAGGCCGACATCGACCTCGTCGAGATACTGCATACGCTCGGCGCTCGTTTCATGCAGCTCAGCTACAACAATCAATCGCTTCTTGCGACCGGCTGCTACGAGGCGGAGGATCCAGGTATTACCAGGATGGGCAAAGAGGTGATTCGCGAGATGAACCGCGTTGGCCTGGTCATCGACATGAGCCACTCCGCGGATCGCTCAACGATCGAAGCTGCCGAGATCTCCGAGCGTCCAATCGCAATCACGCACGCGAATCCGCACGCATGGCACGCAGCCCTTCGCAACAAGCGCGACGACGTCATCCAAGCAGTAACGGAGAACGGAGGCATGATGGGATTCTCGCTCTACCCCCATCACCTCAAGGACAAGTCCGAATGCACGGTAGAGAGCTTCTGCCAAATGGTCGCTGACGCCGTATCCACCTACGGCGTTGCGCACTTCGGCCTCGGGAGCGATCTGGTTCAGAACCAGCCCGACAGCATCGTCGAATGGATGCGTGTTGGCCGATGGACCAAAGGCAGCGACTTTGGGGAAGGCTCGGCCTCGGCTCCCGGTTTTCCGCCTCAGCCGCCGTGGTTTGAGACCAACGAAGACTTTGGCAATATCGAAGTTGGACTCGCCGCAGTTGGGTTCGACGAAGCCGAGGTCGGGGCCTTGATGGGAGACAATTGGTACCGGTTCTTCGCGGAGAACTTCGGTCCGCTGAAAGCCGGCACCTAATGGACGTCGTGGCACTTCGGTCACCCGATGTCGTGATGCGACTGGACCGCATGGGGTCGTTCCATCAATGTCGTCTGTCGTTCATGCGAACGTTGCTGAGGCGGATGAAGCAGGAAGCCTGGGCCTTCGACCGTCCGTTCTTCGAGATCGACGATCGTGGTGTCGGCACCGCTCTTTACTCCGCGAAGACTCCTGAGCGCACGTACACGCTCGTGGCGTTCGCGCACGATCTTCCAGACGGAATGCGGTCGGATCGAGTAATCGCCACCGCCTGGGACGCGACTTTTGCGCTACACGACGGCGTGCCGTCCGCAGCCGATATCGAACGCCTCCGCGCCAACGTTCCGTTGCAAGAAACCGGGCGCGTAGCGGGAACCGAACTGACGCTGTCCAGAGCGAACCGCTCAGTCCGTTTGTTCTCCACCGTCGTCGATGCACTCGCGAACGGAGACCAGCCCGACCCTGAAACGATCGAAAACGTCGGCTACGTCATGCGGACGACGGCGGTCTATGGAAGTGGCAAATTCGGTGCCGCCGATCGTCAATCGATCGCCGATCGGCCCGAGCTACTCGCGCCGTTCCAAGCCGAGATGCTGACTGTCTACCTCATTCGTACCTTCGTCATGGACTTGGTCGAGCACATGGCAGCGCTGCGCTCGCCGAACGCCGTCCCGCTCGAACCGATGCTTCGTCGGCGGTTCGGAATTGGCAACTCGACCGGCCTTGGCATGGCCCCGTTTTTGATAACCCATCCTCGCCTGATCAACAATTGGATTGCGGCACGTGAGGGAGCACTCGCTCGTGTCCGAGCCGTCGAAGCGCCAACCGCCGTCGAGATGGAGACTTTTCTGGCATTCGTTCGCCGGGCCCGGTTGACGGTCGACACGTGGCACTCCGAGCACGAGATTCAACAGGCCAAGCTCGCCTTACTCAACGCCGACCTCGATCTACTCGATGCACATCTCGTGTCGGGGCCGCCATCGGGACCTCGACCATGGGACGACCTCGTCCGTTGGACTGACGAGAACCTGTCCGTCGAGGGTCAGGAGCTCGTGGTCTCCTTGTTGCTCGAGCCTTATGGCTATCTCGTTGATGACCTGGCAGAGCACATGCATGCCGATGAATCCACGCCCGCAACGATCGACGGAATGCGCTCGATCGCTCATGTTCGTGCGCGCCTGGCTGCGAACTACGACTGGGCACTCGAACTCGACTGGTCGACGAGGGTGACCGATGCCCGGGCCTGGTACGTGTCCGAGGAAAAACTCGAACCACGTCTCGGGGAACGCCACGAAGAGCCGGTTGGCGACTACGAACAACCGCTTCAACCTGGCCGTGATGCCGCCCGCATGTTCGCTGACCTCGATGGCTGGGCCGACGACAGGACGTTGGCCGAGTTCTTGCGGGCTCATCCCGAGCACCGCCACATGGCCCGGCGGCTCGTCGTGGTCGAGGACTCGCCCTATGCCGAGATTCGCGACAACACGATCGATGCGAAGATGCTGCCGATCGACATGCTGCGAGCGAAGCTCAGTTTCTTCGGTGCCACACATTTCGATCCACGATCGGATCGATGGGTTCGGATCAACATGTTTCGTGGCGCGCCGTTTCCGCACGAACTTGCAACGGCGGATCCCGACGGCTGGACCTACCCACTCGAACAGTTGGTCACGTGAATTTGTCGCTCGGCGAGTACAGCGCGCTAGTCGCAAAGGCCTTTCGAGGGGCTGGTTATAGCTGGGGTTTAACCGAAGAGGCGTCGTTCTCCGCTCGGCGGTTGGCCGAATCGGGCTTCCCCACCGGGGACATGGTCGTGCGCCTACTTCGCCAGGTCGATCGCATGTCGACTGCTGACGTGATGCCCGATGCTCGGTGGACTTCACTCGGACCTGCGTTGTGTTCGGTGTGCCTCGGCACGTCGATAGCCGACCTGGGTGGCTGTGGAGAGTTGTCCCTCGGCCCGACGGTCGAGCCGTTGTTCGTGGCGCCGTTTCTGTCCCGAACGCTTGGCGAGGCCCGCAGCGGCTACGTGATTGAGTGGGAGGGCGGAGAGTGTGCGGTTTCCGAGGCCAAGATCTCGGTGAGCGGTGATGAACCAGTCGAGCCGTGCCGCGTCGTCATCAGACCGCAGGAGCAGGGCTTGTCTCAAGTTGTTGACGCGCTCGATTCGGTCAGACGTCAGCGCGTCGAACTCAGAGAAGCGACTATGGCCGCATTAGAAGCGTTCGCTCACCGGGTCTATGCGCCGGCGACCGCGGCGAGCCGGATCGCTGGTGCCGGAGCCGGCCTGACCGACAATGACTGACCAACCTGGACAGAGACTGAACGATCTCGTCTGGCGGGCGGTATGTCGATGTTCAGTCTTTCGTTGCTAATGATGATGTCTCGACATGTTTTCGGGGTAGCTGCGAGCGAAGTAGTTCCATAGTTGCTGACCGTAGGTGTCGGCGGTGGTTTGACTCTGCATGTCGCCCACGCCAGCGTTGGTCGCATCACGTTGGGCCATGAATCCAGCGTCGGTGTGGTGCGGGCTTGCGAGCACAGCGTCGACAAATCGGTGGTGGAGCGGGAGCGGGTCCAGGATGGCCTTGAGATGAGGCCCATGGAAGTATCCGGCCGATAATCGCGGCGCTGCGGTAATTACTCGATGGGGAGTTGCCACGAGATAGTTGCCGGTCATCGCTTGGAGCATTTCGCCGAGGTTGATAACGAAGGTATTTTCAATGCAGGGCACATCGATCCAGTTACCGGAATGATTCTGCACCTGTAGACCGGGTGTGGTGCCGGCGGCAAGGATTGTGAGGAAGCCCGTGTCATGGTGTGCATTGACCCCCGCTTGACCAACTGGCGTTGCCGGATAGCTGATCAGCTTGGTCAAGGACATCGGTTCGTCCCCGAAGTAGCCAAGAAGATGGTCCTCGTCGAGCCCGAGGCCGATCGAGATCAGGCGAAGGAGTCGATCGGCCAGCCTGCCGAGCTGCTCGAACCACTCGAGCACGACAGCCCTTTGGCCAGGAACTATCTCATCGGGCATCCACTGGTTCGACCCAAGGAGTCGCAGATAACGCGGGTCGACGTCGAGATGACGCTCTGGCCACTCAGTCCAGAAGTCGATCTGCTCGCGAACGTCAGGTCGGTTGTTCGTCCGTTCGGTGCCGACGCCTTCCCAACCGCGAAATTGTGCTGACGAGCGCTTGTCGATACGTAGCTTCTCTTTGTCGGGTAGTGCAAAGAAGTGTTCCATCGAGCTGAAGACGGCGTCGATGAACGACGCTTCTATGCCGTGGTTCGTGAGGATAAAGAACCCCACGTTGTGGCAGATATCGACGATTTGCTCAGCGAGCACGTGATCGCCATCGGCCCCACGAGCTCTCAGATCGACGACCGGCAAGTTGGTGAAATCAGCCGAGCCCATATCTCAGGACTGTAGATCAACGCACGAGTGGCGAGCCGGCGGCGGCTAGCCGATGGCGTCGAGCACCATGGTGTGGAAGTGGTGCACTGCATGCTCGGAGATTTCTGGGCGGTCCGGAATGCAGATGAAACGTCCCTGGTGATACCCGAGCGATCTGAGTCCGATCTGCACGTTCTGCACCAGATCGACGTCCTCGGGCCCGAGCACCTCGTTGAAGTACTTGATCGCCTGCGCCGTATCCGCGCTTTCGCCCCCAGCGGGCCCGTACGACGTGAGCGTTTGCAAGGTCTGTTCGGGACCGGTGGGTGTGAAGTGGAAGAGGAAAAGTCCTTCGAGGCCCGGTAGCCGTCCAATCGACAGGTTTGGCCACAGAAAGATCGACGAGAACGACAGAGGGCCTGTGGAGATGTCGTATGTGCTGTTGGTCGCGCGAGCGGTGCCCTCCTGGATGGACCAGTTCTCAAACGTATCGTTTCGGTAGGTGTCCATGTCGATCAGGTCGACGAAGGCGGGATGTGCGGTATGGCAGTGGTAACACTCGAGCAGGTTGTCGCCCACAGCTTTCCAATTCGCCGCGATGTCGAAGGTGCTCACGTCCACCAGCTCGAGAGAGCTGGGATCGGGATGGACGTCGAGAACCGCCTCTCGTGCGCCGGGGTAGTACTCGTCCATCGACGGTGGCTCAGGTGACAGATTCACGAACAGGAATCCGCAGAAGTCCTCGATGGCGACTTCGGGTAACTGGAAGTCGTCATAGTCGAACTCGTCCATCCGGTCCGACATCCGAGCGCCCTTGAGTTCGCCCGAAGAGTTGTACGCCCAGGCGTGGTACGGGCACGTGATGAGGCGAGAGATCGATCCGCTGCCTTCGAGCAGTGTGTGCCCACGATGCATACAGACGTTAAAGAACGCTCGGAGTTCGCCGTCGTGGGAGCGGATTGCGAACACTCGTTGTCCGAGGACGTCGGCCGTGATGAACTGGCCAGGTTCGCTCACATCGGACGCATGACCGATCACAACCCAGCTGTTCCAAAAGATCGACTCCCGCTCTTGAGCGAGCACGCCGGGATCGACGTAATAGTTGGCCGGCAGCGTGAAAGAGCGAGTCGGGTCGGCGTCGAACTGCGTCGACGTGGTGTCTGGTCTTCGGTATCGCCGCTCCATTGCATCCCCCGATTGGTGCCGCGACAGACTAGATCATCAGGGTGTTCCCAAGCACCCCGCTGCCTACAGGGTCGTGAACTGTCGTTCGCCTCGGCCCGGAAACCCTCCGCGTACCGCACCCGCGTCGATGTCGCCGAAGAACGGCCGGAATGACTCAGCAAGCGGTCGGCCGTTCGGCAGGGAGAGCCAGAGGCGGAGGAGATGGCGGCGCCGATCGGGTTCGAGAAAATCCTCGAACGATGTTCTCGTGTGCAGCGTGAGGTGATTGTTCAGAAACTGCATGTCGCCAGGTTCGAACATCATCGTCAGGTGAAACTCGGGCCGCGCAGAGATCTCGTCGATGAGTGCGAGCGCCTCGGCCTGTTGTGAGCTGAGGGCTGGAATCGCTGGGTTCGTTTCGGCTTCAACTTCGGCGGATCGAATATGGGTTCGGGTGTATCGAGCGGCGAAGAACCCGTCTTCTATTGCAAAGATCGGCTGGGTGTAGAACGGCGGAGAATCGGGAAGTTCGTTGCCTTGCATGCTCCACCAATACGGCTCGTAAAGAACTTCGAGGAGATCGGCGCGAGTGTTGAGAATCTCGTCGTGGATCGCCGCGGAGCTGACGATTCGACTTAGTCCACCCTCTTTGGCTGGATGCAGGCAAAACAGACCGGTGACGTCGGCTGCGTCGCAGTGATATGTCAGTTCGCCGTTGGACGTGTAACCGCGGAAGTTTGGCCCGTCCAAGCCCGTCCTGAGATCGCGTACATCTCCGAGGTAGTCATTGCGGCTGCTCTGAGAGACGGCCGCTCCGACGTGAAGCCCGAGGCCCCAATACACGAGCCGGAGTTGGTGGGGCGTGAATCGGGAGGATGGAAAACCACGAAGGAGCTTGATCCCAGTTCCTTCCTCGAGCTCGGTCCGCATCTCGGCGAGAACGTTGGACACCGACGGCAACGAAAAATCGGCGATCTGGATCTCGTCGAGCGACTTTCCACTGTGTTCGGCAGACGACAAGGCCTCTTCGATCTCCGCTATCTCGGCATCGTCGAAGTGATGGATCCACCTGGACTCGCCTACAAGATCGGCACCCAACCATGCAGCCGGCTGGCCTACAGGGCGAATCGTGTGCTGGGAGTCTGTGTTTGTCATTGGCTCTCGATGCTCGTCATCTGTTCTGACCATAAATGGAGGTTTTGAGCCAGCCAAACCGGTCGGCGCTCAACTATCGAGCGTCGAGAGAATGAGTTCGATGTCTTCCACGGTGGTTCGAGGATTGATGAAGCAGAATCGGAGGACGGTCTCGCCATCGACCTTGCTCGGGGTCACGAACGCGAGGCCGCGGCGCAAGATCTGATCCGACCACTCGGAATAGTCTTTGGGCGCCCAACCGACCCGTCGAAATGCGACGACCGAAAGGCCGCAGGGTTCGACGAGTTCGAGATCGGGGTGCTCCCGAATCAATGCCTTTGCCTGAATGGCACGTTCGAGGCCGATCGCCACCGCTTCGCGGTAGGCGCCCGCTCCATGTGTGGCCAGCGAGAACCAGAAGGGCACACCACGCGCTCGGCGAGTGAGGTGGTGGGCAAGGTCGCTCGGGCTTCGCTCGTCGGCAAGGACATCGAGGTATTCAGCATGTTGGGTGTGTGCCTTGGCCGCGATGCCCGGCTCCCGATAAAGCAGAGCGCAAGAATCGAATGGGGCGAAGAGCCACTTGTGCGGGTCGACGATGAAACTGTCAGCACGCTCCACGCCATCGAAGAGGTGCCGAATTTCGGCAACCAGGATCGCGGCTCCGCCATAGGCACCATCGACATGAAGCCACAGGTCGTTTTCCCCACAGATATCGGCGATACCGGCAATGTCATCGACGATTCCTAGGTTCGTGGTGCCACTGGTCACGACCACTGCGAACAGACCTTCGCGGGCTTTGGCTGAGAGGGTCGAGAGTGTCTCGGCGAGCCGTTTCCCTGTGAGTCGGCGATCATCGCCGGTGGGAATTGCGAGAACATCGATATCCATGACGTCGGCGGCGGACCGGATGCTCGAGTGGGCTTCCTCGGACGTCGCCACCAACCACCGTCCGGCTGGCCGGCCTCGCTCTTGCTTCGCAGCATCGCGAGCCGCGACGAGAGCTGAGAGATTTCCAGCGGTTCCCCCGCTCACGAAGACACCGCCAGCGGTTTCGGGCATGCCGATCTCGTCCGCGAGAAATCGCAGTGCTTCGTTCTCTGCGTGAACCGCGCCTGCTCCCTCGAGCCAGCTCCCGCCATAAATCGAGCTGGCGCCAACGATCAGGTCGGCCAGGATCGACGCCTCGGTTGGCGCGGCCGGTACGAAAGACAAGAATCGTGGATGGTCGACCGAGATCGTCGCTGGGGCAAGAACATCTCCGAAGATACGCAGAGCTTCAGCTCCGCCGAGTCCTTCTTCGGTGATTGTCGCACCCGCTATTCGCGCGAGCTCGTCGGCGGTGCGCGGCCCATCGAGTGGCGGTGGGTCCATGCGGATTCGAGTGAGCGCGTAGTCGATGACCGAATTCGCGAGTTCGTTCGTTTCAGCGCGGTAGTTGTGCATGAGCTCCACCCGAGATCGTGATGGGGCCACCCTAGGGCGTGGCGTGAGCCACGAAGCCGAACTTCAGGCCGTGCTAGCGGGCGTTCTGACGTCCACCGCTGGAGCGTTGCCCGCCGTTGCTCGAACCCCCGGAACGGCCGGATCCGCTAGAGGACTTCTGCCCACTAGATCCTTTGTGGCCGTTTCCTTGGCGGTTGCCGCCACCGTGCTTCGACTGGCCGTTGCCGTTGCCGTTCGAACGCTTCCGGCTTCCGTTCTTACCGTGGCCTCGGCCGCTGCCTGAACGTCTCCCGTTGCCGCCACCATTGCCCTGTGGTTGTTGCTGGCCGGGGCGTGGGGGAGCGAGGGTAAGTTCTGCCGCTGGTGAGAGCGACTTCATCTTCTTGACGTCGGGATCGGTGAGTGGTTCATCGAGCCCGATTTGGCGCTGAACCTTACCCATGTCCTTGCGCTGATCGCCTTGGATCAGGGATACGACAACGCCACCTTCACCGGCGCGAGCTGTTCGACCTGAACGGTGGACGTAGGTCTTGAAGTCTTCCGGCGGGTCGTAGTGGACGACGAGCGCGACACCATCGACGTGGATGCCTCGGGCAGCCACATCGGTTGCGATGAGTGCCTGCACCCGGTTCTCGGAGAAGTCTGCGAGTGCTCGGGTGCGTTGGCTCTGGCTCCGGCCACCGTGAATTGCGGCAGCTTTCACGCCGGCGCGATCGAGTTGCTTGGCGATTCTGTCGGCGCCGTGACGGGTGCGGGAGAAGACGATTGCTGGCCAGACGGCATTGATTGCTTCGGTCGTGAGCGCGGTGCGGTCTTCCTTCTGCGACTTCCAGAAGATGTGGCTCGCAGAGGTGATGTCGGGCGTTTCTTCGCCAACCTCGTGACGTACCGGGTTGTTCTGGTAGTCGCGTGTGAGCTTGGCAACGTCGCCGTCGAGGGTTGCCGAAAAGAGCACCGTTTGGCGCTTCTTTGCGGTCTGGCCGAGGATTCGACGAACGGCTGGCATGAAGCCCATGTCGGCCATACGGTCGGCTTCATCGAGCACGATCTGGGAGACGTCGCGCAGCGACACGTCGCCTCGCTCGATCAGGTCTTCGAGACGACCCGGGCAAGCGACGAGAATATCGACGCCTTTGCGAAGCAGGTTCAACTGTGGGCCGTAGCCGACGCCGCCGTAGACGACTCCGACTCGGACCTTTCCGGAGAACGATGCGAGCTCGACATGGATTTGATCGGCGAGCTCTCTCGTGGGAGCCAAAATGAGGGCTCGTGGAAACTTTGGAGTGGCTCGCTCGACCGTGGCGACGAGTGGGAGGCCGAACGCGAGCGTTTTGCCCGATCCGGTTGGGGCTCGGCCGCAAACATCGCGTCCAGCGAGGGCGTCTTCGATCGTGGCGGCTTGAATTTCGAATGGATCTGTGATGCCTCGTTCTTCGAGCGCGTCACAGATTGCGCTGGGGAGGCCCAGCTGGGCAAATGATTTCGTCATTAGGGGGAATTTCCTTTGGCGCCGCGGCAAGGCCGGCGGCGCGGGTTTTGGGTTCGTTGAAGCCCGAACTTGATTCGGGCACTTGAGGGAGGTGGCTCACGTTGACGGGTAGAACCGATGCCTGCCTGCGAACCCAACGACAGCGAACTGTCGAAGCAGCTAATTATGTTAGCGGCATTGCGTGGAAACCGTGGTGACCGTCCGCTGTTAGCTGAACTTCGGCACGACCTGATCGAGGACCACACCATCGATCTCGAGTTCGACCTTCTCGTTGTAGAAGCACATAAGTCCCTTGACCAATGTCGATTCCGGTAGCGGATTGTCGTATCCCCAGGCCACATCGCTGTGTTCGACTCCGTCGACGGTCACGTTCCAATACCGTGAGATCCCCTTGTACGGGCACCGCTCGACGTGTCCGTCGGTGTCAAGAGGTCCATCTTTACGTCCGAGCGCGGAAGGTAGTAGCGGGTAGGGAGTCCGGTTTCGAGCAGGAGGGTCGGTGAATGTGAATCTGCGACCGTGGCGCCATCAATCCGCACCGCGACGTGTCGCGACGAGGGATGGACGTCGACACGGCGGTATGGGTCGCGTGGATGAATGATGACCTCGACATCTTCTTCGAGCCATGTCTCGACGGCATTCCAGTCGACCTTCACACGCCCGGGAAGCTCGTTGATCATGCCGCGGATCCACTTGGGGTTCGGTTCGATTCGAAGGGCTGTCATGGTGGTTCTAACCGTGGAACAACAGACACGATTCCCACCGTGTTCTCAGAGGTTCAAACCGGCACGCGATCCTTGGTCTTCGAACTCGACCCTGTTGGTGTCGGCGGTAGCCGGAACGAGAACGTGGTCGCAACGATGAGTGTGAGCGCGGCCATTACGAAGGCGATCGTGTAGCTCCCTGTGGCGTCGTGCAGCAGGCCGGGGAGGTAGGAGCCCAGCGCCGATCCGACCTGATGACTCGCCAGAATCAACCCAAAGACGTATCCCATCGACTTCGGCCCGAAGTAGCGGGAAACGAGCGTTTGGGTAGGGGCTACCGTCGCGAAATCGACGAGGCCGAAGAGCACCCCGAATTGCACGAGCCAGAGACCCTGGTTCAAGAAGATGACCATCACCAACGAGACGGCACGTACCGCATACAACCATCCGAGAATTCGACGTGGGTCGTAGGTGTCGACCAGGAAGCCGCTCGTCGCGGTGCCGATGATGTTGAAGAGCGCGAGGCTGCCGACGGCGACGCTGGTCACCGCGTCGCCGTTGCCATGGTCGTGACTGAAAGCAATGAGGTGAGTGTCGATCATTCCTGTGGTCGTGATACCGCACACGAAAAAGGGGATGACGAGGTACCAGAACTCTCTACGGCCATACAGCGACCGTTCGTCACCTGACCGTGCCAGATCGGCGGCGTTGGGGTCGGGTCCGCCGAGCGGCTCCAGACCATGGTCTTCGGGATGGTTGCGCAGGAGCAGCAGTGTCATCGGGGCGAGGACGAACGCGAGGATGCCAGCGAAAATCCAGAAGGTGGTTTCCCACCCGACCGCCTTGACCAACCACAGCGACGCGGGAACGAGCACGAGCTGCCCAGCGCCTGAGCCTGCCTCAAAGATGCCGAAGGCCATGCCTCGTTTCTCGGTGAACCACCTGGCGATCAGCACCGAGCCCAGCACGCTCGAGGCAATTCCAAAGCCAACCGATGTAAAGACGCCATACGCGCCAATGAGCGCGACAGGCGACCTTGAAATTGCGCTGAGGACAAGCCCACCGGAAGTCACGAGCATGCCGAATGCGAACATTCGCGAAATGTCGAACCTCTCGGCAAACTTCCCGATCAACGGTTGCAACGCCCCATAGACGAGGAAGCTCACGAGTGAAACGAGCGTGACCGTTCCGCGGGATATCTCGAACGTGTCCTCCCACGGCTCGACGAAGGCGCCGAACGCGAGCCGGACACCCTGCGCCATGAGCAGACCCAGAAAAGTAACGGTGAGGATGACCCACGCGTAGTGCGGCGAGCGTCGAGCCATAGCCGCAGCTTACCCACCTGGACTTTTTGAGTAGCGTTGAGCGAACAAGCCACTCGAGGAGCTCCAAATGGCAGATCACGACGCAAAGATCACCGTAAAGGCGAACGGCCCAATCATGGTCTCAGGCTCGGTTCCTCTGCGGCACAAAGAGCCGGTCATGTCCGAGCACGGAGAACCTCTGACGTGGCGCACTGGAGCCCCCGAAGAGACACGAGCCACCTACGCACTCTGCCGCTGCGGCGAATCGTCGAAAAAGCCGTTCTGCGATGGATCGCACTCAAAAGTTGAATTCGATGGAACCGAAAGCGCCCCCGGCGAATCTTACGAAGAGCGTCGGAAGAGTTATCCGGGAACCGGTATCGAGGTATTCGACGATCGAGGGACGTGCGTGCACGCTGGCTTTTGTGGGAACCAGGTTTCGAACGTCTGGAAGATGGCCGGCGATACCGAAGACACCCAGATTCGAGCTCAGGTCATGGCGATGGTCGAGCGGTGCCCGTCGGGCGCGCTTACCTATGAGGTCGATGGTGTCGCCGTCGAGCCCAGTTTCCCCGCTGAAGTCGGTATTATCCCCGACGGCCCAATCTGGGTCAGCGGTGGCGTTCCGATCGAGCGGGCTGATGGGGCTGCCGTCGAGGTGCGCAACCGGGTGACGTTGTGCCGCTGTGGACATTCAGCGAACAAACCCCTCTGCGACGGATCACACAAAGAAGCGGGCTTCACGGGCTGATTCTGGTCGGCGAGCTACCAGGAATAGCCGCTCGACCGTTTTCCGAGAACCATGTCGTCAAACGACACAGACGCAGGGCCCCCGCCGGCTCCGTAACACACGTGGAGAGGGAGAAGATGTTCCTCTCGAGG
Source organism: Verrucomicrobiales bacterium (assembly GCA_047638715.1). Taxonomy (GTDB): domain Bacteria; phylum Actinomycetota; class Acidimicrobiia; order Acidimicrobiales; family SHLQ01; genus SHLQ01. The sequence goes on from JBLIMK010000022.1 coordinate 30,316, forward strand.
GTGACACCAGAGCGCTCCGGGAGCCGAACTCCAGTCGATCAGCGCTTCGCGGCGATCCGTCTCGGCGATGCTCTCGTCCGTGCAGGTCGAGCGCAACCACGCCTCGAAGGCCTCGTTCTCCGGGTCGCCTGCGGATGCGTCGTGGCCTGGACCGAACGCATTCATGTTGTGAAAGGTGAAACCTGAGCCCAGGACGAGCACATCACGTTCGGCGAGAGGCTTGAGCGCTGCGCCCATGTCGATATGGGCCCCGGCGTCGAGGCTGTTCAGGAGAGAGAGTTGCACGACGGGGATCGATGCGTCCGGGTACATAAGAAGCAAAGGCACGAAGACACCGTGATCGAAGTCACGATCGGGATCGAGCTGGGGATCGAACCCGGCCTGGGTGAGAAGACCAGCGACGTCGGCGGCAAGTGCAGGGTTTCCCTGTGCTGGATATTCGAGCTCGTACATTTCGTCGGGGAAGCCGCCGTAGTCGTAGAGGAGGCCGGGTGCTGCGCCCGACGTCAGCGTCGGCCGATCGCATTCCCAATGTGCGCTCACGAGCACGATTGCCTCGGGTCGACCCAGGGAGCTCTCCGAACCTCGCAAGTACTCGACCATACGGTCGTGGGACGGATCGCCCATGAGGGGCATTGGGCCCCCACCGTGGGGGATCGAGATGACTCGTGGGATGTTCGGGCTCATCCATCTACTCTGCCGTGATTTTTCCAGTTCAGCGACGCCCAACCATGCTCTAGCTTTGGCCGATGCCACACAACGTCGCGGACAAGACGCCACCGGAAGAACCCAGGCCAATCGCCGCCGCGATCGCCGGGCTCCCGATGCGCGGCATCGGCCCAGCCTTCATGGGCGGGAGGATCGTGGACATCGCCATTCATCCACTGCATCCGAGCACTTGGTATGTGGCTGCTGGTTCCGGAGGAGTCTGGCGAACAACCAACGCAGGCATTACGTGGGAGCCCCTGTTCGACGATCAACCTTCGTACTCGATCGGGTGTGTTCGCATCGACCCGTCACATCCTGAGATCATCTGGGTGGGCACCGGCGAATCGGTCAACGGGCGCCACGTCGCCTGGGGCGACGGCGTCTATCGCTCCATCGACGGCGGCCAGACCTGGAACCAGATGGGACTTGGGCGTTCCGAGCACATCAGCGACATTCTCATCGATCCGCGGAACAGCGACGTTGTTTATGTGGCGGCGGAGGGCCCGTTGTGGTCGTCGGGCGGCGAACGGGGTCTCTACAAAACGGCGGACGGCGGCCAATCGTGGGAACGCGTCCTTTTCGTCGATGACGATACCGGCATAACGAGCGCCGTTTTTGCGCCTGACGACGCCGATCTCATCACGGTGGCGACCTATCAGCGGCGTCGTCGCGTCTGGTCGTTCGTCGGAGGCGGACCAGGGTCGGGGATCCATTACTCAACCGATGCCGGAGTCACTTGGAGCGAGGCGTCGAAGGGACTACCGAAAGGCGAGATGGGCCGCATCGGCCTCGCCACAACCGCAGCGGCGCCAGCGCTGGTCTACGCCACGATCGAAGCAGCTGATCCCAAGGAGCGCGGTTTCTACCGATCCGTCAACCGGGGTCGCACTTGGGAGCGGCGAAGCGGGTACCTGTCGGGCGGCACAGGTCCGCACTACTACCAGAAGATCTTCGCGTCGCCGACCAACCCAGAGCGTGTCTATACAGCGGACGTGTTCATCCACGTGACCGCCGATGGAGGCACAACATTCAGAAACATGGAAAGCGGCAAGCAGAAGCACAGCGACAATCACGTCATCTGGATCGACCCCGCCGATGCCGAGCACCTCATCGTGGGTACCGACGCTGGCCTGTATGAGTCCTTCGATGATGGGGGTGCGTGGCGCCACGTGTCGAACCTGCCAATTTCGCAGTTCTACCGAGTGGCTGTCGACGACTCGCTGCCGTTCGCGAACATCCTTGGTGGGGCACAAGACCTCGGCACGATTTACGGTCCATCGCGCACGTCCAACGTCGACGGCGTGCGAAATCAGGATTGGTTCGTTCCACTCGGCGCCGACGGTTACAACGTGGCGTTCGACCCCTCCGACAACCAGATCAGCTACATGGAATGGCAAATCGGCAATGTGATGCGCCACGACCGTCGCACGATGGAGCTGACCGATATCCAGCCACAGCCGGGCCTAGACGATCCGCCCGAGCGCTGGAATTGGGACACGCCGATCGTGATCAGCCCGCATCGCTCCGATCGCGTCTACGTGGCTTCGCAACGGGTTTGGCGCAGTGAGAATCGGGGCGACTCGTGGACCCCGATCAGTCCGGATCTCACGACCGACCAGAATCGATACGAACTCGCGGCCGGCGACCGGGTCGTCGGTGTCGACTCGCTCTACGACAACGGCGCGATGTCGCAGTACTGCACCATCTCAGCGTTCATGGAGTCGACCATCATCGAGGGACTGCTCTACGTCGGAACCGATGACGGACTCATCCACGTTAGCGAAGACGGGGGTGCGACATGGCGAAAGGCAACGCGCCCACAGGGCCTCCCCGAAGTCGCGTTCATCAACGACATCGAAGCTTCTCGCCACGACCCCGACGCAGTGATCGTCGTTGCGGACGACCACAAGAGCGGTGACTTCGTCCCTCGAATGTACGAAAGCCTTGACCGGGGGCGCACATGGCGGTCGATCGTCGGTGATCTCCCGGAGCAGAGCATTCTCTGGTCGATCGAACAGGACCATGTGAAAGAGGACCTGCTCTTCGTCGGAGCTGAGCATGGTGTCCACGTCAGCATTGATCGAGGCGAACATTGGCACAAATTGTCGAACGGCGTCCCGACGATCTCCTTTCGTGACCTCGCCCTTCAGCGTCGAGACGATGACCTCGTGTGCGCGAGTTTTGGACGCGGCCTCTACGTCCTGGACGACTACAGCCCGCTTCGCGAGATCACCGAGGAAGCGCTCGAGCGTCCTTCGATGCTGTTCCCCGTGCGCGACGCCTGGTGGTATATCCCATTCAGGCCCATGCAGTCCGTCGACCAACCAACGCTTGGGTCGACCGCATTCCGAGCGCCGAACCCTCCGCTCGGCGCGACCTTTACCTATCACCTGAGCTCCGACATCCAGACGATGAAACAGGCTCGACTTGGCGTGGAGAAAACGCTCGCTGAATCGAACGCCCACATACCTTTCCCGGGGTGGGATGTGCTGTCCGCCGAGCATCGGGATACGGATCCAGCGGTGCTGCTCGTCGTGAGAGACGATGGTGGCGAACCCATCCGCTCACTTCCTGTCGAAACGACAAGCGGTATACACCGAGCGACATGGGACCTGCGATACCTCGCCCCAGATCCGGTCATGCTCGATACACCTGGCTTCACTCCGCCGTGGGCAACACCGCCCCAAGGCGCTCTCACCACACCGGGCAAATACACCGTCGAACTCGTGCACCTGACAAGCGCCGGAGTGGAGGTCCTCGCTGGACCAGAGAGCTTCTCCGTCATACCCACACCTGCGGTGGACGCTCACATCGGCACCGATGAAGCAACCGAATTTCGCTTGGCGACCTCACAACTTGCTCGCGAGGTCGGCGGTACCGCGAAGCAGCTCGACCTCGCGCGTCTTCGCGTTCGTCATCTGCGGGCCGGAATCACGACCACCTCCGACTCGGCGGCGCTCTTTGCTCGCCTCGCGCTGATCCACGACCGTCTCGAAGATCTCGCGACCACCTTCGGTGGCGATCCGGTGCGAGAGAAACTCGCTGAAACGGACCATCCATCGCCCCGGTCGTTGGTCGAGAGGGTTGCGGGAAGTCATTGGGATACGACGGCGCCACCGACACAGACGCAAAGGGTCAGCATCGCTGTGGCGAGAGAAGCCTTCGATGTGGTCGCCCCCGAATTGGCATCGGTCAACGTCGATCTTGCTGAGCTAGCCGCCGACCTCGACCAGCTCGGTGGTCCGTGGAGTCTGCGCTAGCGACCGTTAGTCATCTAGCTTGAGACGTTTGCCATTGAGCATCGTGCCGATGGGGCTGTACCGAACGAACCTCTGATACGAGAGCATCAGAAACGATGTTGCCGTCACGAAGATGACGGGGACCGCAACGATCGGTGGGAGCCCCATCCGGCTAGCGATTGCTTGCAGAACAATGACCATCGGGAGGTGCGCGAGGTACATCCAGTACGACGCGTCCGACAGCCAGGCGACGAGGGCGCTCTTTCGGTTTAGCAAGGAGCGGAATGCGCCCAGGAGGCCGAAGCTCATCATCCAGGCGAACGCGACCTGCACGGCGGCCGACGCCGTCCAGTGTTCGGACATCAAACTTCGTCCTAGAGGAAAGAGCACAAACGAGGCAATGGCGAGTTGTGCCAGCCAGAACCGTCCAAATGCATCGATGAGCGGAGTGCCGTTGCGATCGTGACGACCGAACAGAAGTGCGCCAAAGGTGAAGAAGCACAAGTAATACGACAGGACTCCGTCGTTCGGGACGAGTGTGTCCGAGTAGTCGGCTCCAAAGAGTTCGTCGACCATTCGACTCGCCGGCACAACGGTCAGGAGCGGCAGAGCGACCAACGCAAGTGTCGCGACCCGAGGTGATGTGGACCAGGCCAAAACACGAATGGAACGAGCCCGGTCGAGCACGGTGACCGTTGCTGCGAATCCAACGACCATCAACGCCAAGAACCACAAGAACCACAGGTGGGAGAAGCCGAACCCCGACGGTCGAGTCGCTGCGCTGTTTCCAGCGATCGAATCGGCTGCCGTGAAGGCGAGTCGGACGAGCGGGACGATTGTCACGACACCAGCGAGGAGGGGTAATCCAATGCGCTTGAGGCGGTGGCTCAGCACGCCACCCAGCCCCCGTCGTTGCCACAACATTGTGGTGAAGTAGCCGCTCAGGATGAAGAAGATAGGCATGCGGAAGCCGTGGACGAATTCGAAGAATCCCCATGACAGTGCGGCGCCAGTTTGACTGTCCGATCGGTATGGGACGAAGGCGATCGCAGCGTGCAACGCAATGCCCAACAACATCGCGAAACCGCGCAGCGCGTCGAGGTCATATCGACGCTCGACCGGTGCCGCTTCAAAGATTGATGATCTGTCGATGTGAGGGGTCTTGGTGGACATAGCCCAGTGTCGACGTCAAGGCGCTCACAGGCATGAGGCGAACGGTTCGATTGCCTCAACCGGTGATGGCGGCGCCGCTATCGCTCCAGAACTCGATGCGGTGCCCCTCCGGGTCGAAGATATGGAATGCCGAGGCTCCCCAACGCGCGTGCACTTCTGTCGGCTCAGCGCCAGCTCAGCGTGATGCCATCGCCAGCGCTTGAGGGAACCGTTGCTCGCAGTGAGTTTGCAATGCTGAGAAAACTGCCATCTCCCACCTCGAACTCGATGAACCAGTCGTTCGAAAAGGCGACGTCGAATTTGAGGATGTCCCGAAAGAATGACGCGGACTCTTCCCATTTGTCGCAATAGAGAATCGTGTTGGTCCGCTCAATGCCAACGACTGGCATGGTCGTGCTCCTCTGCGACGTTGGATGTCCGAGATCCGATCGCGATGCCAACAGTATGACGAGCCATTTCGTCGCTTCGATGCAGCGCCTCGAATCTGAGTACTGTTCGGCTCGAACCAATGGACGGAGATCGAAATGTCGTTTGAACCAACAGGACCGATCGACCGGGTCGCCAACGGCCAGGTGGTACGCCGCCAGGTGCTCGGCGATGAGTACGTCGACGCTGTGAGCGAGCCAAAGACCGAGGCCCAAGCAGCTCTGCAGGAGATGGTGGCGGGATTTGCATGGGGGACCGTGTGGGTTCGTGACCAGCTCTCGCTGCGAGATCGCAGTCTCTTGAACCTGGCAATGCTGACCGCTCTGAATCGGCCGCACGAGCTTGCGATTCACATCAAGGGCGCCCTACGCAATGGGCTTGAACCCCACGAGATCGAAGAGGCGCTGGTGCACGCTGGCCCATATTGCGGGGTGCCAGCGGCGATCGACGCTATGCGAACCGCTCGTCCGATCCTCGAAGAATGGGCCGACCAGGCAGGGGAGTAGTCACATGACGGTTCCGGTAGTCGATTTGTCGAACTTCGCCACAGGTGATGATGATGCCCGCCGGGCCATCGGAGCCGACGTCGACATCGCGTGTCGAGATGTGGGTTTCTTCTCGGTCGTTGGACATGGCGTCGACGTCGGGGTGATCGAGAGGGCCCATGAAGCTGCGCTGGAGTTCTTCGACCTGCCGCTTTCGGATCGGCTCGATGCGGTCAAGCCGGAGCCTTCCTACCCCTATGGTTATACGCCGTTCTCGACTGAAGCACTCAGCCGCTCCATCGGCGGCTCGGGCTCTCCAGACCTGAAGGAGACATACAACGTCGGTCCGGTGGGCGAGTTGCCCCGGCCGCTCGATGAGATGACGGATCCCGACGAACGCGATGTTTGGGCCCCGACCCTTTGGCCCGCAGCGATGCCATCGCTGCGGCCTGCGCTCGAAGGGTATTTCGCCGAGATGGCCGCTCTTGCCGCGACGGTGATGGATGCCTTCGCGTATGCGTTGAACC